>CAYRTG010000036.1:0-19021 GCA_964427365.1 uncultured Ruminococcus sp. | reverse complement strand
TTATTTAGATTTTTAACAATATTAATAATCTGTCTGTTAAAAAAATCCCTATCATCAGGTCCCATTCTTCTGTAAGCAATAATAATCTGTTCTTCTTCAGGGGACAGACCGCTGATACCGTATCCGATATTTCCTGAAGCAACAAAAATATTTCTTTTGTCCTCCTGAATCCCCAAAAGGGTGTTATAGTCCACTTTAAGGATTTCACATATTTTTGCAAGGGTATCCTGTCCCGGTTCTGATTTACCTGTTTCGTAGTAAGTGTAAGTTGAACGTGAGATTTTAAGTAACCCGGCCATATCCTGTTGGGTAAAGTTTGAGTGTTTTTTACGCAGATTGCGTAAATGCTCTCCAAAAGCCCTTGACATAAAGTGCACATCCTTTCTTTAAAATGTATATAAAAGTATATAAAAGTTATAAAGGTTAATTTGTATAATTTAAAAGAAAAAAACAAAATAATGGTCATTTATTTTGATGCCTAAGTTAAGTATAAATTATTGAAGTTATAACTTTCAATAAATGTGAATAATTATCACAAAATTAAAAATGATTTTTTCTTGGTTTTGCCTATTGAAAAAATTTTCTGTTAGAGGTATAATTTCCATTAGTGTTAATTATAATTTTAAAAATTCTTCAATAATGTGCCGGTGTGGCTCAATGGCAGAGCAGCTCATTCGTAATGAGCAGGTTGCAGGTTCGATTCCCGTCGCCGGCTCCACATAAAATATATTAGTAAAGGAATGGTGATTATGGCTAAAAAGCAGTTTAAGTCAGAATCAAAAAGATTACTTGACTTAATGATTAACTCAATTTACACTCACAAGGAAATTTTTCTTCGTGAGCTTATTTCCAATGCCAGCGACGCAATTGATAAGCTGTGCTTTATCTCATTAACTGACGATAAGGTGGGTTTAAGCAGGGAAGATTTTAAAATCAATCTCTCAGTAGATAAAGACAACCGTACAATTGTAATTAAAGATAATGGTATCGGTATGGACAAGGAAGATCTTGATAAAAGCCTTAGTACTATAGCTTCATCAGGCTCATATCGCTTTAAGCAGGAAATGGAGAAAACTGATGATATCGATATTATCGGTCAGTTCGGCGTAGGATTTTATTCTGCATTTATGGTGGCTGATAAGGTTGAAGTATATACAAAAAAATATGGAGCAGAAACCGGATATATCTGGACGTCAAGCGGTGCAGACGGCTATACGGTAAAGGAAGCTGAAAAGGAAAGCGCAGGTTCAGTAGTAACACTTCATATTAAGGAAGATACTGAAACTGAAAACTACAGCGAGTTTTTAGAGCAGTATAAAATTTCTGAGCTTGTTAAGAAATACAGCGACTATATCCGTTATCCTATTGTAATGAATATGACGCACAGCAAGGTAAAAGAGGGAACAGAGAACAGTGAAAAACCTGAATACGAAAGTGTAACCGAGCCTGAAACATTGAACTCAATGATTCCTATTTGGCAACGCCCAAAGAAAGATGTTACAGATGAGGAATACGAGAAATTCTATCATGATAAGTTTATGGCTTTTGACAAGCCGGCAAAGATTATCACAACCTCTGTTGAAGGTGTGGTAACATATAAGGCACTTTTATTTATTCCATCAAAAACACCATATGATTACTACACAAAGGACTATAAAAAGGGACTTCAGCTTTATTCAAGCGGTGTGCTGATTATGGAAAACTGTGAGGAGCTTTTACCTGAGCATTTTCGTTTTGTAAAGGGTGTAGTTGACAGTCAGGACTTTTCTCTTAATATTTCACGAGAGGTGCTGCAGCACGACCACCAGCTTAATACTGTAGCTCAAACCCTTGAAAAGAAAATTAAAAACGAGCTTTCTTCACTTCTTAAGAAAGACAGAGAAACATATGAAAACTTCTATACAGAATTTGGCAGACAGCTTAAGTATGGGGTAGTAAGCGACTATGGTATGCACAAGGATAAGCTTAAGGATTTACTTATGTTCTATTCCTCAAACAGCGATAAGATGACAACCTTACAGGAATATGTTGACCGTATGCCGGTGGAGCAGAAGTATATTTATTTTGCAACAGGCGAAAATGTTACAGCAATAAGCAAGCTGCCGCAAACAGAGCTTGTTAAGTCAAAGGGATTTGAAATTCTTTATTGTACACAGGACGTTGATGAGTTCACATTGCAGAGTCTTATGAACTATAGCGAAAAGCAGTTCAAGAGTGTTGACAGCGATGATTTGGGAATTGAAGATACTTCATCAGAGAACAACAGTAGTGATAATGATGAGGTTACAAAGTTTGTCAAGGAAACACTTGGAGATAGGGTTTCTCAGGTTGTTGCAAGTAAAAAACTTGTAAGTCATCCGGTTTGTATGACAGCAAAAGGCGGTATAAGTTTTGAAATGGAAAAGTATTTTGCTACAATGCAACCTGACTCGGGAATGAAAGCACAGCGTTGTCTTGAGCTTAATATGAATCACAGTGCTGTTAAGGCTTTAAAGAACCTGATTGGAACAGATGATGAAAAAGCAAGGAAATATGTTGAGATTCTATATAATCAGTCATTACTTATTGCAGGACTGCAGATTGACGACCCATCATCCTATGCAGATTTAGTTTGCTCACTTATGGACTAAATTATAACTTATATGATGATGCCCCCGCTTGTAAAGCGACGGGCATCATTCACTGAAACACTTAGGAGCTAACGTTACCATCACAATTGCAATCTGTCGCAAGCTCCGTTTTAAGCAGGCTTACCGTAGTGTTGCTCCGATTTTAAATTTAAAGAAGCTGTGAGAAATGAAGCTTTTTAAACTTCTGTCCCGACTCCCGAAAGTTAGTTTTTGGTCTAACTTTCAGGGGTCGGGACAATTTGCTACAGCTCCGTTTGAATTATAACTTATCCTATTATGTTCCCTGCTTATAAAGCGGAAGGTGTTATTCACTGTTTCAGCGGGAGTTATAATCTCCCACTGAAACACTGAGGAGATGCAATCTGTCGCAAACTTCATTTCATGCAGGCTTGCCGGAGCGTTGCTTCGATTTAAATGAGCTAACATAATGTTAACAAAAAATATTGATAAAAAAACTCTGCGGTAGTATAATATATTTGTAAATAAATAATTGATTTGGAGATAAATATGAGAAAAACTAAAATTATTTGTACATTGGGTCCTGCCTGTGATAACAAACAAACCCTGATAAAAATGATTAATGCCGGTATGAACGTGGCGCGTATCAATATGTCACACGGAACCTATGATGAACAAAAAATTCGCATTAATCGTGTAAAGGAAGCTATTAAGGAAAGCGGTAAAAATGTTGCAATCCTTCTTGATACAAAAGGTCCTGAAGTAAGAATAGGAAATTTTGAAGAAGGCAATGTTATGCTTCAGGAAGGGCAGGAATTCTCACTTTATAAAGAGGGAGAGCTTGGTAATGAGGAAGGCATTAAAATCACTTTTCCTAAGCTTGTGGATATTTTTTATCGGGAAAGAGAAAAAGCCATCGGCAGAGAAATTCTCCTTGATGACGGAAGAATATCTTTTTCAGTAAAAGAAGTTAATGAGAATGAAATTAAGTGTATTGTAATTAAAGGCGGCAAGCTAAGCAACCGCAAAAGCATTAACATACCAAACTATCATATTAATATGCCTTATGTCAGCGCAGCTGACAGAGAGGATATTGAGTTTGGTTTGAAAATGGGTGCAGATGTTGTAGCAGCCAGCTTTGTAAGAAGTGCAGACGATGTTACAACATTAAGAGATTTCATTGACAGTATAGGGTATGAACAAGTTGAAATTGTTTCTAAAATTGAGAACCAAAGCGGCGTAGATGATATTGACAGGATTGTTGAGGCATCAAACGGAATAATGGTTGCCCGTGGAGATATGGGTGTTGAAATTCCCTTTATCAAGCTTCCTGAGATACAAAAAACTATAATAAGAAAAGCGGTCGCTCACGGCAAGTATGTAATTACTGCAACACAGATGCTTGAAAGTATGACAACCTGTCCACGTCCTACAAGAGCAGAAATCAGCGACGTTGCAAATGCTGTTTATGACGGAACATCGGCAGTAATGCTTTCAGGGGAATCGGCTGCAGGTATGTACCCTGTAGAAAGTGTAAAAGCACTTTCCGATATTTGTGAAGAAGCAGAAAGCAATCACGAATGCTATGTGCTTCAGAAATATATTGACAGGTTTGATGATAAAAACAGCTTTCGTCAGAGCATCTGTTGTGCTGCAAAAGATGTAGCCGAAACAATTGGTGCTGCAGCAATTATTGTAGAATCTGCAACAGGTAAGGTTGCAAGAGCAATGGCTCATTACAGACCCGAATGTCCTATTATTGCAGTTGTAACCTCTGACAAAGTTCAGCGCAAGCTGTGCTTTAGTTGCGGTGTTACAGCGGTTTTAGGTCAGAATCTTACTAATACTGATGAAATTACTAAGCAGGCTATGGCACAGGCTGTTAAAACAGAACTTGTTAGCAAAGGGGATAAGGTAATTGTTATTTCTTCAAACAAGGTCGGTCCCTCTTACGGAACAGATACCCTACAGATAAAGGTGCTTTAAAATGAAGAATAACATAATCCTTATAGGTATGCCGGGCAGCGGAAAAAGTACTGTAGGGGTACTTTTGGCAAAGCGGTTGGGTTATAGCTTTATTGATACTGATTTGCTTATTTCAAGAGAGGCTGACAAGCCTTTGCAAGAAATTATTGATAATGATGGACTTGAAAGATTTTCACAGCTTGAAACTATTGTTGGAGAAACCCTTACCTGCAATAAAACTGTTGTTGCAACGGGAGGCTCAATGGTATTGTGTGACAAAGCAATAAAAAATCTGAAAGATCTCGGCAAGGTTGTGTATCTTCAAGTCCCTGTAGAAGAGCTTGAACGCCGTCTTGTTAATTTCAAAACCCGTGGCATTGTAATGCACAAAGGAGAAACCATTAAAGATATTTTAAGTCAGCGTCAGGCTTATTATGAAAAATATGCAGATGTAGTCATCAGTGAAGCGTTTGATTCAAATATGGCTGAAAATATTGAAAAAATACTTGAACAAATTTAATACTATATAAAGGAAAACCTCTTACGCAATTAAACGGCATAAGAGGTTTTCTTTTTCAGATAAAGTTTATTAGTAAAGTACTTTTTCAATAATGAATTTAGGTCTATGCTTTGATTCAAGGTAAATCTTGCCTATGTATTCTCCTACAATACCAAGCATCAAAAGCTGCAATCCCCCTAATGCCCATACAGAAACACTAAGGCTTGCCCAACCGCTTACTGTGTTGCCAAGGCAGAATTGAACAAAACAGTAAATAAGAATACCTATGCTTACTAAAAATGCCAATGCACCTAAAATCAAAGATATTCTCAATGGCTTAACAGAGAAAGATGTTATTCCGTCAAATGCAAAAGCAAGCATTTTTTTCAATGGATATTTTGATTCACCGCTGAAACGCTCATTTCTTGAATACTCAACTATTGCAGATTTGTATCCAATCTGAGGAATAATACCACGCAAGAATACATTTACCTCTCCAAATTCCATAAGTCCGTCAATAGCTCTTTTGCTCATAAGTCTATAGTCAGCATGGTTGTTAACAATATCAACACCTAAAAGCTTCATAAACTTATAGAAACCCTGTGCAGTATTTCTCTTAAATCCTGTGTCTGTGTCACGATTGTTTCTTACACCGTAAACTACATCATTACCTTCGTAATACTTTTCAACAAATTCAGGGATTTTTGTAACATCATCCTGTAGGTCAGCGTCAAGGGTAATAACCATATCAGCATATTCCTTTGCAACAGTCAGTCCTGCAAACAGTGCGTTCTGATGACCTTTGTTTCTTGAAAGATTAATACCTACAAACATATCAATGTTGTTGTGATATCTTTCAATAAGCTCCCAGGTTTTGTCTTTACTTCCGTCATTAACAAAAGCAATTTTGCTTTCCGGTGAAATTCTGTTGTTAATAATCATTTCTGACATAATCTGATAAAGACGTTTGGAAGTTTCAGGAAGAACCTCTTCTTCGTTGTAACATGGAATAACCAGCCAAAGCTTGTCCATAAATACCCTCTCCTTTTTTAAATTGAATTATTTTATAAAATCAAAAATTATCTGATTTTCTTTTTAAAATTATGACCGCATTTAGGGCACCTTATGGTATGCTCACCTTTTATATTTTTAACTCTCAGCTGAGATTTACATTCAGGACATTTGTAATATCTGTGAGTTTTCCCGTCACGGAATCTTTTGTATGTTAATTTAAACCAACCTGTTACAGCGGTATATACAGGCAGGAATTTTCTGTTTTCATAGCTCCTTTTATAAATATTCCGTGAAAATATGCGAAATATCATTATAATAAGTAAAGCTAATTCAACAATTGTAAGTATAAGTCTGACAAGTCCCAAGGTAAACCTTGAAACTAAAGCTGTAATAAGAGCAACTACAAGCAAAGTAAGGTTAAGCTCATCATTACCGTATCTTCCCTGCATAAAGACCTGTAGTTTATATAGTAAATTTCTCATATGATCACTCCTATACTAAGCCTATTCTAACATCAATATAGCAGACTTGCAATGGGCAAAATGTCGGATTTGTTACTGATGAAAGCTTAGTTTACAAAAAATGTGAAACGTCAAGTTCTTCCATTGTTAAAAGTCCGAACTTTTCCTGTATATCATCAGGGGAAGAATAACCGTAGTAGCTTGAGTATATGCTGTTGTCCTGTGCAAAGTTCTTTGAAAAATTAATTGCAACAAGACCGGAAATCTGAAAAATAACAGCAAGTAATATCAGCACAATTTTTGCAGGTACTTTAACCCTTTTAAAAGGAAATGTAAATTTTCCCAATATTGTAAAAAATATAAAAGGAAAAACTGCAATAATCAAGGCTGCTCTTTGATTAATCAAAGAGTTAATAAAGCTTTCAAAGGAAGAAAATTTTTCACTTTCTGCTGAGAAAATCAAGAAGGTATTGAACATATCATGGTATATTATCTGCAAACAATACCATAGCGTTATAACCAGTGTAAAAGCCCGTACAAAATGCCTGTTTAATTTTCCGTTTCCAAATGTACAAAGAAATGTGAGCAAACAGCTTAAAGGTATGGAAAACAAGAAAATGTAAAGTAAATTAATGGTTAAAAAACTTTCGTTACAGCTAAATCTTAATGCTCCCTCAAGGGTAAGCAAAAGCACAGGAAAGAACAGTATAGTGGAAAAGTTTTGCTTAATTTCCTTTTTAACTTCATATTCTCCATAGCCATCTCTGTAATCGTCATGTGAATTTTTGTCCTCAATATCTACCATAGCAGGAGTATCCGCCCTGTTTGTCATTTGTGTTTGGTGCATATATTCAGCAGGAGGAACAGTTTTTTTTCTTTGTTGAGTAGTTCTGTGAGTGGTAATTTTTTGCGACCTGCTGTTTGCAGGTATTGCATTTTTTATTGTTTTTTGTTTAGGTTTAGGGGGAGTGGTGGAATTGTCAAATACATTGTAGTTCGGAAAAGTTTCAAACAAATCATTAATATTCGCCAATTTTTCACACCTTCTTATTTATACATTTATACATAATAATTTTAATATACATATCTTTTAAGTGCAAGATTAATTACACAATTGTATCTTTTAAAATTAAAATGTCAAAAATCCCCAAGTCCCCCAAAAGCATAAAAAATCACCTCCGGTTAAAACTAAACTCAGGGGTGATTTTATGTCAGATAAAAATAAGAAAAATAATAATGTTCCTCAGGAGTTTCCCTCACGAAATCAAAAAATAATTACAGACCCAATCGTTGATGTGGTAGAAAAACAAACATTTCCTCCAAAGAAGGACTTTATAGAAAACATTACTTCAAAAACTCAACAGGGATAGCAATCCATTCCCTTACAAAAAACGTAGGATAATTTATAAGTCCTACAGTATTATTATGAGTATTGATTGCACCGATTTTTGTATTTATGTTTTGTTTTCTTGCAATAAGCCTTGCCCTTAGCTGATGGTAGCTGTCTGTCACTATGGCAAGGTTTTTATTTAGACCATTCTCCTTAATAATTTCGTAGGAAAACATAATGTTCTCATATGTGTTAGTTGCCTTGTTCTCCATATAAATTCTCTCAGGTTTAATACCGTGCGCAACCATATTGTCATACATACATTTTGCTTCGCTTACAGCTTCGTCACTGCCCTGTCCGCCGGTAACAACAGCCGGAGCTTTTTTATTGCTTTCAAGATATTTTTCTCCTGTTTCTATCCTTTGCATTAAGAGAATACTTGCTTTACCATTTTGCACCTGTGCGCCTAACACAATAGCTGTGGAATTTTCCACAGGAGCAGTACTGCTGAAGTACAACATAAGTCCACTTACGGCAACAGCGTAAGTTCCGAAAACACAAAGGCAAATATTAACTGTATTCCATAGTAATTTAGTGAATTTTTTTCTGCGAAAAAATCTTCTTAACTTCATATACTTTTTGTGAAATCCACATCGAAAAATAAAATATAGGCATATTAACATTCCCAATATATTACCCGGATTAATAATTTTCCAATAAATCGGCGCTATAAACCATATCAAAAATATGCTTGCTATAAAAGTTACAATAATTCTCAAAATTCTTTTCATAAATTCATCTTCCTTTTATTTTATAATAGCACAAATCATATTGACATTACAAACATTCTTTGATATTATTTTAAAAAATCTAAAGCAGGAGGTTTTTATGATAAAATCAATGTTTCTTTCAAAATATTCAAAGTTTATTCTTGTATCTTTTGTGCCCGTAATAGTTTCTACCGTTGCAGTATTTCTTTGCGATATGGAAAACATAAGATGGCTTAGAATGATATGGAATTATTTTCTTGCAGTAATTCCTGTGTATATGGCAATTTTGGCAGACCGCTTTTATGAAAAGAACCAAAAACCTCCTTTCGTTTTCTTTTCCATATTATGGCTTTTGTTTTTTCCAAACTCAATTTATATGATGACAGATTTTAAGTACCTGTGTACATATGATGTTTTGCTTTGGGATAATTACAAATTCCTTGGCGAGAACATTGCTTTGTGGATATTACTTGTAAATCTGATTATAAGTATTACCCTTGGAGTTTTAGCAGGGCTTATATCCCTTAATCTTATGCACAAAGTATTCAGAGATAGATTTTCAAAGGCATTTTCATGGATATTGATTGGTTTGGTGTCTATTTTGTCTTCCTTTGGGGTTTACATAGGAAGGTTTGCAAGGCTTAACAGCTGGGATATTATTTTACCTGAAAAACTTTTTGACGATACAATAAGTGTTATAACCCCTTTTGCACCGGTGTTTATTCTGCTTTTTACTATAATGACTTTATTATTGTATACAGGTTATTATTTCTTTATTAGAATTATAAAAAGTGAATAATTATAACTTATCCGATGATGTCCTCTGCTTATAAGCGGAAGGTGTTATTCACTGCTTCATTGGGAGTTATAATCTCCCGCTGAAATACTGAGGAGCTAACGCTCCCATCGCAATTGTAATTTGTCGCAAGCTTCATTTCGAGCAGGCTTGCCGGAGCGTTGTTCCGATTTAAAGATTGAAGCGCAAAAGGCTGTTGAGATCAATTCTCAACAGCCCTTCTTTTATTTGTCAGCTTTTTCGTATAGGTTACTTTCGTCAACCTTAATTGCCTTGCCTTGAGCCAGACTTTTTTTTACGTCTAAAAATCGTTGATTCTTACTTCCCCTGAAAAGAAGCATAAGACTTTTTTCTTCAAGAATGAATGGTCCGTCCACAAGGTAATCACATTCTTCAAGGAGCATTTTCCATTCAGGGTGTTCCTGAAATCCTGCAACAAGTTTTTCAAAGGTAAACCCTGTATAACTCATAACATTAAGACCGTTTTCATGACACTTTTTTCCAAACTCAGCCAAAGCCTCAGCCTGACAGAACGGTTCACCGCCGGAAAATGTCACTCCCTGTAAAAGTGGATTTTTCAATGCAACTGACAATATTTTATCAACATCGCCTGAGTGCCTTGGTTCAAAAGCCCAAGTTTCAGGATTTTGACAACCTTTGCAATGGTGAGGACAACCCTGAGTAAATATTGTCATTCTAATGCCCGGACCGTCAACTATACTTTCGCTGACGATTCCTGATAGGTTAAGTTTAGTTCCCATTATACAGCTTCATCTACAAATTCACTCATATCTGCATCACTTGACTGCAAAGAATGTTTTACTCTTTCTTCAACCTCTGCACGTTTAGCGTCATTAAAGCGATCAAGTGTACCAACAAGATAACCTGTAACACGTCGGATTCGTTCAAAGCCTTCTCCTTTGTCATCATCACGACGTCCGCACTGTGGACAGTAGTCGCCGATAATGCCTGTATGTCCGCAAACCGGATCACGGTCAACAGGGTGGTTAATTGATCCGTATCCAATGCCGCATTCTTTCATATATCTGATAACAGCTTCAAAAGCGTCAATGTTTTGCGTTGGATCACCGTCAAGCTCAATATATGAAATATGACCACCGTTAGTAAGGTTGTGGTATGGAGCTTCGATCTTAATTTTGTCAAATGCAGAAATGTTAAAATATACAGGTACGTGGAAAGAATTAGTGTAGTATTCTCTGTCTGTAACGCCCGGAATAACACCGAATTTTTCTTTATCAATACGTACAAATCTGCCTGAAAGACCTTCAGCAGGTGTGCCGATTACAGCAAAGTTCAGCTTATATTTTTCAGTAGCATCATTCATTTTCTTGCGCATATATCCAACGATTTCAAGACCAAGCTGCTGAGCAGACTGACTTTCACCGTGGTGTTGCCCGACAAGAGCCTTAAGACATTCTGCAAGGCCGATAAAGCCGATTGTAAGTGAGCCGTGTTTAAGAACATCTCTTACAGAATCGTTAGGTCCCAGCTTTTCAGAGTCAAGCCATACGCCCTGTCCCATAAGGAAAGGATAGTTTTTAACCAGCTTTGAACATTGAATTTCAAAACGTTCTAGAAGCTGTTCAACGCAAAGGTCGCACATTCTGTCTAACTGTTCAAAGAAGAAATCAACATTCTTGTTTGAAAGAATAGCAAGTCTTGGCAGGTTAATTGAAGTAAAGCTCAGGTTGCCTCTGCCATAGGTCTGCTCTCTGTCCTTATCATAAACGTTACCCATAACTCTTGTACGGCAGCCCATATATGCAACCTCTGTTTCAGGCTTGCCCTCAATGTAATACTGCTTGTTAAATGGAGCATCAAGGAAAGAGTAGTTGGGGAACAATCTTTTAGCGGAAACCTTCATACTCTGCTTATAAATATCATAGTTTGGATCTTCAGGATTAAAGTTTACTCCCTCTTTAACCTTAAAAATCTGAATAGGGAAGATAGGAGTTTCTCCGTTGCCAAGACCTTGATCAGTAGCCTTGAGAATGTTTTTCATAACCATTCTGCCTTCAGGAGAAGTGTCTGTACCATAGTTAAGTGACGAGAAAGGAATCTGAGCTCCTGCACGACTGTGCATTGTGTTCAGGTTGTGGATAAGAGCTTCCATAGCCTGAAATGTAGCTCTGTCTGTTTCTTCCTCAGCGTGATTGAAAGCAAATCTCTGAATTTTGCCGCCGATTTTCTCACCGAATTTCTCATTAAGAATTTCAATTTCAGCAGCCTTGTAATCAGGGCTGTTGCCTTCAAGCTTTGGCCACTCACCTGATTTTTCTTCCGCTGAATCAGCAATTTCCTTAGTCACAGCCTTTGGATTTTCTGTTTCTGTAAGAAGCTCAATCGCTCTTTCAAGATTAAGACGATAACGTTTTCTATATGTTTTAGCAACACCGGGAGCCATAGAGAAATCAAAGTTAGGAACACTCTGACCGCCGTGCTGATCATTTTGATTTGACTGAATTGCAATACAAGCAAGAGCTGAGTATGAAGCAATATCATTTGGTTCTCTTAAAAATCCGTGACCTGTACAGAAGCCGTTTTTGAAAAGCCTTAACAGGTCAATCTGACAGCAGGTAGTTGTCAAAGTTAAGAAGTCTAAATCGTGAATATGAATATCCCCATTAAGATGAGCCTTGCTGTGTTTAGGATTCAGTATGTACATATGGTAAAACTGCTTAGCACCCTCTGAGCCGTACTTAAGCATAGTACCCATAGCTGTGTCCCCGTCAATGTTTGCGTTTTCACGCTTAACGTCATTATCCTTAGCTGCTTTAAAGGTTAAATCCTCGTAAATTTTCATAAGCTTTGTGTTCATATCGCGAACTCTTGTACGTTCAGCTCTGTAAAGTATAAATTCCTTAGCGGTTCTTGCATGACCGTTGTCAATAAGAACTTTCTCTACAGTATCCTGAACCTGCTCAACAGAAGGAGTTTCAGAAGTTTCTTCAATTATTTCGCAAACCTTTTCTGCAAGAGTCTTAGCTGTATCATAGTCAGTACCGCCGATAGCCTGAGCAGCCTTATAAATGGCCTGAGTGATTTTTTCCATATCAAAATCAACTGAGCGACCGTCTCTTTTAGTTATTCTTGTAATCATATTTATACCTCCAAAATTACATATTTGTAACGATTTAATTATAAAACCACAATATATTGTGGTGCTTCTTAAATAGCAAGCACATTATAGCGGATATTTTCTATTTCGTCAATGGTAATAATGACAAAAAAGTCAGAATGTTTTTGTGCAATTCGAGCATAAATTCATAATAAATTATTTTAAAGGAATTAAACTTCTGTTTTCTACAATTTGTGTCCATTTTGTAACCATACACAATATATTTTGTTAATTTAAATTCTGTAAACTTTTGGTTACAAGTCATTAATAATAATTTGCATATTAGAATTAATCTTAAATATTCTTAACCGAAGTACGGACAAAGGGACAGTCAAAGTTTTATCGAACACATATTCGATAGAATGATTGAAATTGTTCACATTTGTTGCTAGAATAATATTGCAAGGTTATTTTGCCCCGGATAAACTTGTGAAATAAAACGAATGGCTAAAGATAAATTTTATTAACAAAATTAGTTGAAAGGAAGAAAAAATGGATTATTTCACATGGTCACAGGAATATTATAATGACGCCCAAAATTTGCTGAAAACTATCAGAAAGTATGAGGAACAGCTTAAAAGCGGAGAAACTGACAATTTGGAACTTTTGAATTCAACAATTTCAAGCTACCGTTACATTTATTACGATTTGCTTAACACATACAAAATGTTAGAAGCCAGAGCTTCGGAGGAAAAAAATGCGGCATAAGCTAATCTCTATCACAGATAAAAATATTAATTTTATTACATATTCTGATTTCAGCAGTGAGAATACAAATGATAAAGATATTTCTAAAATGAAAAAAATCTTGTATAAAGCTATAAAAAACGAGCTTACGGAAAAACAGAGATATTGTGTGTGTGAGTATTACTTACAGGGAAGAAGCATGAAAAGTATTGCATTAGAGCTTAAAGTAAACCCCTCAACGGTAACCAGGCATATTCAAAGTGCAAAAAGAAGGCTCAAAAATGTTGCAAGGTATTATTAAGTAACACAAACAAAGGATTGGTTTTTACCAATCCTTTGTTTGTGTTACTGTTGTTTAGTTATAAATTAAATAATCTATATATTATTGTGAATAACAACTTGCATATATGGTATGGGGATATTCCTATTATCCATTTCGTTTTTTACTATACCGTAAATATTTCGCCTTACCTGATATTTAATATCAGGCTCTGCCCATATTTTAAGTCTGTAATATACAGCAGATTCTCCATATGAGCTTATTCCCACATAGCTTATGTCCTTAAGTTGGGACTCGCTTGCTTTAATATAGTCAATTATTTCTGTAATTGCATTTTCTATAGTATCAACCCTTTCTTCATAGGGCATAGGTATATCTGCAAAAATTAAATCAGATTCTTTTTTTGAAGAAACAATATTTCGGTTTCCAATAACGTGAATATCTTCCGTGTCAAAATCTTTGATTTTTGTAGCCTTAAGTCCAAGCTCAATTACTGTACCGTGAATATCACCAACGGTAATAATATCTCCAACAGAATAGTAGTCGTCAATTATTATGTTAAATCCCATAATAATATCCTTAAGAGCGTCCTGAAAGGCAAGACCGATTACTGCAGTTGCAATTCCAAGACCTGCAATAATAGAAGTAACATTAACACCAAAAATTTGCAGAATAATAAGAATTGTAAAAATTATAACAGCATACTTGAAGATGTTCAGCATAAGCTTAATAACAGTCTGCTTTTTATGAGTGTTTTTACTGTTTTGATTGTTAACTTTTTTCAAGAAAGAATGTAGTATATACTTAATAATAAAATACAGGAAAAAAGCAATTGCAATAATTATAGCACTCGAAATGATGTGGCCGATAGTTACGCCCCATAGGTCCCAAAGATTTTCCAAATATTTAAAACTCACTTTCTTCCTCCTAAAGCTCAAAATCTTCTTTGCTGAAGCTCATCAGTGCAGGGGCTTTTTTAGGCGCTCTCAGTAAAGGGTTGTACAAAAATTTTCTGCATTTGTTATTTTTAATTTCCTTGCCTTTTTTGCAGTAAGCTACGTTTTCGTTATGAATTAAATTGTCACAATATCTGCAATTAGGCTGAATATTATTTCCAAATAGTTTTTTGCTCATGATTTTCACCTCAATCAGTAAAATTATTATATCAAAAGATTTTTACACTTGCAAGATTATTTATATTAGTTTACAATAATAGTAATATATTTTAATAATAATTATATAAAAATAGGTGACTTATGATAATAAACAGCAAAACTATGGAACTGAATAATTGTGACACAGTGCCGTATTTAACACATAATTCTCTTAAAGAAATAAACTTTATAAAGCACGGGTTTTCAACACGCTTAGGCGGAGTAAGCAAAGGGATTTTTTCCACAATGAATTTAGCCTTTAACCGTGGTGATAATAGTGATGATGTATTGGAAAACTACAAGCGTTTATCAAAGTCAATAGGGGTTGATTTTAACACATTGGTAGCGTCATCACAGGATCATAATACCTTTGTAAGAAATGTTACTAAGGAACAGTACGGCATTGGTATAACAAAACCAAAGGATATTCTAAGCGTTGACGGACTTATTACAAATCAGCCCAATGTAACTTTAGTAACCTATTATGCAGACTGCACACCATTGTTTTTTGTTGATACAAATAAAAAGGCAATCGGACTTGCACACGCAGGCTGGAGAGGGACAGTAGGAAGAATAGGACAAAAGGTTGTGGAAAAAATGGAACAGGACTATGGTACAAATCCACAGGATTTGGTTTGTGCAATAGGTCCAGCAATTTCCAAGTGCTGTTACCAGGTCGACAAAAGCTGTGCTGACGAGTTTTACAGACTTGATGAAATTGATAAAGAAAAATGTGTTTTCAAAAAAGAAAATAATAAATTTATTATTGACTTACTTGAAACCAACAGACAGATTTTGGTGTCTGCCGGTGTAAAAGAGGAGAACATAACCCTGTCGGACCTTTGTACAAAATGTAACAGTCACTTGCTGTGGTCACATCGTGGAACAAATGGTCAGCGAGGAACAATGTGCGCAATGATGTCTATTATATAATTCTGAAAAGGAAATAAAAATGGCTAAGAAATTTACTAATGTAACCCTATGCCTTCTTGCAATATTAATGTTGCTTGGAGTGTTTACAGTAACACCTGTGTCTGCAATTAACTACACCGGTTCAAAAGGAAAAATCAAAGTTGTATGCGGTTCATATTCTCATACATTTAATGCAAAAAACTACGGTAAAAATTTTTCAAGAACTTTAAATTATGCTCTTTATATTGCGTCAAAAAAAGCTACAAACAAAAAGAAAGCTACTGTAACAGTAGCAAAAGGCAACTATAAAATTGACAGAACAATATATATCTACAGCAACACTAAATTGGTTGCTACAGGCTGTAAATTTACCAGACGTGATAATATAATAAGTAACGGCTACGATAAATATGCCTACTCAGCAAAAGGCTACAGCGGCGGAAGAAACATAACAATTGTAGGCGGTACATGGGATATTGCTGTTCCGTATTCACAAGCTAATACTAAAAACACAAAGGTAATGCACTCAACTTTCAGATTCGGTCATTGCAAAAACATAACTATTAAAGGTTGTAAATTTAAGAATAATTACAATTGTCATGATATTGAAATGGGGGGAGTAAATAAGGCGGTTATAAAAAACTGTACCTTTATTAACGATAAGAATTTAAATAAATTCGTTTCTGATGGTGGCAAGGAAGCTGTACAAATAGACCTTAATACCCAGTCTGCCGTACCTTATTTTCCTTCCTATGATTGTACGGTCAGTAAAAATATTACTATAAAAAACAATACATTTAAAAATAAATTCAGAGCAATCGGCAGTCACCATGCTGTGGTGGGAGCAACCTACGACAATATTTCCGTATATAACAATAAATTTAATAATATTGCAGGATTTGCTGTGTATGCCGTTTATTGGACAAACTCTAAGATATACGGAAATACTTTCACAAATGTCGGTGCCGGAATAGATATTCGCCCAATGATTGTGGGAGAAAGTATGAACTTTAACAACTACAAAAAGCTATCATACCTTAACTCAGAATATACAACAAAAAATTCAAAAATCTATGTATATGGTAATAATATTAATGTAAGAAAAACCACCAATACCTGTAATTATCCTTTTGGCATAAGAGTATGCGGAGCATACGTTGATAAGAAGGACAAGTCAACAGGAGTAAATGTAGGTGAGTATAACGCATACAATGTTAATATTGGCATAAACTCCAAGGGAACATCAAAGCCTAACATAATTAAAGGAAATCTATATTATGGTATATATACGGCTTACGGTGTTAAATGCAATATAAAGAATAATGTGATTGACCTTGCAAACAGTAAGATGAATTACAGCTATGGCATTGTAGTAAAAGGCAGTAAGAAAACGCTTGTTCATAACAACACCATTACTAACGGCAAAAAAACAACATCACGCGGTGTTTATGTGACAGCAACCTCCTTTGGTATTCCCAGCGAGTGTACAACTGTGTCAAATAATAAAATATCTAATTTTAAATTTGCGGGACTTTCCGTAACGGATAGCTCAGATACAGCTTTCGAAAAAAACACTTCAACAGGTTCAAAATACGGAGCAACAATAAAGGCTTCAGTTAATACTACAGTAACCCAAAATAATCTTAGTGGATGTACATCCTATGGAGTATATTCCTATAACGGCTCAACAGGAACTAAGGTAACAGATAATAATATTACATCAACAGGATGCGGATTTTTCCTTAATGACAAAAAGGATATGTATCCGTTAGAGGAGAAGACTCTGTTTATAAACAACAATGTTTTGAACACTCCGGAGGATACTACTCCAATTACTATTAAGTTTTCAAACTTAGCAGCACGTGTGTATAATAATCTGAACTCTGACAGGACTTATGCTGTTTGCAGAATAAAGGGCACTGAAGATGATAAATTTATTTATTCCTATAATGATTTATCAATGAAAGAAATAGAAGCGAATAATACTGATGAGGGAGTGTTGTTAAGCTGGGAAAATATTGATAATGTATCAGGTTACAGAATATACAGAACTGTTTATGGTGAAGATACCGGATGTCTGTGCGATGTTTCTGACAACTTTTATCAGGATGGTGAATCTGCTGGATATATGTCAGATACTGGTATTTTGTATTCGGTTTGTCCTTTTTTAAGTTCATCATCGATTAAGCTTTTAGGGGAAGCTACTCCCTTTGTAACAGTTAAGCAGAATATATAATATAATTTAAATGTTGAGAAAGTGTAACAAACTCTCTAATGTAATGAAAGTAAGATAGTTGTTTTGAATAATGGTATAAAAATATGCACCTCCAAAAGTGTCTAACTTTTGGGGTGCATATCATTTCAGTACGCTTTATTTTAAAATAGAAAATTAACTATTTGGCTTTATTATTAATATAGGCTTGAAAAATTGCTAAGTCCGCCAAAACTGCTTAATCCGCCAAATAAGCCTGAAGTAATTTCAACAGTATTCATCACAATTGCTCCAAGTATTTGAAAAATAATGTAAAACACAAATGCAAGTGCAATTGCAATGAAAAGTGTAACAAGAAGGTTAAATAATGATGTATTTTTAGGTGAATTTACTTCTTCCTTAATTCCTGCAACAAGAACTAAAATATAGTACAGAACCGCAAAAACAATTAATGCAATGTTAACTCCTAATGCAAATGTTCCGAAAATACCCCCAACAATGTAAATCATAGCAACAGGAATTGAATGAAAAGCAAAATCAATAAATGAATCAATAAAGCAATTCTTTGCATTAGTTTCTTTATTAAAAATTTTAATTGAACAGAATCTTACAAGGGTGTAGAAAATACTGCTTAATAAAGCAACCATAAAGGAATTGAAGAAAATAAGTCCAAAGTTTATATCTGAATACCTAAGCAAATCATTTCCGTAGAAAACAAAGCAAGATGAAATTAAGCTTGCCAAGAATAAAACAACAGTTAATAAAGAAGCAAGAATAATATCTTTATCTTTCTTTGCAGATGAGATAACCGCCTTACTGTCAATAAAATATCCTTTAACAGCAGCAGGAATATTCTTAAGTGCCTTAACAAAAGGACTGTCACCCTCCGGCTTAGAACTTACAGCATATGGTGAAGCTGTAGGCTGAGCCTGCTGTGATACAGGTTGATAGTCAACGGGCGGAGATGACTGTTGTGCAGGTTGTTGATAACTGTTAGTTTCTTCAGGGGTCGACTCGGCAGGTTGTGTAATTTGTTGTGCGCCTACCGGCATCCCGCATTTCTTGCAAAAATTATCATTTTCTTTAAGCTCGTTTCCGCAATGCTTGCAAAACATAATATCACTCCTTAAAACTTATTGTTGTGCAATATATATGTATTATATAATAAAAATATATTTTTTTCAACTATAAACATAATTTTATTTAAAATAAAA
>CAYRTG010000035.1:0-19067 GCA_964427365.1 uncultured Ruminococcus sp. | reverse complement strand
TTTTTTTGTGATATAATTTTGGCAAATAAATCATCATTTAACGGAATATCTGTTTAAAAATTGTGAGGATAATATGTTCAAAAATAAGCTAAACATTGTTGCATTATGTCATCTTGTTTTGTCTATAGTTGCTATTGTATTAGATTTTTTTATTAATAATAAAGTAACCGCCTGGTTCCTTGTATTATTAATTGTGTTTTACGGAGCTTTTCTTATATACAATAAATGTGTAGATAGAAAAATGAATACGGTGTTTTATATATTTAACATAATACCTTTGATTTATAGCTTTTTTATGTGCGATGGCTGGTCTTTTGTTAATGATGTTAATTCCTCCTTACTTTTTGCTGCAATAGGCTTAATCTATGGCTTAGTTTATGTGCTATTGTTTCGCAAAAATACAAAGGCCCTGAATGTTTTTCCCACAGCAAGCCAAAGGTCATTCTTATTTGGCAAATTGCTTTAGTCCTTTTTTCAGGAATATTTATTTTTGGATTTTTAAATTTTGCTAATACTTATCTTGACAATAGTATTGAACAATCAGTATCAGCAACTGTAACCAATTTAGATGGTTATGATACAGGCAGAGGATTTGAAAGAGAGTATAATTTTTCAATGAATGTTGATACAAAAGAGGGACAGTTAAATAATATACCTTTAACATACAATGAAATTAAAACCCTAAAAGCAGGGGATAAGGTTATAGTTAAAGTGAAAAATGGATTTTTAGGACAGCCTTATTGCTATTACAATAATTATACATATAAAACTTTCCACAGAATAGTTGGTATTATTTTTCAGGAAAATGAAATGGACGAATACATTGAATCATTAGATGAATAGAACTTCCATTTATTAATTTTTTACAATAGTATATTTTTCTTGCAAAATACCACATATTGTGTTATAATGCTTTTAATGAAATATAACACAAGGGGTGTTAGCTATGAAATGTCCGTATTGCAGTTTTGAAGAATCTAGGGTTATTGACTCTCGTTCCGCCGATGACGGTGAGCGTATCCGCCGCAGGCGTGAATGTCTGAATTGCGGCAAGCGTTTCACAACTCATGAAATTGTTGAAACTGTGCCTATTATTGTTGTTAAGCGTGACAAAAGCCGTGAAAGCTTTGACAGAAACAAGCTTACAAACGGACTTGTTCGTGCTTGTGAGAAACGTCCCGTATCGCTTCAGCAGATTGAAAACATAGTTAATTATATTGAAAGCACCTTGCAGTCAAGCCTTGACCGAGAGATTACAACAAAACAGATTGGTGAGCTTGCAATGGAACAGCTTAAGAATATTGACGAGGTAAGCTATGTTCGTTTTGCCTCTGTTTACCGTCAGTTCAAGGATATTAATACATTTTTGGAAGAGCTTAATAAGCTGTTAAATGACAAATAGTTTTGAATAAAGTGTTAAAGCCCGGTTGCAAATCTTCAACCGGGCTTTTATACTGCTATCTTGCAAAAATAAAAGAACTTGCTCAATATGTACCACCCCCCGAAAGTTAGACCAAAAAATAACTTTCATGAGGTCACATCAATAATGTGAACAAGTCCTTAGCTTTTATATTTGTATTTGGCAAATGAAATAATTATTCGCAGTTATCGCAATGATCGCAGTCGCCGATTTCACCAACAATAGGTGTAGGGTCAATACCTTGCTTTTTGTAATAGTCAGAAATTGCAGCCTTAATTGCCTGTTCGGCAAGGACTGAGCAGTGAACCTTTACCGGTGGCAAACCGTCTAGAGCTTCCATAACTGCCTTGTTTGTAAGCTTTAGAGCCTCGTCAATAGTTTTGCCCTTAATAAGTTCAGTTGCCATACTGCTTGTTGCAATAGCAGCACCGCAACCAAAGGTTTTAAACTTAACGTCAACAATAACATTACCCTCAATTTTTAGGTACATTTTCATAATGTCGCCGCATTTTGAGTTGCCAACCTCACCGATACCGTCAGCGTTTTCAATTTCTCCAACATTTCTTGGATTAGCAAAATGATCCATAACTTTTTCTGAATAAGAAAATGCCATTATATATTCATCCTTTCCTTATTTGTCCTTAATCTTTTCCCAAAGCGGGGACATATCTCTTAGTAATTTTACAATCTTAGGCACAACCTCAAGGATATAATCAATATCCTCCTCGGTAGTGCTTTCGTCAAATGTCATACGTGTACTGCCGTGAGCAATTTCGTGAGGCAAGCCGATAGCAAGAAGTACATGGCTTGGGTCAAGACTGCCTGACGTGCAAGCTGAACCTGAAGAAGCAGAAATGCCGTACATTTCAAGTCTTAGCAGCAGGCTTTCACCTTCAATGCCCTCAAAGCACATATTCACATTTGAAGGAAGCCTTTTTTCTCTGCTGCCGTTAATACGGCTTTTTGGAATTTTAAGAAGTCCGTCAATAAGTTTATCTCTTAATACACAAAGCTTTTTACTTCTTTCTTCCATTGTATCGACAGCAAGCTGTAAAGCAGCGTCTAAACCAACAATACCCGCAATATTCTCAGTACCTGCACGTTTGTTCCTTTCTTGTGCGCCGCCTTCAATAAGATTGTTAATAAGAACACCTTTGCGTATATACAGAAGTCCACAGCCCTTAGGTCCGTGAATTTTGTGTGCTGTCATAGAAAGTAAGTCAATGTTTTCTTCCACAACATTGATTTTAACATATCCAACAGCCTGAACAGCGTCTGTGTGAAATAAAACCTTATGAGCTCTGCATATTTTACCGATTTCTGCAATAGGCTGAATTGTACCGATTTCGTTGTTTGCATACATAACCGATACAATAGCCGTATCTTTCCTGATAGCATTTTCAACGTCCTCAGGTTTAACAATACCGTCCTCATAAACATCAAGATAAGTAACCTCAAAGCCTTGTTTTTCAAGAGCCTTACAGGTGTGTAAAATTGCGTGATGTTCAAATTTAGTGGTAATAATGTGTTTTTTACCCTTTGCTTTGAGTCTTTCACAAATGCCCTTTAACGCCCAGTTATCAGACTCGCTTCCGCCGGATGTAAAATAAATTTCATTAGGATTTGAAGCTCCTAAATTTTTGGCTATATTAGCTCTTGCTGTTTCAACTGCATTCTTAGCTTTTTGTCCAATGCCGTAAAGGCTTGAAGGATTGCCGTAAACCTCGGTAAGGTAAGGCATCATTTTCTCAAGAACAACAGGTGACAGCTTGGTAGTAGCAGCATTGTCTGCATAAATTTCTCTCATAAAATCACCTTTCAGTCTTAAATATATTTTTGTGCGGCAGCAACTGCAAGTTGGTCGCATCTTTCATTTTCAGGATGACCTGCATGACCTTTAACCCATATAATGTCAATTTGGTGAATATCGTAAAGTTTTAAGAGCTTGCTCCAAAGCTCAGGATTCAGGGCAGGTTCTTTTTTGTTTCTCATCCAGTTATTAGCCTTCCATTTTTTAGCCCAGCCTTGCGTTAAGGCATTGCATATGTATTGGCTGTCGCTGTAAAGAGTAACATGACAAGGCTCCTTTAATAGCTCTAATGCTTTAATTACAGCAGTAAGTTCCATACGATTATTAGTTGTATTGGCTTCACCGCCGAAGATTTCCTTTTCGGTTTGCTTATAACGCAGTATTGCACCCCAGCCTCCGGGACCGGGGTTGCCTTTGCAGGCTCCGTCAGTAAAAATCTCAACCTTTTTCACGCCACACCTCCTAATTGACATCAATACCTATTATAATACTATGGTTAGTCAAATGCAACCGATTTTTTCAAAATTTTTATATTTTCCCAAAGAACGTTCGTCACCTGTTTATTTTTATATATTCTGCCTATAATATTGTTATTAATTATTTCCTGTTTATTCCTTAAACACTTGACATTAATATTGAAAATAAGTTACAATATAATGAATAATTATTATAGTAGGTCAGTAGTGCCTTAAATAAATTATCTACAAAACTCAGCAGAACGTATGGTTGGGTTTTCAATACATATTTTTATAACGGAGGTAAATTTGTGGCAGCAGAAAATAATAACTTCAAAAAACATTACAGTGCAAAACCAAAAACACAGAAAAATTCTGCTAAAGGTTCAACACAGAACAAGAAATATTACAAAAGAAAAAGCGGAAATACTGTGAAAAATCGTCCTATAAATAAACCTTCTATTAAGATTGCTTTTTTAGGAGGACTTAACGAAATAGGCAAGAACATCACTTTATTTGAGTGTGAGGGAGATATTGTTATACTTGATTGCGGTATGGCATTTCCTGACGGTGATATGCTGGGAGTTGATTTGGTAATACCTGATTTTACCTATATTGAACAGAATATAGACAAGGTCAAAGGCGTAGTGCTCACTCATGGTCACGAGGATCATATAGGTGGTATTCCATACCTTTTGTCAAAATTAAATGTTCCTATTTACGGTACGCCGCTGACAATAGGACTTTTAGGTAATAAGCTTAAGGAGCATAATCTGTTCAATTCATCAGAGCTTAATGTTGTTAAGGCAGGGGGAAAGGTAAAGTTGGGATGTATGGAAGCCGAGTTTATACATGTAAACCATTCCATTCCCGATGCAGTTTCAATTGCGCTTCATACTCCTGCCGGTATAGTTATTCATTCCGGAGACTTTAAAATTGACTGTACACCTTTTGTAGGCGATATGATTGACTTGCCAACTTTTGCGAAACTTGGGCGTGAAGGCGTACTTGCATTTTTATGTGAAAGTACAAATGCGGAAAGAGCAGGCTATACTGCCACAGAGCTTACAGTATCTCAAAGTCTTGACAGTCTGTTTAACGAAGCAAGAAATGATAGAATTATTATTGCTACCTTTGCTTCAAATGTAAACAGAGTTCAGCAGATTATCCAATGTGCCGAAAAGTATAATCGTAAGGTAGCTTTCTCTGGACGTTCAATGGTAAACTATATGAACGTAGCTAAGGAGCTTGGTTATCTTAGCGTACCTGACAATATGATAATAGATATTGATATGCTTGACCGCTACACACCTGACCAGATTGTACTTATTACAACAGGCAGTCAGGGTGAGCCTATGTCAGCACTTTCAAGAATGGCATATTCAGACCACCGCAAGGTAATGGTAGGGGAAGGTGACTTTATCATTATTTCCGCTAACCCTATCCCCGGTAACGAAAAAACAGTAGGTAACGTAGTTGACGAGCTTCTGAAACGCGGATGTAAGGTTATTTATGAATCAATGTATGACGTTCACGTATCAGGACACGCTTGTCAGGAAGAACTTAAGATTTTACAAAAACTTATAAATGCAAAATATTTCATTCCGGTTCACGGCGAACAGAAGCACCTTAGAAAAAATGCAGAGCTTGCAAAATCTCTGGGTATGGATAAGAGTAACATTTTTATCGGAGATATAGGCAGTCAGGTTGAACTGAATGAAAAATATATTAAAGAGCTTCCCGGTGTGCCGGCAGGCAAAGTGTTTGTTGATGGTTTGGGTGTAGGCGACGTAGGTTCAATAGTTCTTCGTGACAGGAAGCACTTGGGACAGGACGGACTTATTATAATCGTTGCTTCCCTTGATGTTTATGACGGTCACGTTATCAGCGGACCGGACATAGTTTCAAGAGGATTTGTGTATGTTCGTGAAAGCGAAGAACTTTTGGATCAGGTCAGAGAAACGTGTCTGAATATTCTTGAGGACTTTGCTGAGAAAAATATTCACGAGTGGGGAGTTATCAAAAATAAAATCAAGGATGACGTTGCAAAATTAATTTCACAGAAAACCCGTCGTTCACCAATGATTTTACCAATATTACAGGAAGTTTAATTTTAAATGCCATTGATTGAACATTTAAACAAATTTTTAAATTAAAGGGTATTTTATGAGAAGGAAAGTTTGGACCTTATCACCTGTATTTGTAATATTTTCCATAGTTATGTTTGGAATGGCAGGTGTAACATATTACTATAATCCCCAAATAAGCATTATTGAAATGGCAGTTGCTGTTATATCATCTGCCATTGTAGTAATGCTGTCTGTAAGATTTAAAAGATATATGAGCAGAACTATATCTAACGCAATTTCCAATATTACCGACCTTAATCAGGCATATCTTGAAAGATTTAAAATGCCTGTGGTAATATCAGGAAAATTCGGAGATATACTCTGGTCAAACTCACGCTTTAAAAAGCAACTTTGTATGGGGAGAAATCCTGTAAATGAGAGCATAAACAGCTTTATAGGGAACAAAAACATTGAGGATGTTGCAGACAGCGACGGCTTTGATATAGTGCTTGACGGAAAGCAGTTTACAGTCTATTGCACAACAGCCGCAGATGGATACATATGTTTTTATATTGACAATACCTACTATAAGGAAACGGCTAAAAAGTTTGCAGATACAAAAAAATCAGTAGCATTGTTTGTATTTGACAATCTTCAGGAATTTACAAATGACAGCGAA
Organism: uncultured Ruminococcus sp.; assembly: GCA_964427365.1. GTDB lineage: Bacteria > Bacillota > Clostridia > Oscillospirales > Acutalibacteraceae > Ruminococcoides. The sequence continues at coordinate 12,634 of CAYRTG010000035.1, read as the reverse complement.
GAAGAGGGAGCAAGACTTATCCTTGCTTTGGAAACAAAGCTTTTACATTATGCAAATGAAAACAATGCTTTGTTCAAATCACTGACATCAAATAAGTATATGATGATACTTGATCAGGTTCATCTCGAACATGAAATTTTAAATAAATTCCCTATACTTAAGGAAATCCGTTCCATTAAGTATAATAATCGTGAGGCAACGATATCCATCGGTATCGGCACGGGCTGTGATACACTTATTGAAAGTGAACAGCAGGCAAGGAAGGCCTTGGATATGGCTTTAGGCAGAGGCGGCGATCAGGTTGCCTTGCTTAAAGACGGCAATTATGAATTTTTCGGCGGCGTGTCAGCAGGTGTTGAACGTCTTAGTAAGGTGCGTACAAGAGTTGTTGCAAAATCTATTGCAAGAGCAATTTCAGAAAGTGACCGGGTATTCATAATGGGTCACAGATTTTCTGACCTTGACGCCGTTGGCGCAGCAGTAGGTCTTCAGCCTGTAGTTGAAAAAGGCTACAAAAAGCATTGCAGAATTATTATTAATAAGGAAACATCTATGGCAGAAAGCCTTATTAACCTTGTTGATGAAGATTTGTTTGTAAGCCCTGAGGAGGCTTTGAGAAATATTTCTCCGCGAACTCTTCTTATTATTGTTGACACTCATATTCCTGACTTTGTAGAAAGCAAGGAAGTCCTTGATAAAGCAAAGCGTATAATAGTAATTGACCACCACAGAAAAATGGTTAATTACATTAACAACTCTATGATTTTCTACCACGAGCCTACTTCCTCATCAGCTTCAGAAATGGTTGCTGAGCTTATTACATATTTAGGAGAAAACTATGTTTCAAATATTCAGGCAAAAGCCTTACTTGCAGGTATAATGCTTGATACCAAAAACTTTGTGTTACGTACAGGTGTCCGTACTTTTGAAGCTGCTGCTTTCCTTAGAAAAAAAGGTGCGGATACAGTAGAAACCAAGGCGCTTTTTGCAAATAATATTGAAACCTATAAGGAAAAGTACAGAATTGTAAGCAAAGCTGAAATCAGAAACAACTGTGCAATTTCTGTTTGTGAGGAAAACTTTGAGAACATACGTCTTGTAGCAGCACAGGCTGCTGACGAGCTTTTGTCGGTAGCTGATGTTAATGCAAGCTTTGTGCTTTTCAAAAGCAATGAAAAGGAAATAAGTATTTCAGCCAGAAGCTACGGCAAGCTGAATGTTCAGGTTATTATGGAAAAGCTGGGAGGCGGCGGTCATCAGAATATGGCTGCGGCACAACTTAAAAATATAACAATGGATCAGGCAAATAAAAAACTGCTTGAAGCAATAACAACAGTAAGAGAGGACTTATCCGCAGATAAGGGTTATTAATCTTTTACTTAATAAAGAAAGGATTATGTTATGAAAGTTATTCTATTACAGGATATAAAAGCCTTAGGTAAAAAGGGCGAGCTTGTAAACGTTTCTGACGGCTATGCACGTAATTTTCTTTTGCCAAAGAAGTTAGCAAGGGAAGCAAACGCACAGGCAATGAATGAATACAAAAATGCCGAGGAAAGCAAAAACTATAAAATTGCAACTCAGAAGGCACAAGCAGAACACGATAAAAGCGTTTTGGAAGGAAAAACCTTTGTTATGAAGGCAAAAGCCGGAGAAAACGGAAAGCTGTTCGGCAGTATTACAGCTAAGGAAATTTCTGCAAGTATTAAGCATGATTACCACATTAATGTCGATAAAAGAAAGATTTCCGTTTCATCAGATATTAAAACTCACGGTGAGTTTACTGCTGAGGTTAAGCTTTACACAGGCATTTCGGCAACAATTAAAATTTTAGTAAAAGATGTAGATTGATAATATACATAATGCGTAATATGCATATTGAATTACACATTATAAGACTATTACAATAAAGGTAATAACTATGGCAGATGTAAATATTAAAACCGGATACGACGGGCTGAACCTGCCTTACAGTCCTGAAGCTGAACAGGCAGTCTTAGGCGCAATTATACTTGACGGTAATGTTCTTGATGATATTGTAGAAATTCTCGGCGATGCAAAGTATTTCCACGTTACAAACCACCGCACTATATATTCCACAATACTTGATTTGTTCAATCGTGGTAAAAATGTTGACTTTGTAACTTTACTTGAAGCCTTGAAAATGGACAGACATTTTGATGACGCTACAGGAAAAACTTATCTGATGGATTTAGCCCAGAATTGTCCTTCAATTTCCAACGCTAAGGAATACGCAAAAATTGTTAGAGAAAAGTATGATGTCCGCTGTCTTATTACTGCAGCCCAGGATATTGTGTCAGAGGCTTCCTCGGGAGAACTTGAGCCTTCTGTACTTATTGACTCTGCAGAGCAGAAAATCTTTGATATAAGACGTGGAAAAACCACTCAGGGACTTGAAATTCTTTCAAAGGTTATCCTTAAGGAATTTGACAGGCTTGATGCATTAAACAGCAATGCTGATGATATGTTAAAGCCAATTCCTTCAGGCATCAGCGACCTTGACAGGGTAATTACCGGACTTAACCGTTCCGATTTGGTGTTGCTTGCCGCACGTCCGGGTATGGGTAAAACCAGCTTTGCCCTGAATATTGCACGATATGTTGCCTCCAAAGCAAAGAAAACTGTGGCATTTTTCTCTTTGGAAATGACAAAGGAACAGCTTGCTTCAAGACTTATGTCCACAGAAGCCCTTGTACAGGGCACAAAGCTTAGAACAGGTAAATTGTCTGATGAAGAATGGGGCAGACTTGTAGCTGCCGGAGATGTACTGTCAAAATGTGATTTTTACCTGGATGATACTCCGGGAATTACTGTTGCAGAAATCAAGTCAAAACTAAGACGGCTTAAGAGTGTAGACTTAGTAGTAATTGACTATCTCCAGCTTATGACAAGCGGCCGCAGAATTGACAATCGAGTTCAGGAGGTTTCGGAAATCACACGAAATCTTAAAATACTGGCTAAGGAAATCAATGTTCCTGTAGTTTGTTTGTCGCAGCTAAACCGCGCCGCTGAAACACGTCAGGATCACCATCCATTGCTTTCCGACCTTCGTGAATCAGGTTCAATCGAGCAGGATGCAGACATTATTCTGTTTTTGTATCGTGAGGGCTATTACGGTGACAAAGGCGGCGAAGATGCAGGAGTGCAGAATCCAACAACTGACCATAACAGCAGTGAGTGCATTGTAGCTAAAAACCGTCACGGTGAAACTACAACCATAAAGCTTCATTGGCAGGGAGAATTTATGCGTTTTACATCTGTGGAGCGTAACAGGGATGAGTAATTTTATTTCTCTCATTGACTCTGCAATTTCCTGTAATAATATGCTTGAACAAGGTGATACAGTTATAGTTGCCTTGTCAGGAGGAGCAGACTCGGTATCTCTTCTAAATGGTCTGTTTAGTCTCAAGGATAAGTATAATCTTACTATTATGGCTGCCCACGTTAACCATAATCTCCGTGGAGAAGAAGCATTAAGGGATGAAAGTTTTGTAAAGAACCTTTGCAAAGAAAATAATATAGAGCTTTTTCTAAAAAGTGTTGATATCAAACAACTTTCAAAGGAGCAGAAAATCAGCACGGAGCTTTGCGGTAGAAATGTCCGTTATGATTTTTTTAAAGACCTTCATAATAAGTATAACTGTAAAATTGCAACGGCACACACAGCTTCCGACAATGCTGAAACTCTTATATTCAATCTTGTAAGAGGAACAGGCTTAAGAGGAATGTGCGGTATTTTGCCAAAGCGTGAATATATTATAAGACCCCTGATTTATATTACAAGAGAACAGGTGGAAAACTATTGTAATGAAAATAATCTCAAGTTCGTAACTGACAGTACAAATTTAACTACCGATTATACCCGCAATAAAATCCGCCATAATATCATTCCTCAGTTTAAAAAATTAAATCCAAGCTTTCAGGAAACTGCTGTAAAAAACAGTCGTAATTTTATTGAAATAAGTAACTGTATTTCGGCTTTAGCTGATGAAGCAATTGCTAAAGCAAAAACCGAAAAGGGTTATAATACAGAATACCTAAATAAATTGGATATTGCAGTAAAGAAAACAGTGCTTTTAAAAATCGCCGGGGAGTTTGGAACAAAGCCTGAAAACTGTCATATTGAAAGTCTTGTATATTGTATTGAAAATACCGGTTGTGTAGATATGCCCGGTAATGTGAGAGCAGTATGCAAACAAGGATTTTTACGTTTTACAAAAAGCAGAACAGCAGCAGAAAAATTTTCCGAGCAAGTATTTTCACCTAAAATGAATTTTAATTTCAATGGAAACAATTATTCTGTAAAAGAAGTAAAAACTAAAAATCATATAGATTTACTTTCATCGGATATAATAGGAAAATCTCCTGTTGTAAGAACACGCAGACCAAAAGATACATTTACATTACCCTACAGAAACGTGACAAAGTCCTTAAAAAAACTTTTAAATGAGATTAAAATACCACAGGAAAAACGTGACAGTCTGATTCTTATAGCTCAGGAAAGCACAGTCCTTTGGTGTCAGGGAGTGGGAGTTTCAAAGCAGGGAATATCAAATAATGATTTTGGGTATAAAATTGTTGTAAAAACTTTGATATGAAAAATAAACTGTCGGTATATGCCGGAATGTTAAAACCACAGATTTATTAATAAAATTAAATATAAATACAATACTAAGAGAAGGAGTGAAAAGTATTGGATAATAAGAAAAAGACTCGTAATTTATTACTATATATCGGTATTCCTATTGTAGTAATACTTTTAGTAGCACTGATTTTTAATACAGGTAATAGAGGTCAGTCCACAAAAACATACGAGCTTGTAAAATACTTTCAGGATGGAAAGGTTGCTGACTATGAATTAAACTATGGTACGGGTGATATAAAAATCACCCTTAACGACAAAAATAAAACTGTTGTCAGAAGTACGGTAGCAGATCCATATGAGTTCCGTCAGGACATAAAGCCTTATGTTGACAAAAACAAAGATATGACCTATAACCTTGTAAGAGCCTCTGATAATTCATTGATTATGAGCATTATTCCAACCTTGATAGTCTTTGGACTGCTTATAGTGTTCTGGTTTGTAATAATGAAAAAAATGGGCGGCGGAGGCCTTGGCGGTAAGGAAATGAGCTTTGGCAAGGCTAAGATTAAGAACACAAATGATGAAAAGCGCAAAACCACCTTTGATGATGTTGCAGGTGCAGACGAGGAAAAGGAAGAGCTTGAAGAAATTGTGGAATTTCTAAAAAGTCCTGAGAAATACAATACCCTGGGCGCAAGAATTCCAAAGGGTGTACTTCTTGTAGGACCTCCGGGAACAGGTAAAACCTTACTTGCCCGCGCAGTTGCAGGAGAAGCAGGAGTACCATTTTTCTCAATTTCAGGTTCAGACTTTGTTGAAATGTTCGTAGGTGTAGGCGCTTCTCGAGTACGTGACCTTTTTGACCAGGCAAAGAAAAACTCACCTTGTATTGTATTTATTGATGAAATTGACGCCGTAGGTCGTCAGCGTGGAGCAGGACTGGGGGGAGGTCACGATGAACGTGAGCAAACTCTTAACCAGCTTTTAGTTGAAATGGACGGCTTTGGTGCTAACGAAGGCGTAATTATGATTGCAGCCACTAACCGCCCGGATATTCTTGACCCTGCTTTAATGCGTCCGGGACGTTTTGACAGACAGGTAATAGTAAGTTACCCCGATCTTAACGGACGTGAAGCAATCCTTAAGGTTCACGCTCGCAAAAAGCCTTTAGCTCCAGATGTAAAGTTGAGAACAATTGCTAAAACAACTGCCGGATTTACAGGTGCTGACCTTGAAAATCTTTTAAATGAAGCTGCATTACTTGCAGCAAGAGCAGATAAAAAAGCTATCACAATGAAAGAAATTCAGGATGCAACAATGAAGGTCGTAGTTGGAGCAGAGAAAAAGAGCAAGGTTATGTCTGATAAGGAAAAGAAACTTACAGCTTACCATGAAGCAGGTCATGCAATTCTTTACCATGTGTGCGAAACACATGATCCTGTACACGAAATTTCAATCATACCTCGTGGTATGGCAGGGGGATATACAATGTCTCTGCCAAGTGAGGATAAGTCTTATAACTCACGTAATGAAATGTTTGAGGATATTATAGTTTCCTTGGGTGGACGAGCAGCTGAAGCTATTGTACTTGATGATATTTCAACCGGGGCATCTTCCGATATTCAAAAATCTACAAAGGTCGCAAGATCAATGGTTACCAAGTATGGTATGACCAGAGAACTTGGACCAATCAGTTACGGACAGGATAACGGAGAAGTGTTCCTTGGCAAAGATATGGGACACATTAAGGATTATTCCGAGGAAACAGCTGCTAAGATTGATAAGCTTGTACTTGAGATAGTAAATAATGCTTATGAACGTGCTGAAACACTTTTAAAAGAAAATATTGATAAGCTCCATAAGGTTGCAAAGTACCTTATTAAGTATGAAAAAATGCATAATGAGGAGTTTGAGGCAGTTATGAACGGCACATATGTTGAGCCGGCTGATGAACCTGAAGAGGAAGAATAAAAAACTGCAACAGAAGAATAATTCTATTTCAGAATAATAAAGGCGGATTATTTCCGCCTTTATTTGTTAGTAGCGGCAAAATTTATAGCTTGACTTATGCAAACATTTGTTTTATAATAAACTTTCGGAGTATGGTTGTTAATTACCATAATCAACATTATTTAACATAAGGAACGTAAATATGTCACAGGATAAAATCATTGTAAAAGGCGCACGCCAACACAATTTAAAAAACATAAATGTTGAAATTCCAAGAGATAAGCTTGTGGTGATAACAGGGCTTTCAGGCTCAGGAAAAAGCTCTCTTGCATTTGACACAATCTATGCTGAAGGACAGAGAAGATATGTGGAAAGTCTTAGCTCATATGCAAGAATGTTTATGGGTCAGTCAAACAAGCCTGACGTTGACGAAATTCAGGGGCTTTCTCCTGCAATTTCAATTGACCAGAAAACAACATCTCACAACCCTCGCTCAACTGTTGGCACAGTTACAGAAATCTACGATTATCTGAGACTTTTATTTGCACGGATTGGCATACCCCATTGTCCTGTTTGCGGCAGAAAAATTACTCAGCAGACTGTTGACCAGATTGTTGACAAGGTGTTGTCCCTAAATGATGGAACTAAAATTCAGATTATGGCTCCTATTGTACGAGGCAGAAAAGGCGAGCATATAAAGGAATTTGAAAAAGCAAGGAAATCAGGCTTTGTACGCGTGCGGGTTGACGACATAATTTATGATCTATCAGAAGATATTAAGCCGGAAAAGAATAAAAAGCATAATATTGACATAGTAGTTGATCGGCTTGTTGTAAAGGATGAAATACGTTCAAGACTGGCAGACTCAATTGAAATTGCGTCAAAGCTAACATCAGGACTTATTACGGTTAATGTAATAGGAGGAGAGGATTTAACATTTTCTCAAAACTATGCCTGTCCGGAACACGGAATAAGTGTTGATGAACTTACACCAAGAATGTTTTCCTTCAATAATCCGGTTGGAGCCTGCCCAAAATGTACAGGTCTGGGAGTGTTTTTGAAGGTTGACCCTGACCTTGTAATTCCAAATCCTGAATTAAGTATTTCACAGGGAGGACTTAAAGGCAGCGGCTGGGCTATGGAGGGTAACTCTATAGCAGCAATGTATTTTGAGGCATTAGCTAAAAAATATAACTTTTCACTTGACACACCTTTGGGCGAATTGCCGCAGGATATTATTGATATTCTTCTTTACGGCACTAAAGGTGAAAATTTGCAACTCCACAGAAAAATGTACTCCGGTGACGAAAGAATAATGGAGCGTTCCTTTGAAGGTATTATCGGTAACCTTGAGCGAAGGTTTAAGGAAACTTCAAGTGCATGGATAAAGGAAGAAATACAAGGCTTTATGGCTGAAATTCCTTGTGACCAATGTGGCGGTCAAAGGCTTTCAAAAACAAGTCTTGCCGTAACGGTAGGGGGACTTAATATTGCGCAGTTTTGCGATATGCAGGTAGTTGAGGCTTTGGAATTTATTAAAAATTCACAGCTTTCTGAAAGAGAAAGATTTATCGGCAGAGCTATTTTTAAGGAAATCAATGATCGCCTGAATTTTCTTAACAGTGTTGGTTTAGGATACCTTACGTTGTCACGTTCAAGCGGAACTTTAAGCGGCGGCGAAAGTCAGCGCATCCGCCTTGCAACTCAAATCGGTTCATCATTAATGGGGGTTATGTATGTACTTGATGAGCCCAGTATAGGACTTCATCAGCGTGATAATGAAAAGCTCCTGGGCACTTTAAAACATCTGCGTGATCTTGGAAATACAGTAATTGTTGTTGAGCATGACGAGGATACAATGTATGCCGCAGACCATATTATTGACATTGGTCCCGGTGCAGGTATTCACGGCGGAGAAATAATTGCAACCGGGACAGTTGAAGAGATTAAGAAAAATGAAAAGTCAATTACAGGTCAGTACCTAAGCGGGCTTAGAAAAATTCCTGTGCCGCAAAAACGAAGAAAAGGCAACGGAAACTTCCTTGAAGTTTTAGGTGCAAGAGAAAATAATCTGAAAAATATTAATGTTAAATTTCCCCTTGGCAAGTTTATCTGTGTAACAGGCGTATCGGGTTCAGGCAAAAGCTCTCTTGTAAATGAGATTGTATATAAAAAGCTTGCAACAGAGCTTAATCGTGCAAAGATGAGAGCGGGCAAGCATAATAATATTAAGGGACTTGAATATCTTGATAAAGTTATTAATATTAATCAAAGCCCTATCGGCAGGACTCCACGAAGTAATCCGGCAACCTATACAGGAGTTTTTACAGATATAAGAAGCCTTTTTGCAAGTACACAGGATGCAAAAATTAAAGGCTACAATCAAAGCCGTTTCTCTTTTAATGTTAAAGGCGGTCGTTGCGAGGCTTGTCAGGGCGATGGTATAATCAAAATTGAAATGCATTTTTTACCTGATGTTTATGTGCCTTGTGATGTGTGCAAGGGCAGACGTTATAATCACGAAACCCTTGAGGTTAAGTATAAAGGCAAGTCAATTCACGATGTGCTTGAAATGACTGTTGAGGAGGGACTGGAATTTTTTAGTTCAATTCCTAAAATTCAGCGTAAGCTTCAGACTTTATACGATGTTGGCTTAGGCTATATCAAAATCGGTCAGCCTGCAACAACGCTTTCCGGCGGTGAAGCCCAGCGAGTTAAGCTTGCTACAGAGCTTGCAAAACGAGGCACCGGCAAAACTGTATATATACTTGATGAGCCGACAACAGGACTTCATATAGCAGATGTACACCGCCTGATAAATGTATTGCAAAAGCTTGTCAACGCAGGTAACACAGTTATTGTTATTGAACATAACCTTGACCTTATTAAAACCTCAGACCATATTATAGATTTAGGACCTGAGGGCGGCAGCTACGGCGGTAAAATTATTGCACAGGGTACACCTGAAAAGATTGCAGAAAATGATAATTCTTATACAGGTCAGTATCTGAAAAAGGTTCTTAATCATAACGGTTAAAACTGAATTAACAATAAAAAGTAAAGGAATTGCATTGTTTAATGCAATTCCATATTTTTTTGCTCTGTAATTGGAGGTGCTTTTACTTTGAATATTGATACAACCATAATTGTATCTCTGCTTGGACTTGCAGGTTCAGCAGTTGGTTCTTTGTGTGGTGTTCTGATTAATACAAAGCTTTCAAATTATCGTATTGAACAGCTTGAAAAAAAGGTTGATAAGCATAACAACCTTATTGAACGTGTATATGACCTTGAACAAAAAAACGCTGTGTCAGCCCAGCAGATTAAGGTATGTGATCATCGCATTGAAGATTTAGAGACCACAATTAATGGTACATTAATGTAAAATTAAAATATTATGTATAGAACAATTATTATTTTAATATGGGAGGAATATAAATGAAATTATCAAATTTATTAGCAAAGCTTACATCAAGAAAGTTTTGGGCAATGATTGCTACTATAGTAGTGTCAGTTCTTACTATGTTGAATTGCAGCGAGGATTCTATGATTCAGGTAACCAGTCTAATTACTACATTTGGTGCAGCAGTAGCCTATATTATTGGTGAATCCTCAGTAGATAAATCAAATAAAAAGGTGGATGACAATGAGCAAAAGAAATGAATTTCTTGAATTTGTAAAGTCACAGGTAGGCACAATGGGAGGAGAAAAAGTCCGTAAATGGTACAACAAAAATATTGGCAATCTTGGAACATCAAGCTGGCCTTGGTGTGCGGCAGGAATTTCCTACAGCGCTGCAAAATGCGGATTGTCAAAGGTGATAACACCTACAGCAAGCTCCTCGGTTATGCTGAACAATTTTAAAAATTTGGGTAGATTTAAAACCGGGAGCACATATACTCCAAAAGGTGGAGATATAGTATTTTTTAAATGGGCAGATGCAGTAACCCCCGCAAGCCATGTAGGAGTAGTTGAATATGTTGAGGGCAGTTATGTTCACACAATAGAGTTTAACTCAGGCTCTCTTTCAGATGGTGCGGTAGCACGATGGAAGCATCTGCTGTCAAGCAGCAGTATTGTAGGTTACGGAGTACCAAAGTTTCCTAAAAAAGCAGTGAAGATAAAGCGTCAGACCAGCTATATCCGTTCACAACCTTGGCTTGACAAAAAGTACAAATCATCAAAAATTCTTAAAACCCTGAAAGTAGGGGATAAGGTGGAATATATTAAAGATGATAATTACGGCTGGAGCAAAATTAAGTCAGGTTCAGTAACAGGCTATATACAGAACACAAGACTTGATAAAAAAGGCTTGTCACAATTCAGAAAGGCAGTAGTAATAAAAACCAAAAAGGTTAATGCAGTAAATATTGCAGACAAAATCAAGATTAAAAAGAATACAAAGGTAGTATTTGTATGCTCAGTTGAAAAGGGTATGAATAAAGGAATTTCAGTAATCAGGTACAAAGGAATTCTTTATTATATTAAAACAAAATACTTATCTATAAGTTGATAATATCGACTATTTGTATCGACCCCCGAAGGTTAGTTTTTGGTCTAACTTTCGGGGGTCACATCAATTTATACAGACATAGGTGGTTTTGTTTTAAAAGTATTATATTAAAAATGGTTATAATAAAGAAATTATCTGTCAATTAAAATAGAATAATGAGTTTAGTATTGTGCCGGATTCATTTCTTTTAGTTTAGAAAAGTTTTTTTCAATTAAATTTAATCCTCTTTATATTCTGCTATGTATGGAAGATTTCTGTACTTTTCTCCGTAATCCAATCCATAACCGATTACAAATTGGTCAGGAATGGTAAACAATGCCTTGTCAGCATTTATATCAACAAGTCTTCTTGAAGGCTTGTCAAGTAAAGTAATAATCTTTAAGGAAATCGGATTTCTTGAATCTAAAAGTTTTACAACATCTTTTAATGTTCTGCCGGTATCAATAATATCTTCGATAATTACAACGTGATAGCCGCTTATATCCTGCTGAAGATCCATTGTGATTTTTACAATTCCTGAAGATTGTGTGCTTTCGTAATAGCTTTTAGCTGCCATAAAACCAATTTCGCAAGGTACAGATACTGCCCTTGCAATGTCTGAAAGAAAAATAAAAGAGCCTTTTAATATACTTACAAGTAAAATGGGACGACCGTCATAATAGCTGTCAATAAGCTTGCCTGCACTTTCTACAGCCTTTTTAATTTCCTCCTCAGAAATCAACACACGGTTAATGTGCCTTTTATAATCTGCAATTTGTTTTTTCATCATATCAATCCCCTTCTTTGCCGGTACGTTTTTCTAAAACTATAACATCAAAATTCTATCATATATGAATAATTCTGACAAGAGATATTTTAAGTTATTTTCATATAAAATTATAAAATTTCTATTGCTGGTTTTAAATTGTCACAATATTGTGACAGATGAAGAATATAATAATTAAAAAAATGATATATTATAGCGTTATAAAAAAGTGTTGCAAGCCAATCAAATAAATAAAATTACAATCTTATAGATAATAAATAATTATGGGGTAACAGATGATTATGTTAACAGAGACAAGTATAAAATTGTAAAAAAATATAGAAAAAGGGGTTGTCGCATTAAGACAGCCCCTTTGATGTGATTATTATATTTTCTTTTGTTGGTTTTTAAAGCATTTTTTATCAAATTCCGGATTAAAAGCGTAAAAGTTCTTGCTGTCAAGCTTGTCAGTGAGAATCCTTAAATTCTCACCAAAACGCTGATAATGAACAACCTCTCGCTGTCTTAAAAATCTAATAGCGTCTTTAACGTCATAATCATCACAGAAACGAAGAATATTATCGTAAGTGGTGCGAGCTTTTTGTTCAGCAGCTAAGTCTTCGTGTAAATCTGTGATTGCATCACCTTTTGACTGAATATATGCAGCAGTCCAAGGTGAACCTGAAGCAGACTGTGGATATATGCCGGTTGTGTGATCAACAAAATAATCTTCAAATCCTGCATCTTTAATCTGTTTTTCATTAAGTCCTTTGGTAAGCTGATATACAATGGCGCCAATCATTTCCAAATGTCCGAGCTC
>CAYRTG010000034.1:0-21567 GCA_964427365.1 uncultured Ruminococcus sp. | reverse complement strand
TAAAGTTAAAACAAACGGCATAACCCTTAAATGTACTGTTAAAGTAAAATAATCATAAAATAAAAAGGGCAAATATATTTGGGCTGTGAAGAAAGAAGTTATTATGTTTCATTCTTCACAGCCCTTTTTGCATATAGGTTATCTTATGCGTACTATTTTGCTAATGAGCTTTTTAGGGTTAAAGGGAATAAGGGGATAAAGGTAACTTTTGCCTGATAAGGTGCGGTTGCTTACAGTAATAATTATTACTGCTGCAACTCCTATTATAAATCCCCATATATTCAAAATATAGGTCAAAGCTAAAATAAAAACTCTTGAAAATTTTATGGTGTAGCCTAGCTCATAGTTTGGCTGGGTGTAGTTTGCTACTGTAACAAACGCCATATACAAAATTGCTTCATAACTGCACCAGCCTGCCTGTACTGCAAAGTCGGAAAGGGCTATTGCTCCGATTATGCTAAGGGGTGTTGTAAGAGCGTTTGGAGTGTTTAATGAGGCAAGGCGCAGTCCGTCAATGCCTACTTCAATTATTATAAGCTGCCAAAATACAGGCACATTCTGATGTTCGGATAATAAAATAAATTTTAGTCCTTGGGGCAGTAAATCAGGATTTTGCAAAAACAAAAGCCATACAGGGGTGAGAAACAGGGATATAAAGGTTATTGTATATCTGGCTATTCTCAGATATGTGCCTGTAATTGGTGAGAAATAGTAGTCGTCTGCTTCTTCAAGTATATCAAAAATTGAGGTTGGCAGTATCAGTGCCGAAGGGGAGTTATCTACAATTATTGCAATATTGCCCTTTAGTACAGAGTTGGAGGTTGTGTCAGGTCTTTCAGTATTTTTTACCTTTGGCATAGGATTAAACCAATGGTGGGGATAAATAGCCTCAATAAGACTTTGACTGCTCATAGTAAGAGATTCACAGTCAATATTTTTAATTTTCTCTTTTAGTTTATTTAACAGTTTTTTGTCAACCTTGCTTTCCATATAGCAGATTGCTATATCGGTTTTTGACTTTGTACCTGCCTGCATTGCTTCAATTCGTAAATCACCGCTTCGTATCCTTCTTCGGACAAGAGATGTGTTCAGCACCATTGTTTCTACAAAGCCGTCTCTGCTGCCGAAAAGTACCTTGTCATTTTCAGGCTCCGATGTATCACGCTGTGGATATGTTCGTGCGTCTATGAGTATGGCTTTATCAAAGCTATCAACAAGTAATCCGCATATTCCTGACAATACTGCCGTTGAAAGCTTATCAAGGCTGTTGGTTAAATCAACCTCAACATATGGCACGAAGCTGTTTCTGAAAGTTTCTGCAGAAGTCATGTCATTCGGCTTTACCTGTTTATAAAAAAATTCCAAAATCTTTTCCATTATGTCGTCTTTTATTAATCCATCTACAAAATAAAGGGCGGCATTTTTGTCTGCTATTTTAATTTGCCGCTCCACTATATCAAAGCTTTTGTCATAGTGGAGTATTTCTTTTAGCTTTTGTTGTTGTACTGATAAAATGCTCATGATATCACCTGTATTATTTTGCCAAAAAATTTTATTTTTATTATAAATTGCATTTATCTATGCAATTATTATTGCTTTTACAGGTAAGGTGAAAGGGCTTGATTTTGAAAGGAAGGTTATATGAAGAAGCTTACAAAAAAGGAAAGAGAATTTTGCAAGGGCTTTCTTGATAGCGGAAGTATTACAGATGCTGAAAAATATGCAGGAATGTCAAAAGGCGGAGATGCTCTCATTACTCGTGAATATATTTTGGAGGAAATTGAAAGGTTATCTGCTTTGCAGGACAAAAGTTTGCAGCATCTTGCTAAGGCAGGTCTTAAAAAACTAGCTATGGGAAGTATTGCCGACGCAATAAGCCTTATTAATATGGAAAAAGCTCCAAGTAATGCAAGGCTTAAAAAAATGGATTTGTTTATGATTTCCGAAATAAAAAGGAATGACAAAGGTACTATTGAAATTAAGTTTTTTGATAGATTTAAGGCACTTGATAAACTTAGCGAAAGCTGTGAAACTGTTGAAAATTCAACACCTTTTTATGACGCTTTGATTATGGGGGCAAAGTCCCTTAGCGAAGATAATAATGGAAATTAAACCATTTTCAGAAAAGCAGATGATGGTGCTTACCTGGTGGTGTACGGGAAGTAAATATAAAAATATGGACGCAATAATCTGCGACGGAGCCGTAAGGTCAGGGAAAACCTTTTGTATGTCATTATCCTTTGTGTTCTGGATGTTTTATAAATTCACCGGCAAATCCTTTGCAATATGCGGCAAAACAATCAGAAGCGCAAGGAGAAATATAATTACACCTATGGTTTCTACCTTAAAAAATCTTGGATTTCAGATTGATGAAAAGCTAAGTGATAATCTGATAATTATCAGATACAAGGGCAGAGAAAACTGTATTTATGTATTTGGAGGAAAAGATGAGGGCAGTGCTGCTTTAGTGCAGGGTATGACCCTTGCAGGAGTGCTTTTTGATGAGGTGGCTCTTATGCCGCGTTCCTTTGTGGAACAGGCTTTGGCACGTTGCTCTGTTGAGGGAAGTACCTTTTGGTTTAACTGCAATCCCGAATATCCTGCCCATTGGTTTTATCGTAACTGGATTAAAAAAGCGGCAAGTAAAAATGCTCTGTATATTCATTTTAAAATGGAGGACAACCCATCTTTATCTGCAAAAACTCTTAATAGATACAAAAGCCTCTACAGCGGTGTATTTTATCAGAGATTTGTTCTTGGTAAATGGGTAGCTGTAAGCGGTGCAATCTATCCTTTTATGAAGGAAAGCTCTTTTGTAAAAGTTCCAAAGCCACCATTTGAAAAATATGCGGTGTCCTGTGATTACGGTACAGTAAACCCTGCATCTTTCGGGCTTTGGGCGCTTAAGGAAAATATTTGGTATCGCATTGATGAGTACTACTTTGATTCACGAAAAGAGGGCTATCAGAAAACTGATGAGGAGCATTACAATGCTTTAACAAAGCTTATTGGTAATCATAATGTTTCAACAATTACAGCAGATCCCTCAGCGGCATCCTTTATAGAAACTATCCGTCGTCATAACGAATATAGTGTTACTCCTGCAATTAATGATGTTCTTAACGGAATAAGGCAAACAGCCTCAGCGTTAAAGGAAGGCAGAATTAAAATTTGTGACAACTGTATTGACAGTATAAGAGAGTTTTCACTATATCGTTGGGACGAAAAGGGGTCGGATATGCCTATTAAGGAAAATGACCATGCAATGGACGATATCAGGTATTTTGTGGCAACAATCCTTGACGGCGGCTTAGGCTTTGTAGCATTAGCCGCCAAAAGATAACAGGAGGAAACATTTTGAATTTCTTTAAAAGAAACAAAACTAAAGATGGAAAAGGTGCTGTAGTTGTTTCTGCACCAGCAACATCGCGAAATCATCCCTTCTCTTTTATTAACAGCTATAATTCCTTAACAAAGACTGAGTTTGATTTATATAAAAGTCTTAGGGAGGCTGTGCCTATTATTGACGCAGCAATTGACAAAACAGTAAGGCTTGTGGGGGACTTTAAAGTTATTGCTGATGATAAAACTGCTCAGAAAGCTTTAGACAGATTTTTAAAATATGTGCCTGTAGGCGGCGGTAACTATGGTATTTATACGTTTATTATGACCTATATAAACGAGTTGCTTACATATGGTCAGGCAGTCGGAGAAATTGTATTAAGCAAAAATAATATGGAAGTTGCAGCACTTTATAATGCTGATTTTAATGATGTGGAAATTACTACTGACGGCAATCCTCTTAATTTAATTGTTAAGAACAGGGAAACCAACGCTCCGGTTCCGTATCAGAACCTTATTGTTACAACGCTTCTCAATCCCGAATCAGGTAAAGTTAAGGGAACTTCTATACTTAAAGGCTTGCCTTTTGTCAGTTCTATACTTATTAAGATTTTCAATTCAATAGGTACTAACTGGGAACGTGTGGGTAATGTAAGATATGCAGTTACTTACAAGCCGGAGTCAGGATCATCAGCGGTCACATCAACACAAGCTCAGAAGATTGCTGATGAATGGAGTAAGGCTATGAAAAGTACGGAGGTTTGCGACTTTGTATCAGTTGGGGATGTGAACATTAGGGTTATCGGTGCTGACAATCAGATACTTGATTGTGACGTACCTATAAAACATTTGCTCGAACAGGTTATTTCTAAGCTGTCATTGCCTCCATTTGTTCTTGGAATTAGTTGGTCAAGTACAGAGCGTATGAGTGCACAACAGGCTGATATTCTTACAAGCGAGCTTGAATATTACAGAAGCATTATATCTCCTGTAATAAGAAAAATATCCGGTATTTTTTTAAGGCTTAATGGCTATAATGATGAGGTTTCAGTTAATTGGAAGCATATAAATCTACAGGATGAACTTGAGCTTTCTCAGGCAAGACTCAACAATGCTCATGCACTTGAAATTGAGGAAAGAGTTAACAGAGAATACAGAACGGAGGTTGAATATGAAGAGGGGACAAGTTATTAAAAGCACTTCCTTTGAAAATGGAGAACTTGAGCTTATTAACAAGTATTCAAGACGTGAAATGTCACCGGAGGAGGTTTATGTGTTTTCTGTTGTTCTTTGTGACAACGACATAGATCGGGATAATGAGAGATTTACTGTTGAAAGTCTATATGATCTTGCAAAGCTTTTTGTAGGGAAAACCGGTATTATGGATCACAATCCTAAAGCTGAAAATCAAACTGCAAGGATAATAAGCTGTAAGGTTGAAGCTGTTGACGGTAAGAAAAACAGTCTTGGAGATGATTATTTCAGACTGGTGGCAAGAGCATATATGCCAAATTCAGAGAAGAACAGAGATTTGATTTTAGCTATTGATAGCGGAATTATTAAGGAAGTAAGCGTAGGCTGTGCAGTGGAGGAAACGCGATGCAGTATTTGCTCAAACGGCTTAAGCTCTCACCAATGCAGTCATATAAAAGGCGAAAGCTACAGCGGCAAGCTGTGTTACGGAGAGCTTATTAATCCATATGATGCTTACGAATGGAGCTTTGTTGCAGTTCCTGCCCAAAAGGAAGCAGGGGTAATCAAGGCATTTAACAGAAAGGAAAAAACAATGACAGATATTATTAAGTCGATTGAAAACAGTGAAGCTGTAACACTTTCAGAAAAGGACAGCAAATTACTTAACAAATATATTAACGGTTTGAAAAAACAGGCGGCTGACGGCGTTATTTACAGAAACAGCCTGATTACTGATGTGCTAAAATATTCAGCAATTGTGCAGCCTGAAATTTCCAAAAAAACTATGGAATCTGTTGTTAAACAACTTGATATTCAGGAGCTTAAGGAATTCAGACTTGCATATATGAAAAAGTCGGAGGAGTTTTTACCCGGAAAACCACAGCTTTTCAATGAAAAAGCAAACAAAACCAATACAAACACAGAATTTAAAATTTAATGGAGGTTAATATGAACGTAGATTTTAAGGGCTACGGCGAAAACGTAGCAACATTTTTAGCAGACGATACCGTTAAGGAAGGAACACTTGTAAAGCTAAGCGCAAGCTATACAGTTACGGCTTGTACTGCCGGCGATGAAATTGTAGGAGTATGTGTAAATGCCGGCGACGGCTATGCAGCTATTCAGCTTTCAGGCTATGTGGAGGTTCCTTGCTCAGCACAGATTGATGTAGGATACAAGGGCATTTGTGCAAATAACGGTATTACAGTAAAAACAGACACAGCAGCTGCAAAGCGTTGTGTAATTTATTCAGGTACAAAAACAGTAGGATTTATTCTTTAAGGAGGAATTAAAATGGCAAATTTTGAAAACATTTCTATTGAAAAGGGTATGTATCAGACTAAGGGCAAAAGCCTTACAGATGTTCTTGAAACACTTGACCCTTCAACTAACTATCAGGGTACGGCTCTTGAGGGTTTAGATGCTTTCGGCAGACAGCTCAAGAGATTTGATATTAAGGTTTCAGGCAAGGGCAGCGACTGCGTGGAAAAGTTTTTTCAGAGCAGCAATTCAGCAGCGCTTTTTCCGGAGTATGTAAGTCGTGCCGTAAAGCAGGGTATGGAGCAGGCAGATATTATTCCTGACATTGTTGCAACTGTGACAAACATAGATGGTATGGATTATCGTTCAATCGCTTCCGTGCCTTCAGAAGATGATAAGACACTTAAAGTAGTTGCTGAAGGTGCTTCAATTCCTCAGACTGTTGTTAAAACTCAGGAAAATCTTGTCAAGCTTCACAAAAGAGGCAGAATGTTAGTATCTTCATATGAGGCGCTTCGTTTTCAGCGTCTAGACTTATTTACAGTTACTCTTAATCAGATAGGTGCATATATCAGACGTGCACAATTAAAGGATGCTGTAGATGTTCTTCTTAACGGTGACGGCAACGATAATAACTGCGGTGAAATTGCAACTGAGGTTTCAGGTAATATTGACTATAATGATTTGCTTAAGCTGTGGGCGGAACTTAGCCCTTATGAGCTGAACACTATTCTTGCTCCAACTGATGCTATGCAGACTATTTTGTCTATGGAAGAAATGAAGGACAGTAATGCAGGCCTTAATTTTCAGGGAACCGGCAAAATGGTTTCACCTTTAGGGGCAACTCTTTTACATACTCCTTCTATTCAGTCAGGAAAGATTATAGGTCTTGATAAGAACTGTGCTTTGGAAATGGTACAGGCTGGCGATATTGTAACAGATTATGATAAGCTGATTGATCGTCAGCTTGAGCGTGCCGCTATTAGCTGTACAGCGGGCTTTGCAAAAATCTTTACTGAATCTTCAAAGGCACTCTCATATTAATGAGGTGATATTTTGAGCTTTAATGATACATTAAACAGATTTAAGTTGGTGGCAGGTCTTGAGGACTCGGAAACAGCAATGTGGATTCCTTTAATTAATGATGCAAGGGAATATGTTTATTCACTTGCAGTTAAGGAAGATCTTTCTGATTTTGATAAAAAAAGGATTGATAAGGCCGCAGGAATTAATGCATATTACAGATATTCTGTTTATACTTCAAAGGATGAAAGCAGCTTTTCAGCAGGGGATATTTCCATTATTGCCAACAAGGATAATGTTAAGAATGCAAAGGCAATCTGGGACAGAGAGCTCGAAAATATATGTGATATTGTACAAGGCTCAAGCTTTGCTTTTAAAGCGGTGATGTAAATGATTAAACTTGTAAACTATGTTTTAAACAGATACGGCGGTGTTGTTAAAATTACAGAAAATGGCAATACTATTACAACAATGGCATTTATTGAACCTTTGCATAATAAGGATACTTCATATTTTAATACAAAAAAGCTGTCTGTTGGTAAGTATGATAATCAGCACTTCCTGCTAATAGGAATGCCTGATATTAAGCTTAACCGAAACGGCGGAGCAATTGTTGAATATGATGAAAATAAATTTATTACTAAGTCAAATGGCAGCTATGATATATGCGGCAAAAAAATCTATGTGTGGGCGGTTCTTGCCGCCTGCACAGGAGAAGCGGAGGATGATTATGAAAATGGTGAATGATATTGTTGATGCTTTGGTAAAAAAAGCGAAAAGTGTTAAGGATATTAATGGGATAAAGTTTATTAAGGCTTATAAAGAGAGCATGACCAACATTAATTTTCAGGGCTTTATTTGCGTAGTAAATATTGATAGCATTTCTCAGTCAGGAAAGTTTGTAGGCGGATATCAAAGTCAGGGAATAAAAGGCGATATGTATTCAGTTAAGCTATGTCTGAGAGTGTATGCTGACAATGAAACCTCAGGGGAAGATTTAGGCAGTACAACTTTAAAAATTTCTCAGGCATTTACTCAGGCTGATGAAAGTCAAATTATTGAGTCTTCATACATTGGTCCTATTACCTTTGATAATCAGCTACACTCTATTTACAGGGAAATTAATATTTCTCTTGAATTTTGTTTGTGCGGGGAGAAGTAAATGGAACAGAAAACACTACTGAATAAAGATAATATAATTCTCTATTGTAATAATAATCCTCTTGGGGGAGTAATTGATTTTACTATAACTGTTGACAAGGAAACTGTAGGTATTTATGAAATCCTACAGCCTGAGCCATGGGTGAATTTTTCAGGAAAAAGTAATTATCTTATAACAATAAAGCAATATACAGACAGCTTTCAGCTAACGAATGATGAGAACTATACAATAGCCTGTGATTTTAAAGGAAAGTCTATGGAGCTTTTCGGTTGTCATACAAAATCCTTTGGTACAGCCTTAGACTCATCAGGCAGACTTGTTACAACCACTGTTATTATTGCAGAAAGTCTGGTGGTTTAAATGGATACAGATAATATAAATGTACAATTTGATATTACATATGCAGAAAGTATAAGTGAATTATTTGAACAAGACAGCAGACGATTCAGTCGTTCTCTTACTGAAGAACAGGAGGCACAGACAGGATGATTTTATCTACTATGAGGTACAAAGGCTATAAATGGCAGCATAATCCTGCATCCTTAATAATTGCAACAAAAGAGGAAATAAAGGAACAGATGATATTACAAAGCAAATCCTTTGTACGGGACTTAGGTGCTAAGGCAAAAGTTGTTAAAGGTACCGGTCAACTGGTAGGAAAAGATTGTATTGCTCAATATGGTCAATTGTTAAAGCTTCAAAGTAAAGGCGGCAGCGGTATTTTATCGCTGCCGGACACTTTACCTTTTTATGCGTTTTTTAAAAGTATTGAGCTTGCTTGCGACCCTACTCCTGAGGTTGTTACATATAATTTTGAGTTTGTTGAAGATTTATCCGTTGAACCGTCGAAAGGCGATTATGCTTATCACACAGTTGATGAGAAGGAAAGCCTGTGGGATATTTCCTACAAATATGATATTGCAATAGAAAAACTTGTGGAATTTAACCCTCAGGTTTCAAGAGTTGATGAGCTTACCGTAGGAGAGCAGGTGAGAATATGCTGAGTTTTATTGGTATTGATATTAATGACAATGAAATTAATTTATCTGCTCCTGAATATGTAACAATAAATCAAGAAGAAGACGTACCTGCTGATGATATATCAGTTGTATTTCCGTTCATTCCAAATTTACCTGAACTTCAAAAGGTTACTGTTAAGAACAACAGTCGGGTTGTATTTATAGGCTTAGTTGATGAGCAACAGATAATCAGTAAAGAACAGGGAATATGGACAAAAATTGTTGGAAGAAGTCCGGCTGCACTTCTTCTTGATAACGAAAGCAAGCCT
The DNA here is from genome assembly GCA_964427365.1 of uncultured Ruminococcus sp. GTDB lineage: Bacteria > Bacillota > Clostridia > Oscillospirales > Acutalibacteraceae > Ruminococcoides. The sequence goes on along the minus strand of CAYRTG010000034.1, from coordinate 12,298 downwards.
ATTAGCTATCTAAATTCCTCATCATCTGTAATTGCTGACAAGCATTTAAAGCCTTATGGTATGGAAAATTTTACAGGAGAGGATATTGTTTTAGCAGGAACATTAAATATTCCAAAAGGTTATACTCAATGGCAGGCTTTATATAACTTTTGTATTAGTGCTTACGGCAACAGACCGAGAGTTGACGCTGTGGGCACAGTAAAAATGAAGGGTATTGAAAGTGATGAGAGTATATTGTTTTCTAACAAGACCGGTTACAAATATATTTCCATAAAGGAAAATAATAAAAGGCATAAGCTGTTATCTTCCGTAAAAGTAAAGATTGGTGATGAGGGGGATTATAATTCAGTTGTAGAAAATAAAGTTGCTGTTGACAGAAAAATTAACAGAGTCAGGTATCTGGATTCAACAAATTCATCAGAACTTTTTTCTGTAGCTGATAAAATGCTCGAAAAGTCTGTAAAGGACAGCTACGAAATTGTACTTATTTGTTCTGATATATTAATTAATCTATTGGGTGTAAATGCAAAAATTCAAGATGAGTATATTGGAGAAAAGGATAATTTGTACATAAGCGGAATTTGCTATAGGTTAAGTCCTGAGGGTGAATATACAACTGTAACCTTAAAAAAGAAAGGGGAATAAAAATGTGGTTATTAAATTATGTTACTAAAAATTCTATATCGGCTCCAAAGCCTGAACAGGGCAGGATAAAAGGTGCTTTAAACGGTAAGGTGCAGGTTAATGCCTCAAGTGATTTCAGACATTTGCCTATTGTTGCACCTTATGGTATTGCTTATGTACCTCCGGCCGGAGAAAGCTCTGTTGTTATTCCTGTTAGCAATGGTGACATTTGTGCCGGTGTGGTAGTGCCTGAAACCAATCTTAAGCCCGGAGAACTTATGCTTTATTCCTCCGGAGGTGCTTCAATTGTTCTGAAGAATAACGGTGAAGTTCACATTAACGGAAAGAAGATAGGCTGATGGATATTAAAATTGAAAATAAAGATATTGCTGTAGATATAAGCGATAATTTTATAGAAGTTTCAGGAATTGAACAAGCTGTACAGCAGATTAAACTTGCTATAGGTGTAAAAAAAGGAAGTTTTATATATGACAGGAGCTTTGGCTCTGAAATACATAAGGCTGACTTTTCAAGTGATAGCATTTGCAAGGAAGTCGAAAGCCTTATTAACGAAAGCTTGATTTCTCTTGGGAATGTATATGTTACAGTAAACAGCATTTGGGAAAATTCGGGAAATTTTTATGCTGATATAACCGTTAATATGGATTATGAAAAAAAAGATGTTGAGGTGATTCTAAATGGACAGCTATAACGATATTTTACAAAGAATGAAGGATAAGTACGCTGAGCTTAGCGGAAAACAGGTGCCGGAGCTTTCCGATATTGACATAAGAATGAAAGTTTTAGCAGGAGAAATTTACAATGATGAAGTGAACCTTGAATTTATTAAAAGACAAATGTTTGCTGAGAGTGCTACAGGCGAGTATCTTGATTTGCATGCTGAGGACAGAGGGCTTAAAAGAAAAGCGGCAGTAAAGGCAAGAGGATTAGTTACCTTTTCAATTCCTGTTGCAATTGAAACTGATATTACAATTCCCAAAAATACAATTGTAGCCACAGCCGGTGAAACATCATACAGATTTAAAACTAACGTTGATATTACTATTTATGCAGGACAAACCTCTGCAACGGTTTTATGCACAGCTGAAAAAGGCGGCAGAGCAAGTAATGTAAGAAAGAAAACTATTTCTGTAATAGTTACTTCTGTTACAGGCGTTGAAACTGTAATTAACAACGACAGTTTCAAAGGCGGTGCAGATGAGGAAAGTGATAATAATCTCAGAAAAAGAATTCTTGAATCATATGTGAGTGTTTCAAATGGGACAAATGCCGCATATTATGAAAAGCTGGCATTATCAGTCGATGGAATTACTCGAGCGAATATAGTGCCAAGAGTCAGAGGTGCGGGTACAATTGATGTATATGTTGCGTCTGAGGATGGTACCCCGACATCAGAGCAGATAAGCAATGTTCAAATACTTATGGACAATAGCCGCGAGATGAATGTGGATGTTCAGGTTAATGGTGCAAAATCCTTTAATATTGATCTTGCCTTCTATATTCAGATTAAGGAAGGCTATGACTTCGGCGATGTTAAATCTAAAGTCGAAAAATCAATCAGCGACTACATAGAGTCCTTGTCAATTGGAGATTATGTATTTGAAACACATCTTGGTAAAGTTATTCTTGATGTGGAGGGGGTCTGTACATATAGCTGGTTTTCAAATTATGAAAACACATTTTATTTGCCGGCTGATGTTTACCCATTTCTTAATTCACTTACTATTGAGGAGGAAGAAAATTGACATCTTTTGAATCAATAATTTCTAAGCTTGCTCCTACAGAAATTTACAGTTTGGAAGAAGGGAGCAATGTATATAATGAAATTTCTGCATATTCCATTGCCCTTGACAGCCATAGAAAAAACATTGATAAAACATTAAGGGAATGTTTCATTTCCAGTGCAGAGGACTACGGATTAGCTAACCGGGAGAAGGTTATAGGTGACGTTAGAACCGACTACTCCCTGAACGACAGAAGAAAAATGCTGATACTCAGAAAATCAATGGATGAAAACGATTTTACTCTTGCAGGCTTTGAAAGGTTTTTGACTTCTATTGGGGTATATGATTACAAAATTGATGAAATATACGAGCTTAATGAGATTGTAATTAATATTTTCGGCTCTTACAGCCCTGCTGATGAAGCTTGGATTACTAATCAGATTTATCTTATGGTTCCTGCACATCTTATGTGTAATGTGTATTTAGGTGGAGTCAAATGGAAAGTTCTAGATGTGCAAAACTACACCTTTAAGGAACTTGACAGCAACAACTACACTTGGACAGAATTTAACAGCTTAGGCTAGAAAGGAATAATATGTCATCTACAAATAAAACACCAAATCTCGGTCTTAACAGTTGGCTTGAAAGCGACAGACCGAAAAGAACTGACTTTGTTTCAGATAATACTATTATTGATAATGTTTTAGGAAATCACGTAAAGGATAATCAGGTACACCTTACTGCAGAGGAAAAGCAGAGGGCAACCTCGCCTTTTGAAATATTTACAATTTACGGAAACGGTCAGACAAGTCTTCAGATTACACCCGGGTTTATTCCCAGTGTTGTAATCTATTGTAAGAAAAATGCGCCGTGTTGTGTAAGTGAAAACGGATACACAAAAATAAATTCAGGTATTGCTACATCAAAAGGTACAAGCGGAGGAATATCAATTTCAAACAATACAATTGTTGTTCAGCAGGACACCGCTGCAACCGATGGTATTCTTTACAATTTTAACGAAAATCAGGCACAGTATTTACTGATAGCATTTAGATAATGACAACAAAACATATTCAGTACATAGAAAAGGGGCTGTTCCATTTTGATGTGGAACAGCCCTGATTTTGTTTTGATTTTTATTGTTTGCCTGAATAATTATATGTCTTTTCAAGCAGCATATCCTTAACCTTCATAAGCCTTGTACGGCCACTACGGTCATTTTCTTCAAGCTTCATAGCAATATATTTTATTGTTTCCTGATACCTTGGTATCATAACGTGTTCAAGAGAATTAACTCTGCGGCGGGTTTTTTCAATTTCTGTTGACATAAGTTCACAGCTTTTTTCAATTTCTGCAAGCCTGATTAAGTCAGGCAGTAAATCGTTAAGTGACATTACCGCATCATCAAGCTCAAAGGAAGTGAATGCAAAGCCGTATGGAAAAATATCTCCCTTATTTGATGTACGGCTTTCAGGTGTGAATTCAGGTATATTTACGCTCATTACGTTTTTCTGACTGACCTGTAAGCTGACCTGTTGTTTTGGTGACATAAGTGAAGCATCGAGGCTTTCCTTTGACATAACTGCACTTGCATTTACAAAGTGATTGTTACATTCTGTAAGCTCTTTTTCCACCTTATCCCTAAGACGTTTATTTTCCTGTACAAGATCAATAAAACGTCTCATAAGCTCGTCGCGTTTATCCTTTAACATTTTATGTCCGCGCACGGCAGTTGTAAGCTGTTTTTTTAGCTTAGTAAGCTGCATTCGTGTTGGATTAACATTCATTATAGCCATTGATAAGCACCCTTAATGTTATTCTTTGTCGTAGTATTTGTCAAGCATATCATCCTTGATACGTTTTAGCTCGCTTCTGGGAAGAATATGGAGCAGCTTCCAGCCAATGTCAAGAGTTTCCTCAATTGAACGATTAGTATTGTAGCCCTGAGAAACATATTCTCTCTCAAAAGCCTCGGCAAATTCTGCATATTTTTTATCCATTTCTGTAAGTGCAGCCTCACCAAGTACAACCATAAGCTCTCTTGCATCCTTGCCGCGTGCATATGCAGCAAACAACTGATTCATTGTAGCGGCATGGTCTTCACGTGTACGGTCAGGCCCTATGCCCTTATCCTTAAGACGTGACAGGGAAGGAAGCACATCAATTGGCGGTGTAATCCCTTTTCTGTAAAGCTCGCGGGAAAGAATAATCTGTCCCTCGGTAATGTAGCCCGTAAGGTCAGGGATTGGGTGAGTTTTATCATCCTCAGGCATTGTAAGGATTGGGATAAGTGTAATAGAACCTTCCTTATCCTTAAGACGTCCTGCACGCTCATAAAGAGTAGCAAGATTTGTGTACATATATCCAGGATAACCTCTACGTCCCGGAACCTCCTTACGTGCAGCAGATACTTCACGTAAAGCATCGGCGTAGTTGGTAATGTCAGTCATAATAACAAGTACATGCATTCCTAAATCAAAAGCAAGATATTCAGCAGCTGTAAGAGCCATCCTTGGGGTTGCAATACGCTCAATAGCTGGATCGTTTGCAAGGTTTACAAACATTACTGTTCTGTCAATAGCACCTGTTTCCTTAAAGGACTGAACAAAGTAGTCAGACTCTTCAAAGGTAATGCCCATCGCTGCAAATACAACGGCAAACTGCTCGTCCTTGCCACGTACAGCAGCCTGACGTGCAATCTGAGCAGCAAGCTGTGCGTGAGGAAGACCTGAAGCTGAGAAAATAGGGAGTTTCTGACCTCTTACGAGTGTGTTAAGTCCATCAATTGCTGAAACTCCTGTCTGAATAAACTCCTGTGGATAGTCACGGGCAGCAGGATTCATAGGAGTACCGTTAATATCCAATCTCTTTTCGGGAATGAGAGCAGGACCGTCATCAATCGGGTTACCTAAACCGTCAAAAACTCTTGAAAGCATATCCGGAGATACAGGCAATTCCATTGAACGTCCTAAAAAGCTTACTTTAGAATCGGCAAGATTTATACCTGCAGCGGATTCAAAAAGCTGTACAAGAGCATTGTTGCCGTCTACTTCCAGAACCTGGCAACGTCTGCTTTCTCCGTTTGGAAGCTTGATTTCACCAAGCTCATTATAGGTGACTCCTTCAACATCGCTTACCATCATAAGAGGTCCAGCAACTTCTCTTATAGTACGATATTCCTTTGGCATCAGTCCTCACTCCTTTCAAGAACGTCCTTAATTTCGCTGTCAAGCTGAGATTGAATTGACTCAAATTCAGCATCTATTTTGGATTCTTCCTCATATTTATAACGACCGATTCTTTCGCGAACAGGAAGATTAACAAGCATTTCAATATCTGCACCCTTGTTAAGTGCAGAGAGAGCTTTGTCGTAATAACTGAGAATAGAACGCATCATAAGAACCTGCTTTTTAAGTGAAGTGTAGGTATCTGTTGGATCAAATGCGTTCTGGTGTAAATAGTCTTCACGAATTGAACGTGATGTTTCAAGCTTAAGCCTGTCCGGAGCAGAAAGAGCATCCATACCTACAAGGTTTACAATTTCTTCAAGCTCTGATTCATCCTGAAGTAAAGCAAGAAGTCTGCCTCTTAATTCCATAAAATCCGGGGAAGCATTTTCGCTGAACCATTTTTCAAGCTGATCAGTATAAAGTGAATAACTTGTAAGCCAGTTGATAGCAGGGAAATGACGTTTATAAGCAAGATTTGCATCCAGACCCCAGAATACCTTAACAATTCTCAAGGTAGCCTGTGAAACCGGTTCTGAAATATCACCGCCGGGAGGAGATACAGCACCTATAACCGATAATGCACCCTCAGTATCCTCCGTGCCGTTTACGATAACTCTGCCCGCACGCTCATAGAACTGTGCAAGACGGCTGCCTAAATATGCGGGATAACCTTCTTCACCTGGCATTTCTTCAAGACGACCTGACATTTCTCTTAAAGCCTCAGCCCAACGAGATGTTGAGTCAGCCATAAGAGCAACTGTGTAGCCCATATCACGAAAATATTCAGCAATGGTAATACCTGTATAAATAGAAGCCTCTCTGGCTGCAACAGGCATATCAGATGTGTTGGCAATAAGAACTGTACGCTCCATAAGCGAGTTGCCTGTGCGTGGGTCTTTAAGCTCAGGAAACTCATTAAGAACGTCTGTCATTTCATTTCCACGTTCACCACAGCCGATATATACGATAATATCAGCAGCAGCCCATTTTGCAAGCTGATGCTGAACAACTGTTTTACCTGAACCGAAAGGACCCGGAACAGCAGCAACACCACCTTTTGCAAGTGGGAAAAGGGTGTCAATAGGTCGTTGACCTGTAGTAAGAAGAATATCAGGGGATAATTTGCGTTTGTAAGGTCTGCCTACACGAACCGGCCATTTTGTTACCATTGTAACCTTTGCGATGCCGCTCTCATTTTTAAGAGCAGCAACAGTTTCATCAATGGAAAAGTCCCCTTCTTTAATAGATTCAACAGTACCTTGCATATTATTAGGTACTAAAATTTTGTGTAAAACTGCGTTTGTTTCATTTACAGTACCAAGCACATCACCTGCACTAACATTATCGCCAACCTTGGCAACAGGTGTGAAGTGCCATTTTTTCTTATGGTCAAGTGACGGAACATCAATGCCCCTTGTAAGGTTTGTGCCTGCAACCTTCATAATTTCGTTAAGAGGACGCTGAATACCGTCATAAATCGAGCCAATAAGACCCGGACCCAACTCTACTGAAAGAGGAGCACCTGTTGACTCCACAACCTCACCGGGACCAAGACCTGAGGTTTCTTCATAAACCTGAATTGAAGCCCTGTCACCGTGCATTTCAATTATTTCGCCTATAAGTCGCTGGTTGCTTACACGTACAACGTCAAACATATTTGCGTCACGCATTCCATCGGCAATTACCAATGGACCTGCGACTTTTGTTATAATACCTGTTTTCAATATATACACCTCAATTATTGAGTATTTGTCCATAAATTAATGGAAAAGAATATCGGAACCAACAGCCTGCTCCACAAAGGAGGATAATCTCTTTGAACCAATTCCTGTATTTTCCTTGACTCCGGGGATTGGAATAACAGCAGGTGTTTGTTTATCTTCGTAGCGTTTGCGCTCTTTTTCAGTAATTGCAAAATATTCCTCAGTTAAAAATATAACTGCATATGTGTCACTGTCTGCAATTTTACGAAAAAGCTGAGCTGCTTCTTCATTTACTTCACATGGGTAAATATCAAGACCGATTGCGCCAAAGCCTTTTATGCTTTCGCTGTCACCGATAACAGCAATATGTTTAGCCATAAATCTCACGCAACCTTTCCCTTATGATTTTATTATCTGTCTTTGTACGCAGACCGCTTGCAATAATATGGATAACTTTTTTTTCAGCTTCACAGCCAAGATAATATCCAATAAGCGGTTCAGGACCGTTGCTTGCACGTTTGCAGCTTTCCTTTGCCATAAGAAGCAATTTGTTATCTACAAATTTTTCAAATGCAGATGGAGAAAGCTTATATGCTTCAATAGCTTTGTTTAAATTCTGCTCCTTGAATTTTTCAATAGTATCAAGAAGATTATCAATTCCCTTTGTTGCAGCCTTGATAATAGTAGTAATTGGAAATTCATCTACTTCGCATAATGCCCTTTTCAGGAAATCTTCAGTTGTGCCTGTTCTTGCCGCACGAATAGCGATTTTTATATTACTGTAAAAGACAGTTGTTTTAAAGTAATTGTTTAAAAAGTCGGAGCCGGAGCTTTTGCCTGTTTCAAGCATTTCTTCCATAACAGCCTTGTCCATTACTGCGTCGCTGAGTCTTGCGTCTTTTGTATATGCGAGTACCTCATATGCACTGTCAGCCGGCTGAGAAAGCCATTCAGGCAGTATTGAAAATTTTCGGTTTTCAACGGCAGTTTTTAGGGTGTCAGCATCAATTGTACAGGGATTTAAAAGCAAAGTCTTATAATTTCTGCCTGACATTATACCCTTTAAAACAGTCTTAAGATTGTGAATATCGTTAAGATAGAAAAATGGGCAGAAAATGCTGAAATCAGGAGCAACGCTTTTAATATAAGCCCACATTTTAGCGGTGCTGTCACTTATAACTTCATCGATTGTGTTGCCTTCACCATAGCCCTTGTCGTTTAGATAATGTACAAGCTGTGCTTCATCTGTGCAGTTAAGCATTTGCTCAACCTCCCCATTTGTGAACAGAGAAGTTTCCTTAGCGCGCACAGAGCCAATGGAGTATTCATATGATGTTGCCATATATCCTCCTTACTCTGAAAACAACTCTCGGTTAATAAGGTCCTCAATGCTGTCACGATTTGAAGAAAGCAAAGCAGAAAAGCTCATATTTTCTTGAATATCGCCGTTTTTAAGAATAAATCCACCGTCAATATCAACAGCATTTTCTCCAAGCTGTGCCTTAATTCCCAGACTTTCCAGCTTTTGTAAAAAGTCTGAAGGGAGTCTGTCAAGATCTTTTTTATTAAGATAAATAATTCCTTGAATATTTCCAAGTTTTTTCAGTAGCTTATAAATTATATTAAAGTAATTTTCACCGTCAAGATTTAAAAGATATTTATATATTGCATCATAAGTGATGTCAATTTCAAGGCGGCGTTTTTTTAGCAGGGTGTTTCTCTGCTCAAGCTCTCCGCGGCTTTTGTTTGCAGCCTTAATCTGCGAAGCCTTTTGCCGGATTTTGGAGTCTGATTCAGCTTTAACTTTTGCTGCGTCTTCCTTAGCCTTTGCAATTATTTCTGCACAGATTTTAGCGGAGTCTGTTCTGATTGCTTCGATAGTTTTGTCACAGTCATTTTTAATGCTGCTTAAAATCATATCCGAGCTGCTCATATTAAGCCCACCTTTCTGTTAAGATATATTTCACTAGCTATATTAAATGTCAATTCCGGGAACTGAAATCACAACGAGAAGTGAAACGATAAAAGAAAGAAGAGCATAAATTTCAACCAGTGTGATTGAAACCATTGCTTTTGAGAAGTTTTTGTCATCTTTCGCACTCATAGCAATACCGGAAACCGCTGCATTACCCTGAGCAAAGCCTGATACCATACCGCCGATACCAATTGCAAGAGCTGCGCCTGCGTATGCTAAGCCTTGTCCCATTGTTGGAAGATCACCGCCGAGAACACCGCAGTTTACAAGAATAATAAAGCCTACAATAAATCCGTAAAGACCCTGTGTGCCCGGTAAAAGTGTAAGAACTAACATCTTACCAAATTTTGATGAATCCTCAGAGAGAACTCCCATAGCTGCCTGAGCAGCACTGCCTACACCCTTAGCTGAACCAAAGCCGGCAAGAGCAGTTGCGATTGAAGCACCTAAAAGTGCAAAAAACAATCCGTTCATAATTTACCTCCTGATATTGACAAAATTAATTGTCTTTGTTGTTCTTTGTTTTAAAATATTTACTGTTTAAAGAGAAGGGCTCAAATGGTGTGCCACCGCCCTCATAAAATTTACTGAACATTTCAACGTACTGCAATCTCATTGTGTGAACATATGAGCCAAGTGCGTTAAGTCCGATTGTAACTAAATGACCTACAATAAAAATAATTATCATAAAGATAATTCCAGGTATACTTGTACCAAGCATTGTAGCAAGCATATTGAACACCTGAGCCATAACACCGGTTGTAAGACCTAAGGCCAGAAGTCTGGAGTAGCTTAAAAGGTCGCTGATGTAGCTTGTAATGTCATAAAGGGAAGCAAGACCGCCAATAGCTTTGCCTACAATACCTTTTTTATCTCTGCCCTGAGTAAGAATCAAGCCTACTCCGCAGGAAATTACAATAACTACACCGATTAACATAACAAGCTCAGTTGTAATCATACCAACAGCAAGTACTGCAAACCCGACTAACATCAGCATCCACAGTCCTGTGTCAAACAATGCAGCCATATAGTTTTTTTGTTTCCAACAGATGTAGAATTTACAGCCCATACCGATTAAGATATGAACAAGACCGAATGCAATCGAAATAACCATAAGCAGAAGGGCGTCCTTTTGCGGGTCCAAAGTAGGCCATGGAAGCAGCTGCTTCATTGTAATGTCTGCACCTGTAAAAACGTTATAGAATGTTGCAGGGGCATCACCGAATATGCTACCGAAAACCAAACCCCACATTATAGTTGAAACACCGCAATACTGAAATAGCTTTAGGTTATTTCGCATTTTCTTATCAGGCTTAAATACCTTTAAAACAATGCCTATTGCAAGAACCAATACTAATCCGTAACCTGCATCTGAAAACATCATTCCAAAGAAAAAATAGAAGAAAAATGCAAGTATCGGAGTTGGGTCAACGTCTGAATGAGAAGGGGTAGAATACATACTTACTATGCCTTGAGCAGGCTCTGCAAATCTGTTATTTTTTAGCTTTACCGGAGCTTCCTCCGGATTAACATCGCCAAATTCAACATAACAGCCTGCAATTCTTTCGCACATTTTTTCAAGGCTTTTGCAGTCTTCCTCAGGAATATATCCAGAAATTACAAAAACGTGATTTGACTGTTCAAGCTCACTTAGAATATTGTACTTGTCAGCCCTGATTCTGAAATAGTCCTGAGTGTTTTTTATATCCTCACGTTTATCAGCATAGGAAACAATCTGTGTTTCAGCATCTTGACTATCCTTGAAAAGGTATTGGCTTTTATTTTTAAGACGCTGAGATTTTTCCTTAGGCGTATGACTTGTCGGACTCATAGGCTTTGCAAAACCTAAATTTCTTAATGCTTCCTCTGCAATAGCTTTCTGAGCTATTGGAGCAAACAAAACTATACAGGTCATATCCCTTGACTGAAATTGAATTTCAAAGTTAAAAACAAGCTTAGAATTTTCATTTGCAAGTTCCTGACTTAATGTTATGTTATCATATTGCTTAGGAAGTGTTCCTATAAATACCGCTGTTGTTTTTGTGTCGCCGGTATTTAGTGGAATGTCAAGCTTTTGCCAAGGCTCAAGCTGAACAAGAGCAGTTTTGATTCTCACCTGTTCTGCAGCATTGTCAGCTAGTTGTTTATTTAAATTGTTAATTTTATTACAAATTTCAATAACTTTACCTGCACCGGAAGCTATAGCTCCGATTTCGTCAGGGTCAATCTCACGTCTCCCCTCAAATGAAGACAACATCCCCTTTTTTTCAGGAGCAAAGTTTTCAAGAACTTTTAATGCCTGCTCAGCAAGAGCGACGTTTTTCTCAAAAATTTGCATCTGAGATGTCATATCGGTTTTTGAAAAGCCCTTTGCAGACTTATCATTTTTAATTATCTGAACAAGTCCGCTGTTCTGCAAATGTTCCAGTACAGTTTTTCTGTCCTTTTTCAGTCCGATAATACTAACTGATTTCATTTTTAATTTTGCCAAATTTGTATCACCACACTTTAAATGAAATTTGTGTACCTCTTATGAAGTCAATTTTTCTACTACAGCGTTAATTACTTTGCTGCGATTTTGTTCTGCCCTTTTTGAAATTTCGGCACAATGAATTTCAGCCACCTTTATTGACTGATCAAGCTCCATTGCACCTTCCTTTTTGAGTTTGTCAAAGAGTTGTCGGGCTTCTGTCTGTGCCTGAGCTTTTGCTTCATCAATTAGCATATTTGCCTTGGCTTTTGCATCATCAACATCTTGTGCAGCCTGAGCCTTAGCCTGAGTTTCACGTGCCTTACATTCTTCTTCAGCCTCAAAAATAGCATTCATCATATCCTTTGCCATATTTCAGCTCCTTTAATTATTTTATCTGTTTATAAAGTATATCCTAAAACTAAAGATATATCATTTATTTGTACCATATTTTTCAAAATAAGTCAACACAAAATCAGATATTTTTAAATAATTCCTCTGCGTTGTAAATAGATGTGACCCATTTTAGTAAAAAAATATAGTAACGATAT
>CAYRTG010000033.1:0-21673 GCA_964427365.1 uncultured Ruminococcus sp. | reverse complement strand
ATAAAATTATCAATTATCAGCGTTACTCTGACTTGCATATTTTAAATATGCGTTAATAAATCCATCAAGGTCACCATCCATTACCTTATCCACAGCTGCTGTTTCAAATGAAGTTCTGTGATCCTTTACCATAGTATATGGCATAAACACATATGAGCGAATCTGACTGCCCCATGTGATTTCTTTCTGTACACCTTTAATATCTTCAATTTTTTCAAGATGTTCTCTCTCTTTTATTTCCATTAGCTTTGAAACAAGCATTTTCATAGCTACATCACGGTTCTGGTACTGGCTTCGTTCAACCTGACTTGCAACTACAATTCCTGTTGGAATATGAGTAAGTCGTACAGCAGATGAGGTTTTGTTTACCTTCTGTCCTCCCGCACCACTTGCACGATAAACATCCATTTTAATATCTTCAGGTGCTATATCTACATGAATATCATCGTTAATTTCAGGCATTACTTCAAGTGATGAAAAGCTGGTATGACGTCTGCCTTGTGAATCAAAAGGTGATACTCGTACTAATCTATGTACACCTGCTTCACCTTTAAGGTATCCGTAAGCATTTTCGCCCTCAATAAGTAACACGGCAGACTTAAGTCCCGCTTCATCTCCGTCAAGATAATCGACGGTTTTTACCTTAAATCCATGGTCTGTTGCCCAGCGTGAGTACATTCTGTAAAGCATTTCTGCCCAATCCTGAGCCTCCGTTCCACCTGAGCCTGCATGAAATGTAAGTATTGCGTTATTCTTATCATATTCACCGGTAAGCAGAGTTTTAAGCTTTTGTGAAGAAAGCTGAGATTCTACTGAATTCACCTCTGCAAGAGCTTCATCATAAAGATCCTCATCCTCTTCCTCATTTGCCATTTCAATAAGAGCATAGGTATCTTCATAGAGATTTTTAAGCTTGTTATATTCCTCTACCTTGCCTTTAAGTGTTGCGGTTTTTTGAAGTACATGCTGAGATTTTTCTATATCATCCCAAAAACCCGGTTCTGTTGCTCTCAACTCAAGTTGCTGAATCTCAGACATAACATTTTTAAGCCCAAGGGAATCAGCTAAATCATCAATATCAGGCTTGTAGCTTTCAAGTCTTAATAAAAGCTCCTCAAACTGTACCATAAAATAACCTCGCATAAATAAATCTAATGTTTATTATAGCAAATTTGTATCTAATTGTAAACTTAAAATTTATTTTTATATTAATTGATATTATAATTTGATTTTTTAAGAATATGTTGATATAATATAATGAAATAAATTCACAAGGAGAACGTCATGGATTATAGTAACATAAAGTGTCCAGTTTGCAACAAAAAATTTAATAAAGATGATGACATTGTAGTTTGCCCGGAATGCGGCACTCCCCATCACAGAGAATGTTATGATATTAATGAAAGCTGTTTCTATCAGGAAAAACATAAGAACGGCTATGTTTTCAGTCAGGAAGAGGATTTTGAAACCAATAAAGATGCCGATAGCCCTGATGGTACTGTTGAATGTCCTAAATGTAAAACTAAAAACCCTGACACAAGTTTTTACTGTAGCAAATGCGGTTTTTCTCTTAAGTTTAGCGATAATTATAAAAATCAGCAAAATAATTCACAAAGCAATCAACCTTACGGAACAGGTTTCATTGACCCAATGGCAGGTATTAATCCTGAATATAAGCTGGATGATGACGTTACATCAGGCGAAGCTGCAAAATTTGTTCAAAAAAACACTCCGTATTTTATGAGAGTGTTTTACAATATAAAAGAATTTTTAAGAGGCAGATTTAATTTTAGTGCATTTCTGTTCAGCGGAGGTTATCTGTTATACAGAAAAATGTATAAAATAGGTGCAGTGATTTCTTCAATAATGTTTTTGCTTATTGTTACTCAGCTTTATATTCAATTTTCTCCTACAGGTACTCAATTTTTTCAGGCAATTAACAATATAGCTCAAAATTCCGCAGGATACGCAGAATATTACAACAATATTGCTGAAGCTTTTTATAAGCAAAGTATAGAAAATCAAATATTGCTGACGGTTATGGTAATATGCTCTTTATTAGAAATTGCTATACGTATATTTATAGGTATAAAAGCTAATAAATGGTATTTTAAACATACAACAAAACAAATCAAAAAAATCAAATCAACAGGCAGTACAAATATAAATAATGATATTGTAACTAAAGGCGGAGTCAATACTGCTTTGGCTTGTAGTATGCTTCTCGTTTATCTGATACTTGAATATCTGCCGTATTTTCTTTAAGAAGTGATTTGAAAGGAGATTTTTATGAAAATAAGAAAAGCTGTAATCCCTGCTGCCGGACTTGGTACAAGAGTTCTTCCTGCCACAAAATCAATGCCTAAGGAAATGTTCCCTATTGTAGATAAGCCAACAATTCAGTACATTGTTGAGGAAGCTGTTAACGCAGGAATTACTGATATTTTAATTATTACAAATCGTGGCAAAGGTCTTATGGAAGATCACTTTGACCATTCTCCGGAGCTTGAGGCTGCTCTTAAAAAAAGCGGTAATAATAAAATGCTTAAGGAAATTAATACAATTGCTAACCTTGCAAACATTTCCTTTATCAGACAAAAAGAAATGAAAGGTTTAGGTCACGCTGTACTTAAAGCTAAATCATTTGTTGGGGATGAACCCTTTGCTGTTTTATTTGGCGACGGTGTAATCTACAACGAAGGAACTCCTGCTATTAAACAGCTTATTGATGCTTACGGTAAATACGGTGAGGGTGTTCTCGGTATTAAAAAAGTACCTGAGAAAGACATTCACAAGTACGGTTCTCTTAAGGTGGAAAATATTATAGATAACATTTTTAAATGCACTGATATGGTAGAAAAGCCAAAAACAAAGAATTCTGTTTTATCACTTTATTCTATTATCGACAGAGTTGTTCTGCCACCATCAATTTTTAATATTCTTGAAAGAACCAAGCCGGGTATTGGCGGTGAAATTCAACTAACTGACGCTATGAAAGAAATAGCTAATACTATAGGCATGACCGCTGTTGAAATGGAAGGCAAACGATTTGATATGGGAAACAAATTCGGCGTTCTGCAAGCAAATATAGAAGTTGGTCTTGTTCATCCCGAAACTAAAGAGCAACTGAAATATTATATAAAACAACTTGCAAAAAGTTTATAATTTTTGACTAATACAGCAAATTTTATATATTGTTAAAATTAAAACTTGATTATCACTTATAAAAGTAGTAATATAATTAAAAATACAAAGGGCAACGAAGCATTTTGCACTACGTTGCCTTTTTAGCATATTGTTCATGTATATCGGTTATAATTTATTCTGAAAATAGATCTTATTTTAATACCATATTTCAATCATTTTAGGCAGACGGTTTTCATATACCGTATAATAATTAAACCCACAGGTTTTTGCAATCTCTATTCCCTGCTCTATGCCTTTGCCAAGGTCAATACAGGTATGTGCATCACTACCTATGGTAACATACTTTCCGCCAAGCTCTTTAAAGCGTCTGATAAGGTTTATATCAGGCAGTGTTGTACCAATTTTAGTAAACAAACCTGACGTATTAATTTCAAGTGCTTTTTCTCTGCTGATTAAAGTTTTAAAAATATCATCAATTAAATTGATGTATATCTGAAGGTCAGGGATTTTTTTAGTTCTTTCTATTATATATCTAAGAGGGTATGTAAGATGTGCAAGGCTGTCAAAATCAGCATTTTGAGCTGTATCGAGCAACTCGTTAAAATATCTTTCTAAAAGTTCCTGTACATTACATTCACGATAATTAAGGAAATAGAAATCTTCTTCATTCTTAATATTATGAACTGATGCAAGTACAAAATCGAATTTTCCAATAGCTAAAGCTTTTTTGGCAAGCTTAGTATTATGCATAGGTTCACCAAGCTCCATTCCCTTGAGAACTTTGATTTTACCCTTATATATCTGCTGACATTCCATAACATCAGAAAGAGACTTTGATATTTGCCTAAGCATATCTCCATATTGACTTTTTGCTCCAAAAGAAATTTCCGGGGCTTCCATATGGTCAGTTATGGCAATTGTATTTATTCCTTTTTTAATTGCTTCTTCACATAATGATTTTACAGAATCTTGTCCATCAAATGAATTAATGGAATGAAGATGGCAGTCACAAATTATCTTCATAAACATCACCTAACTTATAATATATCACAGGTTACAAAAATATGCAATTTTTCATTACTACGTTTAAAAGTTAACTTAAAATTATGTACGTTACATTTTGCGATTTATTGCAGTTAGTTATTATACTTTTATTTTAAAAAACATCTATTGCAAAAATAGCATTTTTATGATACAATATTTTAGTTTTCGTTATCCTTTAGGGTAACTGCATAATGATTTTCTGGAGGCTGATTATGAAAGCAATTATTACGGTTATCGGTAAAGATTCAGTTGGTATTTTATCAAAGGTTTCTACTGCTTGTGCTGAGGTCGATGTGAATATTGTAGAGGTTACTCAAAGTGTATTACAGGATATGTTTGCAATGGTTATGTTAGTTGAAATTGACAAAAGCACTTTAGGCCTTGAAAAACTTAGGCAAAAGCTCGAAAAAATAGGTGAAACCACCAATACTAAAATTCACGTTATGCACGAAGATATTTTTAACAGTATGCATAAAATATAATATGCACAGACTGTCCCGAAAGGAATTATCAAAATGTTAGAAACCAAGGATATATTAGAAACCATAAATATGATTGACAACGAAAACCTTGATGTTCGTACTATTACTATGGGAATCTCTCTGCTCGATTGTATTGACGAAGATATTGACAAGTCATGCAATAAGGTTTATGACAAAATATGCAGATATGCTCAGGATCTGGTTAAAACAGGCAATGATATTGAAGCAGAGTATGGTATTCCGATTATAAATAAAAGAATTTCTGTTACTCCTATCGGTATGGTAGCAGCACCTTGCCAAAGTAATAATGTTGTTAAATTTGCAAAGGCTTTGGACATGGCTGCCGACACTCTTGGAGTTAACTTTATCGGCGGTTATTCTGCTTTAGTGCAAAAAGGCTTTTCATCAGGAGATTACGCTTTAATTGAGAGTATTCCTGAGGCTCTTTCTGTAACAGAAAAGGTCTGCTCATCAGTAAATATTGGCTCTACAAAAGCCGGATTGAACATGGATGCAGTTAAAATGATGGGAAGAATAGTTAAAGAATCTGCTGAAAAAACTGCTGACAGAGATTGTATAGGTGCAGCAAAACTGGTTGTATTCTGTAATGCTCCTGAGGATAACCCATTTATGGCAGGTGCTTTTCACGGAGTCGGTGAGGCTGACTGCATTATTAATGTAGGTGTTTCGGGACCCGGTGTTGTACGTGCTGTACTTGCTAAAGACGGGAATGGTAAATGTGTTGACGAAATTGCAGATATGATCAAGAAAACTGCATTTAAGATTACAAGAATGGGACAACTTGTTGCCAAAGAGGCTTCAAAAAGACTTTGTGTACCTTTTGGCATTGTTGACTTATCTCTTGCACCTACTCCGGCAGTTGGTGACAGTGTTGCATATATTCTTGAGGAAATGGGACTTGAAAGTTGCGGTTGTCACGGCACAACTGCTGCTCTTGCTTTACTTAACGATGCTGTAAAAAAAGGCGGCGTTATGGCTTCTTCTCATGTGGGAGGACTTAGCGGAGCATTTATTCCTGTTTCTGAGGATGCAGGTATGATTAATGCAGCTCAGCGTGGAACTATTGATATTACTAAGCTGGAATGTATGACTGCTGTTTGTTCAGTAGGTCTCGATATGATTGTAGTACCAGGTGATATTACACCTGAAACTATTTCAGCTATTATAGCTGACGAAACTGCAATCGGTATGGTAAACTCAAAAACTACTGCTGTAAGGCTTATACCGGCTATTGGTAAAAGTGCCGGAGAAGAACTAAACTTTGGTGGACTTCTCGGAAAAGGACCTGTTATGTCGGTTAGAAAAGGGGATCCTTCTGTGTTTATTAACAGAGGCGGCAGACTTCCTGCTCCGTTACAAGCATTGAAAAATTAATTATTTCAATCAAAAAATATATTTAAATTTAAAATATTCCGGAGGTGTTCATAAAATGGAAGATATGATTCAGAAAATTGTAGAAATGGACAAAAAAGCTCAAAAACTTGATGAAATGAATAAAAGCCAAAAAGAAAATTTAAAAAAAGAAATTAGTGAAATAACTGAGAAAATCTACCGGGAACATATGGCTCAGGCTAAGAAAACTGCGGAAATTAATAAAGCTGAAATTAAAAAAGAAGCTGAAGAAAAATGGATTGCAGATGAAAAAGCCAGAGCTATTGTTATGGAAAATCTCAACAAAGATTTTAAAGAAAAGGAAAAACAATGGGTTGATACCATTGTAAAACGTGTTTTAGATTAAGTATGAGTTATGTTATAAAAATTAATTAACTTGATAAAAAGTATATATTCTTTTATATAGGAGGTGAGTATTTTGTCAGATGTAAGCTATGCTGTCCTTACCAGAGCAAAAGCAAAATATGGTAAAAGACTGAAAGAAAATGATTATAAAAATTTACTTGAATGCGATACCATTGCAGAGATAATGACTTATTTAAAATCAAATACACACTATATTAAAGCCTTTGGTGAGGCTAATGAACGTGATATTCACAGAGGTCTTTTTGAGTTTTTATTAAGACAATATATAACATATGAATTTGATACTATTTGCAGGTATGAGCTTACTGTTGGCGAATGTTTCTCAAAGTTTATTACTCATCAAACTGAAATCAATGAAATAGTAAGAGTTTTGACAATATTAAGTTCAGACAAAGAAAATCGTTTCAGTTTTACTTTGCCTGAGCATATGGCTAAAAACACTTCAATTAATCTTGAACTTCTTGAAGAAGCTTCTGACTATCAGGAATTTTTGGCAGCTTTGGAACATTCTCATTACAAATTTGTCTTTGAAAATTACAAAATCAAAAATGGTGATTCAATCCCTGTTAGCGAAATTGAAGATAAGCTATACACAAGTCTTTATAATGAATTATTTGAAGCTATCAAACTAACAAGCGGTGAAGAAAAAACAGAACTCCTTGATTTGTATAATACTATACTTGATTTTGAAAACTTCTTACGAATAATTCGATTAAAGAAATATTACAATCTTAAACCTGAATTAATCAAAAAACATCTTATTCCCTTTGGTTCCCTTAAGGAAAAAAAGCTCAGGGATATGTGCAATGCAGAAAGTTCTGCTGCTGCTTTTTCTATAATGAGCAGTACAAAACCCGGTAAGCTTATTAATAAAATTGATTATTCATATGCCGGCGGTATTCCTAAAAAAATTCAATATTTTAAGGCAAAAAAATATATGTATATGTCTGACGCACCTGCTACAGTTATGATGTCATATATTCTTCTGTCTGAAATAGAGCTTATGAATCTGATTTGCATAATTGAGGGAGTCAGATATAATGTTGACAAAGAACAGATTAAATCTTTGCTAATATATTAAGTTAACAGGAGGTGATTTTTTGAGTGTAGAAAACATTAAGGCTTTTAGTATTATCGGTCACACAAGTGTTCTTGATAAAGTTGTTATGATGCTTGGAAAAACCGGTGTATTTCAACCGGATGAAGTTTCTAATTTCTATTCTGATACTAAAAATTTTGCTCACATTTCATCATCAAACACTTATGCAGAACCTCTTTCAAGAATTTCAAATGCTATTAGTGCCTTAAAAATCAAAACTGAATACAAGATTGTCAATGACTTTGAACCTGGTTTTGAGGAAATTGATGAGTATTCTAAAAAGATACTTAATGAAATCAACAGCATAATTGATGACAGAAAGGAAGCTCAGGCGAAACTTAACGAATGTAAACGTGCTATTGAAGAAACTAGGCATTTTATAAATTTGGATTATAATATTGAAGAAATCCAAAATATGAAATATGTTAAAACCGTTTTCGGAAGAATTCCAAAAGAAAACATATCTAAACTCGAAAAATACAACAAAGAACTGATTGAGTTCATTCCTTGTTCCGAGGAAAACAAGTATATATGGGGTCTTTACCTTACTCCAATTTCTAACGCTGATAAAGTTGAGCAAATTTTCTCAAGGCTTTATTTTGAGAAAAGCACACTTACGGGTATAGATATGATTCCTGCCAAAAAGCTCAAACAGCTTGAATCAAATATTGAATCTCTTGAAAATGCAGTTGATGATTATTCCGATAAGATTGAGAGATTTGCTGAGAATAATAAAGAGAAAATTATTAAATATTATACTAAAATATCCGAGTATAACCTTTATGGAACTATAAAGTCCTATGCTATGGTGCACAATGATTATTTCTGTCTTACAGGATGGGTTCCCGAAAAAAATACAAAGTCTGTAAAAAACAAGTTAAGAAAAATAGAAAGCGTTGATGTTTCCGTTACAGATGCTAAGGATGAGCCTAAGCTATCCCCCCCGAGCAAGCTAAAAAACTTTTTTCTTGCTCGTCCTTTCCAATATTATACTGAAATGTATGGCGTTCCTAAATACAAGGAAATTGATCCAACAAAGTTTATTGCTTTCACATATATAGTGCTGTTTGGTATTATGTTTGCAGATGTTGGTCACGGTTTCTGTGTAGCAATTGCAGGACTTTTGATGTGGTATTTAAAGAAAATGCCTATTGGTAAAATACTTATTCCATGTGGATTATCAGGTATGGTGTTTGGTGGATTATTCGGCAGTATATTTGGTTTTGAAAATGCTATGGACTGGCTGTATGTTGGTATCTTAGGAATGAAAAGTAAACCAATTGAGGTTATGTCTTCAGAAATGACAAATACTATTATTTATCTTGCTGTAGGAATTGGTATGGTGCTTCTGTGTGTTGCTATGGGTCTTAACATTTATACTTCAATAAGGCAAGATAATGTCGGAAAAGCTTTATTTGATACCAGCGGTTTATGCGGACTTGTGTTCTATGGTCTGATTTGTGCAGGTCTTGTAGGAATGTTAGTTTTAGGAATAAACTTGTTTACAATTCCATACATTATTGCTATTGCTATTGCCTTTATTCTTATTTTTATGAGAGAACCTCTTATTGATTTGGTAAACGGCGATGAGAATTGGAAACCTAAAAGCTGGGGGGACTTTGTATTACAAAACATTTTTGAATCTATTGAGGTTCTGTTAAGCTATGTTACAAACACCCTAAGTTTCTTAAGAGTTGGCGCTTTTGTACTTGTTCATACAGGTATGATGACTGTAGTATTTACTCTTGCAGAAACAGTTGGCGGTGTCGGATATATTCCGGTATTAATCTTTGGTAATGCTCTTGTATGTGTACTAGAGGCACTTTTAGTTGCAATTCAGGTATTAAGACTTGAGTTTTACGAAATGTTCAGTCGCTTCTATTCAGGTGAAGGCAAAGCCTATGAACCTGTGAAGCTTAAATTAACACATAATTGATTTTAAATTTTGGAGGTTTATTATGACTATTTTAAATTGTATTTTACTTTCTGTCCCTGTTGTATTTTTAGTGCTCTCTGTTGTACTTTCTACAAAATCATTTTATAATGGCAAAAGCGCTAAACGTTCAATGCTTACACAATTAATTTCCTTTGGCGCAGTTTTAACTTTTTGTATGGTATGTCCTTTGGTTGCTTCTGCAGCTACCGGTGATGCAACTGTTGCAAGTGATGGTATTGCAAACGGTCTTAAGTATTTAGGTGCCGGTCTTTCAACAGGTGTTGCTTGTATCGGTGGTGGTATTGCCGTAGGTCACGGTGCTCCTGCTGCTATCGGTGCTACTGCTGAAGATCCTAAGAACTTTGGTAAAGCTATTATCTTTGTTGCTCTTGGCGAAGGTATAGCTCTTTACGGTATGCTAATTTCTATCTTGATTTTAAATGCAGCTTAATCAAAGGATTGATTACTATGAAATATTATCTTATCAGTGATAATGTTGATACACTTATGGGTATGCGACTTGCAGGTATTGAGGGCATAGTAGTACATAAGGAACATCATGTAAGAGCCGAACTAAAAAAAGCTATGGATATGCCTGATGTTGCTGTAATACTTATGACTGAAAACCTTGTGTCACAATGCCCCGATTTAGTTTACGATTTAAAACTTAACAGAAAGCAACCTCTTATTATTGAAATTCCCGACCGTCACGGTAATGGACGAACGGCAGACAGCATAACAAAATACGTTCAGGAAGCTATTGGTGTTAAGTTATAAACAAATTTTAGTGAGGTTTTAATATGGCAAAAAGTAAAACCAACAATTTTCTTACAGCTATAAAAAAGTATTCTGCACTCGAAAGAGAGCAAATCCAAAAGGATATTGCAGAAATCAAAGAAGAAGAAATTAAAAAAGCTGAAGCAAAAGCTGAGAAAGACGTTGAAAGCTATATAAGCAAACAGTATTCACTTAATAAAGCTGCTGTTACAAGCCAATATTCTGTTAAAAATCTTGAATCACAACGCAGAATTTATAAAATGAGAGAAGAAATTACTTCTACTGTTTTTAAAAAGGCTAAGGACAGACTTATTGAGTTCACCTACACCTCAGATTACAAAAATTTACTTTTAGGCTATGGTAAGGAAATTGCTGATGTATTCAAGGATAATAGTTGTATTGTTTATCTTAAAAATGATGATTTGAAATATGCTGATGAAATAAAATCAGCTTTCAAAGGCAAGGTTACCGTGAAAGCTGATAATATGATTAAAATAGGTGGAATTATAGCTAATTGTATGGCTCTTAATATGGTTGCTGACAATACTCTTGACAGTAAGCTTAATAACCAAAAGGAATGGTTTATTGAAAATTCACAGCTTAAGGTTTTATAATACAACTTTGTTTTAAAAAGAGATGATTATATGGAAAACAATGTAATTTATGGAATTAACGGTCCTGTTGTTACCGTTAAAGGTCCTACTGAATTTGAAATGATGGAAATGGTTCACGTTGGCGAGGACAACCTGGTTGGCGAAATCATTGGCATAACTAATGACATTACTACTGTCCAGGTTTATGAAGAAACTACAGGTCTAAAACCCGGCGCACCAATTACCGGTACAGGTGCTCCTATGAACGTACTTTTAGGGCCGGGGATCATTGACAATATTTTTGACGGTATTGAACGTCCGCTGAAAGAAATTGAAAAAGTATCTGGTTCCTTTATTCACAGAGGGTCAAAGGTAAATTCTCTTGACACTGAAAAACTTTGGAATGTTACTATGAAGGTTAAAGTCGGTGATGTTCTTAAAGGAGGTCAAATATACGCAACTCTCCCTGAAACTCCAATTATTGAACACAGAGTTATGGTACCTCCTCTTCTTTGCGGTGAAGTTACTATGGTTAAGCCTGACGGTGAGTATAGACTATTTGATGTAATTGTTAAAATTAAAGATAAAAACGGTGTTGAACACGATTTAACTCTTTGTCAAAAATGGCCTATCAGAACGTCACGCCCAATTGAGGACAGACTTCCCACTTCCATTCCACTTATTACCGGTCAGCGTGTTATTGACACTATGTTTCCTATTGCTAAGGGTGGTGCTGCTGCTATTCCGGGAGGATTTGGAACCGGTAAAACCATGACACAGCATCAACTTGCTAAATGGTGTGACGCTGATATTATCGTATATGTGGGCTGTGGCGAACGTGGTAACGAAATGTCACAGGTACTTGAGGAGTTTTCAGAGCTTATTGACCCTAAGTCAGGCAGACCTATGACTGACCGTACTGTTCTTATTGCAAACACTTCAAATATGCCTGTTGCAGCCAGAGAAGCCTCAATATATACGGGCATTACTCTTGCGGAGTATTACAGAGATATGGGCTATCACGTTGCTATTATGGCTGACTCAACATCCCGTTGGGCTGAGGCATTGAGAGAAATTTCCGGGCGCCTTGAAGAAATGCCTGCCGAGGAAGGCTTTCCTGCTTATCTTCCGTCAAGACTTGCTGAATTCTATGAACGTGCCGGTCGTGTTGCTACACTATCCGGAAGTCAAGGTTCAGTTACAATTATCGGCGCTGTTTCACCTCAAGGTTCTGACTTTTCTGAGCCTGTTACTCAAAATACAAAACGTTTTACTCGTTGTTTCTGGGCTCTTGATAAATCTTTAGCTTATGCACGACATTATCCTGCTATTAACTGGATGGACTCTTACAGCGAATATTTCAACGATATAGACCCATGGTTCATTGAAAATGAAGGTGAAGAATTCGTTGATTACAGAAACAGAATATCTGCTCTATTACAGGAAGAAAGCTCACTTATGGAAATTGTTAAACTTATTGGCTCTGATGTACTTCCTGATGACCAGAAGCTTGTAATTGAAATTGCAAGAATTATTCGTGTCGGATTCTTACAACAGAATGCTTTTCACTCTGATGATACATTTGTTCCTCTTGAAAAGCAAAAACTTATGATGAAGGTTATTTTGCACCTTTATGATATGTCAAAAAAAGTTATTGCCCAGGAAATTCCTATTTCTAAAATCACAGGTTTGGGCTTATTTGAAAAACTCAACAAAATGAAATACGATATTCCAAACAGTAAACCTGAAATGTTTGATGAATATATTAATGAAATAAATGAAAAGATTAAAACAATTTTGTAAGGAGGAAACGCTATGTTAATAGATTATTTAGGCGTTAAGGAAATCAATGGTTCCCTTATTGTTATAGACGGAATTAAGGGCGTTTCTTACGAGGAAATTGTTGATATTAAACTTGATAACGGCACAGTAAGACAAGGTCGTGTTGTTCAGATTGAAGGGGACAGAATTGTTGTTCAGGTATTTGAAGGCACAAGAAATATATCTCTTGTAAATACTAAGACCAGACTTACAGGTCGTCCTATGGAACAGCCCCTCTCCCCTGAAATTATCGGTCGTGTACTTGATGGAGCGGGCAGACCTATTGACGGACTTGGTGACATTTTCCCTGAAAAACGTGCTAATATTAATGGCACACCTATTAACCCGGTATCTCGTGTTTATCCTACAAACTACATAAACACAGGTATTTCCACTATTGATACTTTGATGACACTTATCAGAGGTCAGAAGTTGCCTATTTTCTCAGGTTCAGGTATGAAACATAATGATTTAGCTGTACAGATTGTACGTCAGGCAAAAATCAGCGGTGCTAATGCCAATAATTTCTGTGTAGTTTTTGCTGCTATGGGTGTACAGAAAGACGTTGCTGAATACTTCAGAAAATCTTTTGAGGATTCCGGAGTATTATCACGCGTTGTTATGCTTTTGAATCTTTCAAATGATCCAATCATTGAAAGAACTCTTACTCCAAGATGCGCATTGACGATTGCTGAATATCTCGCTTTTGAGCTTGAGATGCATGTCCTTGTTATTATGACTGATATGACTTCATATGCTGAGGCTCTCCGCGAGTTCTCATCATCAAAAGGGGAAATTCCTGGACGAAAAGGTTAT
Source organism: uncultured Ruminococcus sp. (assembly GCA_964427365.1). Taxonomy (GTDB): domain Bacteria; phylum Bacillota; class Clostridia; order Oscillospirales; family Acutalibacteraceae; genus Ruminococcoides. The sequence continues at coordinate 8,179 of CAYRTG010000033.1, read as the reverse complement.
CCCGGTTATCTTTATTCTGACCTTGCTTCTCTTTATGAACGTGCAGGTATGATTAAGGGGCACCAGGGCTCTGTTACACAGATTCCTATTCTTACAATGCCTAATGATGATATTACTCATCCAATTCCTGACCTTACAGGATATATTACCGAGGGACAGATCACTCTTGACCGTTCATTACAGGGTCAGGGCTTATATCCACCTGTATCTGTTCTTCCTTCCCTATCTCGACTTATGAAGGACGGCATCGGTGAAGGCTTTACAAGAGCAGATCATCAACCACTTGCTAACCAACTTTTTGCTTCATATGCAAAAGTTATTGACGCTCGTTCTTTGGCTTCTGTTATTGGTGAAGAAGAACTTTCTCCTATTGACAAGCAATACATTAAATTCGGAAAGCTCTTTGAATCAAGATTTGTTAATCAAGGATTTAATGAAAACCGCAGTATCGAAGAAAGTTTAGACTTAGGCTGGGAATTACTAAGTACATTGCCCAGAAGCGAGCTTGACAGAGTTGATGACGAGCTTCTTGACAAATACCTATCCAAGATAAAAGAAAATTATAATATTTAAGAAAGGGTGTTCATCTGATGGCATTACAAGCAGTTCCTACTAAAGGTAATCTGATGAATACAAAAAAATCATTATCACTTGCCAAAATGGGATATGAGCTTCTTGATAAGAAGCGTAATATTCTTATTAGAGAAATGATGAATCTTATTGAACACGCCAATAAAATTCAGGGTAAGATTGATGATGCATATGACGAAGCATACAAAGCATTGCAAACTGCTAACATTACTTTAGGTTATTGTAGTGACATTAGTCATACTATTCCTGTTGAAAACTCTCTGGAGCTTGACTATCGTTCGGTTATGGGCGTTGAAATTCCTATTGTGACTATTGGAGATGTTGACAGAAGTCAGATGTACTTTGGTTTAAACAGCACAAACACTGCTCTTGACAATGCTTATCAGAAATTTACTGAGGTTAAAATTCTTACGACTGAGCTTGCAGAGGTGGAAAACAGCGTTTATCGACTTGCTGATGCAATCAAAAAAACTCAGAAGCGTGCAAATGCTTTAAAAAATATTATGATTCCAAAATTTGAGGAAATTGTTAAGTTTATTACTGACGCACTGGACGAAAAGGACAGAGAGGAATTTTCGCGAATGAAGGTTATTAAAGCCAAGAAAAGCAAAGACGCTCTTAAAGCCCAAGAAAATAACGAAATCTAAAGAATGCTCCTGCACATTGTTGTGTAGGAGCATTTTCTATATGTATATACTTATTTTAAAATTCTACGATTACTTACGGTATTGCAAAATATTAAGGAAAAATACGAACATTTTACAGGTTTAACCTCTATTTGATGGAATGTACAGAGAAGCTCTGATAGCAAACAACTTTACAAAGTCATAAATGGTAAGGAAGGTATCATAATTGTACAACAAATTACAGCCCGTATTTAGTTTTAATACGTATTATTTTTTTGCCTAAAAGTGGAGATAATATCAGGAGAAAAATTATGTTTGAAACTGCGTAAATTGCGGTAATCGGCAAAGCACTGATTACTGCTCCGACAAACCTTGCGATATTAAATGTGCCGTCAGCCCATAAGGTTGTCCAAACATCCATTATAAGTGAATATGCAATGCCTGCAAAAAATCCGTAAATTATCAAAATGATTTTACTTCTGATAAGCTTATTTGACAAAAGTCCAGCAACAAAGCCTATAATTCCCCAAGAGAATATTTGAAATGGGGTCCAAGGTCCTTGTCCAAAATAGAAATTTGATAAAATTGCTGATAATGCACCTGTAATAAACCCAAATTCACTGCCAAAATACATTGCTGAAATTATTACCATTGCTGTTACCGGTTTAAAAAACGGCAAGGGTGCAAAAATAAATCGTCCTGCTACTGACAAGGCTGTCATTACAGCCAATATTACTATGTATCTGCCGGAAGTATTCTTTTTTTCAAAACTTAAGAAAAATGATACACATACCAGTATTATAACTACAATTGAAATCAGAGGATATGCTCTTTTTCCAAGCAATGGAAAACACAGAAAAGTTATTAGTGGTATAATGAAAATTATAATTCCGTGTTTTAATATTTTTTTAATCATATCTATCCCCTGTTTCTCCGTTACAGCTTTGACAAAGGGAAATAACGTCTTTTACTGTTACAGCATTTTTTAATATATTTTTGCTGATTCGAGCTGAGGCAGTAGTGAAAAAACTATTATTTGTAAAAAAAGAATTTGTATAATTTTCCGCTGTTATATTTCCGTCAAACAAAAGTCCACAGCGGTTAGCATATTCACCGGCAAACTCTACGTCGTGGGTTACCATAATGATGGTAAGCCCGGTTTTTATAAGACTTAAGAACATTTCACCAAGTTCCTCCTTTGCAAAGGCGTCAAGTCCCTTTGTCGGTTCGTCAAGCAGTAATATATCAGGACTTGTTAACAAAACTTTGGCAATAGCAGCTTTTTGAAGCTCACCACCGCTTAAGTCATACGGGTGCTTTTTAATAAGATGTTCAATATTTAGTGTTATTAATAATTTCTCATAAGAATTATTCACCAGTTTTAAATCATCTTCAAGGCTATCTTTAACAAATAAGTTTTTAGGATTTTGAGGAAGATACGCAGCATTATTTTTTAAAGTATCAATCTTTCCTCTGTAGGGCTTTATGGCATTTGAAATACACTTTAGCAAAGTAGATTTTCCGCTTCCGTTTTCGCCTAACAAAGCATACAACTCACCTTTATAGACTTTGAAATCACAGTTTCTTAAAACATCGGAGCTGTTTTTGGAATACCTGAACCATATACCTTTACAGATTACAGCAAACTCTTTTGAAGTTATATATTCTCTATTAATTTCATTATTTATATTATTATAATTCTTATGTAGAAATTTTCTGCATTCTTTTACTGTTAAGGGACATTCACCTTTTGAAGATAAAGCGTTATAAATTCTTACATAAGCAGGTAAAGCTCTATTTATATTATAGTTTTTAATCATTGAAATAATATTTCGTGGAGTATCACATTTTATGAGTCTGCCCTTTTCCATTACAGCAACCTTATCTGCTATTGAAAACAACTCTTGCAAATTATGCTCAGCTATTATTACAGTTACTCCAAAATCATTATTAATGCTCTTAATTATATTAATAAAGTTTGTTGCTGCTATTGGGTCAAGCTGAGATATTGGCTCATCAAGCATAATTACATTAGGGTTCATTGCCATTACCGAGGCTAGATTTAAAAGCTGTTTTTCTCCACCCGATAAAGAGTTTGTATCCTTATTAAATAAATCTGATAAACCAAAATATGTTGCAAATTCAGATACTTTTAATCTAATATCAGTATTGTTATAGCCAAGATTTTCAAGACCAAATGCAAGCTCTCTATAAACTTTATCAGTTACTATCTGACTATCAGGGTCTTGCATTATAAATCCAATTTCAGATGCATCTGTATGTAAATCAATATCTTCTATTTTATTTCCATTATAAAATATTTCGCCTTTAGTATATCCATAAGGTGAAATTTCCTTTTTCAGCATACGAAGCAAGGTGGTTTTGCCACAGCCCGACTCACCAATTAAAAGAACAAAATCTCCTGAATTAATAGTAAGATTTATTTCATTCAAAGCCGGATTTTCTTTATTAGGATAGGTAAAGCTTAAATTTTTGATATTAAATATTTCCACTTTAATCCCTCCTTAAGCTGAAATGTAAATGGTAATAGTGATAATATGAAAAATGATATATAGCTGATTATTGCAATGTAGTTTAATTTTTCAAATTGTATATATGGATAGAAAATGACTTCAGTTAATTTTAAATAAATTCCTGATATTGATAAAATAAACAATACAGACATTATTATTAAATACACTCCGTCATATAATGTAAACTTAAAATTATTATAAAAACTTCTCGGCTTGAGTCCGTAGCCTCTGGACTTCATACTGTCTGACAAGTCAATTGAATTTTCAAAGCTTTGTGTTATAACAGATGAAAATGATAAAAGGCAACTTTTTATTTTTCCCTGTTCTCCGCCAAAATAACGCTGCTGAGAATGTATATCTTTAAAAGATTTAACAAACTTAGGAACAAAATTTAATGACATTGATATAACAAGTCCAAGTTTTGGTAATTTTTTTCCAAAAAGATAAATAAGTTTATCACTCGAAAAAACTAAATTAAATGATTTAAAAACAAACAAAATTTCAATAATCATTAACCCCAAGCATATTCCATAAACCAGAGCTTCAAGGGTAATTCTGCTGTCATTTATAAAAAATAAAGGTGTTGCTCCATTATGAGAAAACAATGGATTTGTAATTGAAATAAGTATAAATAATATAAAATAGCCTATAAGGCTTTTATAGGATAATTTGCTGTCATTATTAGTTGCTGCAAATAGAAATGCACCAATGAACCCTGATAATAAATATACAGGATTAAATGTAAGCATAGATATTAAAAATATGTATATGTAATAACATATCAAAGTTATGGGATGAAAATTTTTAAATGTATTCATATGCTATTTACCTAAAGAATTTCCTATATCTTCCCCTAAATCACAGGTGTAAAGCCAACGAATTTTATCATTATTCTGTACAATACAGCTATTGCAGCCTACGCTCGGGAATTTATCATTAACGCTGTACTGCCAACCTGATAAATCTCCGCAATCAAATTCATAAAGATAATCTATTCCGTTAATATAAACTGAACTTCCGCTACCTTCATATTCAAATTGTATTTTATTTTCTTTACAAGCAGTTTTTAATACATCAAAAACAGTCGCATTATTTTTAACATAAACCTGATATTTTTCAAGAATGTTGTCATTATCTCGTTTAGAACTTGGATAATCCACTGCAGTCTGACAGTTTATGCTTATTGTTACAGCTATGTTGCCTTTAGCTTCAGTAGAATAGTAATTATCTACAGAGCTTATTGTACAACCTGAAAGAAAAATAATTGCTGATAATATAAGCGAAAAAATTTTCCTCATTATTTGACACCTCTGGTTTTTACATATACTAAAATCATGTAAGAAGCTATTAGAATTAAGAACACAAATATAATATCGATAGAATAACCATTTGTTTCAGCCACAATATTTTTGTCATGATTAATTGAATAATATTTATTGTCATTTACTGCTGAAGACTCTGATGTTGGATATTTTTCCGCAATATTAGGGGATAATTTTGAATTAGATTCCGATGCTGTTGTATTGGATTTGTTTTTATCAGTACTATTATCTCTTTTTTCAGCGGAGCGAGATGCGGTTACTTCTGTTGCTAAAGTTATTTTATTTTGTTTTTTATCAGACTTTGAAGAAGTAGAATTATTCGAATTAACCTTATTTTCCGGTAAAAATTCTGTACTTTGCTCAGGCACGTCATTATCAGGGTTATAGCAATAAAATCTACTTAGATTATTAAAATACCTATAGCAAGATATTAACGCGCAAAGACTTTGATATGTTGCCATATTATCTGATGAATAACCTTTTATGTGGCAAAAGCCCCCATCCTTCATTAAAAATGTCATTAAGCCATCTAAAGAAGAATTGCCGTTTTTTATAAATCTGCTGTCCTTGAGTATGTCTATATTAAGTGATGTAAGAGCCAGTATTACCTGTGCTGTACTTTCTGCATTTGCTTTTCCAAAGGATTTAAATGCTCCGCTTGTCTGCTGAAGTTTTGAAATATAGTTTAATCCTCTGTTAATAACATTATTAACCTTATCTTTACTATAATAGGGTGCAAGGCTTTGCAGGACAATTGCAGTTACATCAGGGTCAGGGTTAGTACCAACTATTGAAAAACCGCCATTAGTTAATTCGTTTTCAATAATTTTTTCTATAATATCATTTCTGCTAAGCTTAGCTGAATTTGGCACAGAATAATCCTTACTGTCAAGCACAATCAATGCAAATGCAAGGCTATTTACTCCCTGTTTATCAAGAGGTGCATACTTTTCCCTGTTGTAAGTACAGTCGGCTAGCAAATTATGTCCGTTTACATTTTTAATATCAACATCACAGGATAACAATGCCAATGCAATTCTCTGCATATCTGTAGCCTTTACATTTTCCAATCCCTTATTATACAAATCATCAACAGCATTTTTAAGAGCATTAATGCTTTCTTTATTATCACAGCTTATTCCATAACGTGACAATGCGATATAGTACCAATCAGCGGTATAATCTCCCGCATTTTTGCTAAGCTCTTTTAAAAACTCACTTGTATTATCTGCTGAAAACTCACTATACTTATATGAAAAAGCACCCTTGATAGCATTATTTATGCTATCAAGGGTGCTTGAAGATACAGTATTACCGACAAAAGTTGCAACTATAGCTATAACAAACGATAAAGCTAATGCAATTACTCTTTTACCGCACTTCATAATTATTAACCTACTTCTACAATTATTTTCTGTATTGAAGACACATCACACAAATCTATACAGCCGTCATTGTTTACATCTGATACAGACAAGCTTTCTGTATCAAGAAATTCAATACATGCGATGTGTTTTTGTATTGCTGTTGCATCATTAATATTAATTTGTCCATCCATGTTAACATCGTTATACATAAGGGAAAAATCATTAGCTAACCTGCAAACTGCCGGAGCCCCAGATGTTGATTTCTTTTCAATCTGAATTTTTGTTGAGCCGAAAAGCTTTGTTGTATCGGCATAAATTTTACCGTTTTCATCTGTTGTGTATGTGCTGTCACCGACTGTTACAGTCGCACCGGTTATAGGCATCCAAGCATATGTGGGATTCCAATTTTCGTCATATGATGTATCGTAACTTTCAAACTTTAGAATACCCTTATAAAACTGAGTGGTACTAATTCGTGGATACTGGCAAGGATAGTCACCATAATACAGGACAATGCTGTCACCGTCACTTATATTGAAGTCTTTCATTCCCACATCAGGAACAGTATCGTTTACAGCATAATACCAACCGTCCCAACCGCCGAATTTTCCGCTTTCCTCATCGTTGACCTTAGTAATATAACCACTTTCAGCACCGGTGATTGTAATATCTTCTGATTGCTTATCAAGATATACAAGAACATCTGATACCTTAGACTCTTCTGTAAGAGACATTTCAACAACACCATTAAACAATGTTTGCTCTGCTCCCTCAATACGAACACTAACAGAAGCATTTGACTGAGCATAAACATTAAATGTCATACAGCCAAGCATTATAGCTAAGACTGTTACAAGTGAAAAAAGCTTTTTCATAAAATAACCTCCAATAAAAAGAGCCCTTTATAAAAGGGCATAGTTTTTCCATATAGAATGGTCACACTAATTCTCCATTGCCCAAGAACAGTTACAGATAAGATACGGCAGGTCTCCTGACTTATAGTCATATATTATGAAGTGCCTTCCCAATTAATCAGTGGCATTGTACTCCTTTTAGGCTAAATACAGTAATGGCTGTTGTGACGGATTCTGACCGTCTTCCCTTTTAATATCAAAATAACCGTAAATTAAATATTTAATTAAATATATTATAGCATAAAATATTATAAATGCAAGTGAGTTGTTGACTTTTAGATAAAATATGATATAATAAATAGGCTGTAAATTTATATTGAGCTATAGCCAAGCGGTAAGGCACAGGACTTTGACTCCTGCATTCGTGGGTTCGAATCCCGCTAGCTCAGCCAAATCAAAGGGACTGTCTAACTATGACAGTCCTTTTGATTTGGCTAGCGGATTAGAAAGGACGTTAAGAAAACAGACCTGCGGACTGTTTTAGTCCGTGTACGCCGTGAGTGAAGCGAGAAAGCACCCTTGGGGTAATGATGAGAATTTTCTCAAAACGTGCGACCTGAGCAAAGCGAAGTAGTACCTTTAGGTAAACCAAACAGACGAGATGAGTATTTCTCATTAGTTCAAGTTGTAATAACTTAATTGATTATTTATATATTTTTATATTAGCTATGCCATAATTTGAATCATACATAGCGACACTTCGACCACTATATACACAAAATTTCAATTGGAAGCAGTTTGTAATATCCTCACTATGTTGTTTCGGAAGTTCATCAGCTTTAATATCAAATTGCTCAACCAAATCACCATCTGCATAAATATAAA
>CAYRTG010000032.1:0-21846 GCA_964427365.1 uncultured Ruminococcus sp. | reverse complement strand
TACATAGTTTTATTTAATTTTGTTGCTTTTTTAGCTCGTCCAAAAATTTGATAAGTCCAAAACTCGTCTTCATTTAACTTTCCAACAGCAAAAGGTATATCTAAAACTAACTTTGATTTGTACAGTTTATTCCAAACATGTTGATGGAAAGACTTTTCTGCAATTAATGCCGATAATCCCTCGACTGTGCCAAAGTTAGTAATTGCTAAATCATCATTATAATCATCAAAATGATTATCCTCATAAAATTTTACAACACTACATTCTACAATATCGCTGTTTTCAGTAACCATTGTATTATATAGTGTTTCAATAAAATCTAAAGCTACATAATCATCACTATCAATAAAGCTGATATAATCGCCTGTAGCAACCGCCATACCAGCATTTCTTGCATCTGATAATCCACCATTTTTCTTATGTATAACCTTTATTCTATTATCTTTCTTAGCATACTCATCACATATTTTCGGGCAATTATCAGGTGAACCATCATCAACAAGAATAATGTCAAGATTTTTGTATGTTTGATTGATAATACTATCTAAACATCTCGAAAGATATTCTTCAACTTTATATATAGGAACTATAACACTAATTAGTCTATCACACACTATGTTTATTTCTCCCTTTATGAGTTAAATCAAATAACTTATAAATCAGTTTGAACACAAAATCAAAATAAAGTATTCCATAGGACATATATTTTGTTTTTTTAGAAAGCTGTTTTAAATTTCTTCTTTGATTATTTATATTTCTTTTAATATATTTCTTATAATTCTTAATTCCATCAAATTTATTTATATATGAAAACTTATAAGCGTTTATATTACATGAGATATATCGTTCTAATGCCGGGAGCCATAAACTTTGAGAATCCTTAAATAACTCAAGCACACAATCTGTAACCTTAATAGGGTCATACAGTTTATATTCATTAACTTTAGCATGAGAAGCTGAATTACTACGGACAAAATAATTATACTTTGTTATATCGTAAAAAACTGTTTTTTTTGATTTATTAAAAAGTAAAATGTTAACTAAAAAATCCTCATTGATTCGTATTTTCCTATCGTAATCCAAATCGTCAAAAAGCTCTGCCTTGTATAGTTTATTACACATACCAGGTTCAACTCTTTGCCCTGAAAGCAATTCCTTTATACCCTCATCGTGATTTAACACCAATAAATCTCCTGTTCCATAAAACTGAACCACGTTATGTTCTCTTATAAGATTATATCCGCAATGAGAAATATCAGCATTGTATTTCACCATATTCTTAATCAGTATTTCATACATATCCGATTCTATCGTATCGTCACTATCAATAAATCCAATGTAATCACCCTTAGCTAATTCAATACCTTTCGCTCTTGTATACGAAACTCCGGTGTTCTCTTTTAAAATAGGAATTATTCGATTATCTTTATTAGCATACTCTTTTATAATGTCATTGCTGCCATCTGTAGAACCATCACTAATTACAATAATCTCTAAATTAGAATAAGTTTGATGCAATATACTATCAAGGCATTTTGGAAGATATTCTTTTGTATTATATACCGGTACAATTACACTTATTAATTTATCGTTCATAATTATAAACTTTCTAACATTTCTTCTACTGCTTTTGTAGTAGTTTTTGTATCAAAAAACTTACCTCGTTTTTCAGCTTGTTTAGCGTAATGTTCTAACAAGCCTTCTTCTGTTAAAATCTTTTTTATACCTTCATATAAAGCGTCTTCATTATTGTCCGTTACAATGCCATACTCGTTGTTTTCACCTAGCATTTCCTGCATACCGGAACATAGAGTAGTGACAACCGGCGTGCCCACAATTAAGGACTCTGTAACAGAGGTGCTAAAGCCCTCACTGTGAGAAGAACAAACATATAAATCACAATTTTTAACATACTTATATGGGTTTGTGTTATATCCCATAAAGGTAAAAGTATCTTGTAAATTATTTTCTGCAAGATAAGATTCAATTTTAGCTTTATCCTCACCTATACCAAATATATAGATGTGATTTCTTATACTTTCATCTAAAAGGCGTTTATGTATTCTGGCAAGCCTATAAAAGCCTTTAACCTGACTAATTTTCCCTACAGAACAAAGATTGTAACAATCATTAGAAAATTTAACATCATCTATCTTTTCTTTTGATTTTTCTAAAATCTCATCAGTTTCTATAGTATTATAAAGAACTCCTATTGGCTTTTCAAATTTAAAAGTACCTGCAAAATAATCTTTAACCCAATTTGATACACAGGCTGTATAATCAAATTTGTTGTAACAACGCTTTGCTTCTGTAAAATTTCTAAAACCAACAGAAGCTGCTTTTTCATTTTCCATTCGGCAATGAATCCAACTTACAAGCTTTGTATCTTTGTAAGTACAACCACTGATAATTCGTGCAGTTGGACCTTCAAGGTAAGAAACAATAATATCATAGTGTTCTTTTATAAAATGCTTGTACAAAGTTTTTGGTGAAAAAAGATTAAAAATCTTTGTGTTTCCGTGAAACTGTTTTTTAAAAACATACTTATCCTTTATATGTGACATTAAAAACTGCCTGTTTACTCCGCCACCAAAAAGTGTTAAAACAGTGATATCAAATTTTGTTGTATCCATATTATTGACCAAATTGACAAGCACTTTTTCAGCTCCACCATGGTCAAGTGTTGGAATCATAAATAATATCTTTTTCATGGTTATTTAAATTTTTTGTTTCTAAAATATGAATATGCAAATTTTGGTACAAGACCCTTTAAAACAGGTAACCAAACCAATGGATAATACTTAATTGGATACTGCAAAAGTTTATACCCATCATATAATGTATGCATTGCATTAAATCTCTGTTTAAATTTTCTGCGTTTATACGCACTTTCATCATCGGTAACTCTATATAATTCTTCACTAATGTTTGCACCATTAAAACCTGCTGCAAAAAAACGAAACCAAAGATTTACATCCTCCACCCTAAGATTTCTCTTGTCAAGAGAGTAACCTCCTAATTTATCGTAAACATACTTATATGTCATTATGGTCGCATGACAAAAACAGGGTGTAGTAACCAGACTATATTTATCTACTTTCTCAGGCTTTACTACATTCCCTATAATTTCTTTACCATTAAAAACTGACATTGCGGTTCCAACTAAATCAATATCATTATGTGATTTAAGATAATTAATCTGCTTTTCAAATCTATCAGGCATAGATATATCATCACCGTCCATACGGGCAACATATTTGCCTTTTGCATATTTCAAACAATGATTTAACGAATATGGAAGTTTGCTATTCTCCTTGTTTTCAATTAACACTATTTTATCCGCATACTTTTCAACATATTCCTTAACCACTTCACATGTGCTATCAGTTGAGCAGTCATTGCAAATAATCAATTCCCAATTTGTATAAGTCTGATTAACAATTGATTCAATAGCTGCTGAAACAGTATCTTCGCAATTATACACTGCCATAATAACAGATATTTTTTCATTATTATTTAGCATTATTTCACCTATTATATATCTCTATTAACTGTTGACAAGTAGTAGAAACATCATAACCTTTTTCTTTTACTAACTCAGCACCACAACTTCTATCAATATCTTCATCTCTTAACAAATCAATCTCTCTACACCAAGTTGATACAGATTCATTCAATGATAATGTTTTAACACTATCACTCAAAATAACCTCTGAGGGCATAGCCGATGAACATACACAAGGAAGTCCGGATGCTTGCGCTTCCAATAGCGAAATACCAAAGCCCTCGTAAATAGAAGGAAACAAAAATAAATCCATCGCTTGTAATAAATTATAAGAATCATTTCTGTCATTTAATATGATAACTTTATTTCCAATATTTAGCATATTAATTTTATCTCTTATTTTTTTTTCAAGAGGTCCAAACCCCACTAGTAATAATACTGCATTATTGTTATTGTTTTGATATTGGCAAAATATATCTAATAAAAAGCTATGATTCTTTAGATTAACAAATCTACCAATATGACCAATCACAAATTTATTTTCTATTTTTAACTCTGTTCTAATCAAATTTCTAATCTCATTATTAAATCTATATTTTTTTGTTGATATACCGTTATGAATCGTTTTAAACGCTAAATTTCCAAACATCCATTCACCGGCAGATTTAGAACAAGCAATTTGACAATTGGAAAATCTATAAACATCTTTTTTATAGTGATTATGAATTTTTTTAACAATCCAGCTATAAGAAAAAGAACTGTGACTGTGTACAATACGATTTCTAAATTTTAACTTCGTTGCAATTTTTAATACAGAAACATAAAACAATGAATTGGCATGAACATGAATATTATCGTACTCTTGATGTTCTTTTAAAAACTTCTTTGTAGCAAAATAATTACTTATTGCTTTTTGGGGATAAGGCGGCATTACATAAATCTTACCACCCATACTTTCAATTTCATCCCAATAAGGAGTGTGTTTACCATCTCTAATTAAAAAATCAAATTGAAATTTTGTTCTATCTATATTTCGATAAACACTCATAATGAAAGCTTCAACTCCACCATTATCGAGGCCATTAAAACAATGAAGTATTCTTTTCATATACTACCTCCTACATAAAATACCAATGTAACCAATTAGAGTACCACACACCACTATATACCACAAATTGTTGATAATAGTAAAACACACCTGCTGCTATAATATACAACCAGGCAACATAAGAATGATCACTTCTTAATATTTTTTTAATAATAAAAGGCATCAATATTATATATACAAACAAATCACTATAAACTGCTATTCTTGCTATAAGATTTCCGGCACCGATACCGGCTAAAATATATAACCCCGCACTTAAAATTGAAGCATTTGATGCAAGATTAAGGAGTGGAGATTTTTCGTGCTCAATATCTTCCCTATAAACAAAAGCTAATACTGCAGGAATACACATAAATAAAACACGTATTAGCATTGTGCTAGATGTATCGTTTACTTCATTTTTATATTCATCAAAGGATGATCCTTCGGTAACATCAAAAAAAGCATCAGTAAACTGTGAATAAAACATACCTATTATAAGGATACCTATTATAAAAAGCATTGTTGTTTTTGTCCATGGTTTTCTCCGATATAAAAAATAGACCGGTATCAAAAAAAGAACTGATGTATGCCAAAAATAACATACAAACAATAATAAAAACCAAATTCCCCATTTTCCGTTTATGATAAACTTATAACAAGTAAATAAAAATGTTGCAACAATATATTGTCTGATTCCGTTCATCGCCCATAAACAAAGTCCACTGCATATGTATAGATAACAAGATATTGTGATAGAACAGGACTCGTTTTTCATAACACGCCACATAAAAAAGTTTGAGATAAAAGCTGTAATCAGCAAAAACCATTGTGGATCATTAGTGAAAACCTTAATTATAGACATATATATTTTAAAAAGCGGCGATTTTTCGTTATCACTCCACACCTCAGTAATGCTATTAGGGAAAGAATATATCAAATTTTTAAATTGTCCCATATAATTAGAAGTATCTCCAAATCCTGTTTGGAAACCAGTTACAAATACAAATACAAGCAATATTAAAACTAATAAAAGAGTCTTTGGTTTATTATCAAAATATTCAATTGTTTCAGTTGTGCCCAAATTAACTACCCGACCTTCTTTACTGCGTTCATAACACCAGCCAAAAAATGCCGTTAGAAGAATCATAGCTATATATACTGGCATAAAATTCCAACCTATCTACTAATAATATTAAACAATCTGGAAGCCACCACCCTACAATCATATTCAGAAACATCTAGCTTTGACATTCTATTATATACATCTTTATTGTTTATCAATAAAGATGTCATATCTGCCATAGAATTCACATCATTGATGTTGACTAGAAACCCGTTATCATTATCTTTAATAATCATTTTGTGTGCACGGTTATTTACTGCTACAACAGGCAGACCGCAGTACATAGCTTCAACAATATTTATACCAAATCCCTCTCTTATACTTGAAGCGACACAAATATCAGCAGATGTCAAAAGTTCACCTATATCGTTCCGCCAGCCTAACAACTTAATATATTCTTTTAATCCCTTTTTATCTATATATTCCTGCAACTTACCGTTACAGTGATCAGGACCCGGAAGAATTAAGACAACATTTTCTCCACGAAGACGCAATGTCTGCACAAGATCAACAAGCATTTTCTGATTTTTGTTAGGCGACAATTCCGCTACATATATCAACTCAGTAGTATCATCTGAAATACCTAATTTACCACGGTATTCTTTTCTAACTTGATACGGATCTTCTATATTCAATTTATCAAAATCAATACCCATACCATTAATAAGGTGAACATCTAATTTTTTATTAAACTTCTTTTTCACTCTATTATAATCTTCTTTATTAATAGTAATAAAAACATCTGTAAAATGAGCTAATATCTTTTCAACCGGATAATATAATAACCAATTTATAATTGGCGCCCCTTTAAAAAAGTGAAGCCCATGAGCATTATATACTACTTTAGCACCATTTTTTCTAGCTGTTTTTGCAGCTAATCTTCCTATTAGTCCTCCAACAGGTGTATGGCAATAAATTATGTCATAATCGTTTTCAGCAATAATCTTTTTAAGTTGAAATATTCCTTTAATAGTTTTGAAAGTAAACGGGGACCTCTTCCAACAAGTTTTAAATCTATTATCACATTCAGGAACCTCATCATTTCCAGAACAAGCAACATCTACAATCCAACCTTGTTTTTTAAACTCTTTTATCGTAGGAATATGAAATTTATTAATATGTTCCTTTGCAACATTAGCAACAAATAATATTTTTCTCACTGGGTAGTTTCCTCAACCTTTTCTTTTATTTCAATTTCTGTCATTTGACCTGTTCCGCCTTCAACTACACCTTCACTTCTAAATACACTTATAATAGTCAAAAACAAACACTTCACATCAAAAGCAAAACTACATTTTTTAACGTATTCACCGTCAAGTTTGGCCTTCACCGGTATAGGCAGTTCATCTCTGCCATTAACCTGTGCCCAACCTGTAAGCCCTGGTTTTAAATCATTAGCACCGTATTTATCTCTTTCTGCAACTAAATCATCTTGATTCCACAAAGCAGGTCTTGGACCTATAACTGACATATCTCCCTTAAAAATATTAAAAATCTGTGGAAGCTCATCTAAACTGGTCTTGCGTAAAAACTTGCCTACTTTAGTTATATATTGGTCAGGATTTTCCAGAAGATGTGTAGGACAACTTTTTGGGGTGTCTATCCTCATAGTTCTGAATTTTAAAATGTTAAAAAAGGTTTTATTTATACCAACCCTCTTTTGTTTAAAGAAAACCGGACCGGGACTTGTTAGTTTAACAATTAAACAAATTGGCAAATATATGATTGAAAGAAAAACAATCGCTATTAATGAACAAAATATGTCAATCAGTCGTTTAAATACTTTGTTATATGTAGTATTCTTATTATTCATAATAATCCTCATAAAACATATAGTTATACATATACAATATTATTCTACTACAAATAGTAAAAATAGTCAATAATTTCACTAATTTTTACATATTTGCAGAAAAACGCAACAAACAGTAAATAGAAATTAATATGAAACCATATAATATAGTGAATTTGATAAGCAAAAACAGAAACAATTACCTGCAACGCAAAGCATCCGCCCAAGGTTTTTTCAGCGGACTCCATATCATTTCTTACCCATAAAAATTGAGGCACGTGGAGCACCGCCGGAGCTTACCAAAGCAGCAAATGCCGACACAATCACAATAATAGGCATACACGCCCCTGCACCGATCAAAGCTAAACTTCCCACTTGTGGAATATGACTTATATAAATGCGGTCAATTGTGTTATATAATATATTGATAAGCTGTGCTACAACTGTTGGCACAGCCAATTTGAAAAGTAGTTTTCCAATAGGCTATCTTCCGAGAAAATCCTTGCTTTTATACATTATACCTTCTTACAATTTTACATTACAAATTTTTAGTGGTTATCAAGCCAAGACTGTGCTGATTGAGCAAAAATTGCACAGCCTGTGGATAGGACATCTTCGTTAAACAGGACTTTAGGGTTGTGCTGGGCTACCCATTTACTTTGGTCAGGCACACCTGCACCTATCATATAATAAGCTGACGGGACTTTGTCCGTAATCTCTGCAAAGTCCTCTGAACCCATACCGTGGGCGGCTCCTGATACAACATTAATTTCAGGGAGAATTTTACAAATTTCCCTTTTAATATGTGCAGTTACCTCATCATCTGTAACAACACTTGGGCAGTCGCTGAGTACCTGAAGCTGAGCCTTACAACGATAGGTAATTGCCACACCCTCTACTACTTCATTAATTCTGTTTATAAGTCTTTGGCGAACCTGTTTATTAAATGTACGAAGGGTGCCTTGGAGAACTGCCCTTTCGGGGATAACATTTGCCACATCTCCCGATTGAAACTGACCTATGGTAAGCACAGCCTCCTCTGTCCCTCCTATCTCTCTTGCAATAAGGGACTGAAGTGCAAGGTAAACCTGTACACCGGCATTTATAGGGTCAATTGTCTGCTCAGGCATAGAGCCGTGACCGCCCTTGCCTGTAAGGGTGATTTTGAAGCCATACACAGAACTCATGGCCTCTTTACCCGTAATAATAACTCCTGTAGGCACAGAGGCAATAACATGGACTGCAAAAGCTACATCAACATCCTCCAGCACACCCTTACTTATAGCTGACTTTGCACCCTGAAAAATCTCCTCGCCTGACTGGAACAACAGCTTAACTGTGCCATTAAGCTCATGTTCACATTCCTTTAGCAGCTTTGCTGCACCTAAAAGCATAGCTGCGTGCATATCGTGACCGCACCCGTGCATACAACCATTGGTGGATTTGAAAGATAAATCTGTTTCTTCTGCAACTTGCAATGCATCCATATCACTTCTAAGAAGGAAGCAGGGCTTACCCTTACCGACTGTAGCTACTACACAGGAAATATCCTCATAAATTTTATATGAAATTCCCATTTCATCAAGCCTATTTGTAATAAAAGAAACAGTTTCGGGAAGGTTTAATCCTACTTCGGGAATTTGATGCAAAGATCTTCTCCAAGACACAAGTGTATCCTGAATTTCTTTTGCTCTATTAACAAAATCAATCATATTTTACCTCTTTATATTGTTTACTCTGTCTTTGATTTCAGACTAATAATTTAAAATATTAACTCCTTGTATATATTATGTGTCATTTATAAAACTATAAACACTATGTAATTATACACTATAAATATATAAAAATCCACACAATTTTGCTTTATACTATTTCTGCTGAGATTTGGTAAAGAACGCTATTAATAGATAATTTTCTTGACATTTTATTATTTATGTTATAAAAATAAATAAAAGGAATTTAAGAATTTTGAATGTGGTTATTATGAAAAAATTTACTGTATTATTTTATATGGTAATTCTGATTTTTGGAATATGCTTAAGTATTGTGCTGAATTCTGAAACCGGACTTGCCCTACACAACTACAATTTAGAAACCGACAAGCTAAAGAGCAACGTAAAATTCGTGTTGATTTCCGACTTGCATAACAGAGAGTTTGGCAAAGATAACCAAAAGCTTGTAGATATTATAGAGTCTGAAAAACCTGACTTTATTGCAGTATGCGGCGATATGGTAAGTGAAGGCAATAAAACCAGAGAGCCGATTATTAAACTATTACCAAAGCTCTGTGACATTGCTCCTGTATATTATGCTTTAGGAAATCACGAACAAAAGTATTATGACTACGCCGGTTTGATTAAAGACATAAAATCAAGCGGTGCTGTTTTACTGGACAATGAAATGGTAAGTCTTAATTTAGGCAAAGAAAGGATAACCGTTGGCGGAATAACGGATTATCCTTACTATGAATATGAAGCACCCGATTATGACAATGAGCAAAGGTATTTTCTTGACAGCTTTATCCGGCAGGAAAAGGAAAATTATTCCATACTGCTTACTCATCAGCCGGAGTTTTATTTCTGGGGTTTTGATAAAATGGATATTAACCTTATGATATGCGGTCATACCCACGGAGGACTTGTAAGGCTGCCCTTTATAGGCGGTGTATTAGCTCCAAATCAAGGGTGGTTTCCGGAATATGATATGGGATATTTCAGCTCAGGCACAGCAAATATGCTTATTACAAGCGGATTGGGAAACGATGTTATTGTGCCTAGATTTAATAATCCTCCTGAAGTATGTGTTATTAATATTAACTGATTAACTGAGAAAAGCTCTTAAGAGCTTTTTCTTTTTTCAAAATTTAGCTTTGGATAAATCGTAAACTGAACAAGTTTTTCAAGCTTGTCGGCAAATGGGAAAATCAAAATTGTTGAAAGCGCATTGAAGGCTGTATGAACAAGGGCTATTTCTGCCGGTCCTGCAAGTGAATTAACAAAATCAAAATTTGCCAAGGTCTGCAATCCATAAAAACCTGTACCTAAAATCACCACACCGATTATATTAAAATAAAGATGCACAAGGGCTGCACATTTTGCATTTCTGCTTACACCTATCGAAGAAATCAATGCAGTTACACAAGTGCCGATATTCTGTCCCATAACTATAGGTATTGCCATTCCATATGTAATAGTACCTGTTAAAGACATTGACTGCAAAATTCCTACAGATGCAGAGGAGCTTTGAAGAAAGGCCGTCAGCAATGCGCCTGACAAAAGTCCGAAAACGGGATTATTAAACATAGTAAAAAAACTTACAAATTCAGGCATATTGGTAAACGGATCAACAGAAATATTCATAGTGTTCATACCTGTTATAAGAAGAAAAAAGCCCATAAAAATTATACCTATATTGTGCTTTTTACTGCTTTTAGAAAACAGGGTAAGCAAAACTCCGACTATGGCAAATATGGTTGACAGACTTACAGGCTTTAACAGATTCACCATAATACTGTCCCCCTGAATACCCATAAGGCTTAAAATCCAGGAGGTGACTGTTGTACCGATATTAGCACCCATAATTATACCTATAGATTGATTCAGATTCATAACCCCTGAATTTACAAATCCTACAACCATTACCGTAGTAGCAGAAGAGCTTTGAATAACTGAAGTAACTGCTGTGCCAAGGAGCAGTCCTTTGAATCTGCTGTTTGTTATTTTACAAAGTACACGCCGAAAATTACCGGCAGTAAAATTTTCAAGGCCTCTGCTCATAATATACATTCCAAAAAGAAAAAGGCACAGTCCTGAGCACAAATTAATCCACAAGAATATATCCATAAAAGCCCTCCCTGAACATTAATATGCCAAGGGAGGGCAAAAATATGGTTAATATTTTATTATAATTTAAAGGACTATTTATTCATTTCTTAATGCTACAACAGGGTCTTTCTTTGCAGCCATTTTTGCAGGAACTAAGCCGGCTATAAAAGTAAGAACCATACTGATTATTACAAGTATTACCGCTGCCCCTACAGGAAGAACAGCAACATTCTGAATTTCTGCAAATTGTTCTACAAATATATTAATAGGAATATTCAAAAGCAGGGTTACAAGTATTCCGAGAATACCTGAAACAAAGCCGATAATAAGAGTTTCAGCGTTGAATACTCTGCTGATATCACGCTTTCTTGCACCGATTGCACGAAGTATGCCGATTTCCTTTGTACGCTCAAGCACAGAAATATATGTGATAATTCCAATCATTATTGAAGATACAACTAATGAAATTGATACAAAACCAATAAGTACAAAGCTGATAGCATTAATCATTGTTGTAACAGAATCCATCATTAGTCCGATATAGTCTGTATAGCTGATTTTGTCAGCTTCTTCAACGCCTTTGTTATAATCACTGATGATTTTCTTAATATCATCCTTGCTTTCAAAATCTACAGGATAAAGATTAATCTGTGAGGGTGAGTCAAGGTCTGCAACGCCTAATGTTTCCAAGTTGCCCTCATAGGTGTTATCGGTAGATTGCTTTTTAAGGGACTCCTCAAAGGCTTTTGCAATATCCTCATCACTCATACCGCTCATCTGCATTTGCTGAATATATGTCATATACTGCTGTTGCTCAGCATATTCTAAAGTTTGAATATAGCTGTAAACATCATCAATAGTAAGATTATCTTCTTTATCATCGGTCTTAAATTCAATTCCTGAGAAAACATCGATTTTTTTATGTTTTTTCTGCTGTTTTACAATCTTGCTGTCATTTACCTTATTTACAAGATATTCTGTCAGATCTGCTCGATAGCCTACACCACCGTACTGGCTTGTTGCTGAGTTTGACTTTTCAGCCATAACAATACCGACAACTTTTATTTTTAATGCTTTATCAAGTTTGTTGATTATATACGGTTCATCATCAGTATGGTCTTTCCATGTGCCGTCACTATTCTCTGAATAATAGTCTGTATTTATAAGCAGCTTATATTCCTGTTTAAGCAGCGTATCAAGACTTACAGTCTTTTTCTTGATTTTTTCAGTTTCTTTACCATTTGCAGACTTTTTGAGATTTTTA
Source organism: uncultured Ruminococcus sp. (assembly GCA_964427365.1). Taxonomy (GTDB): domain Bacteria; phylum Bacillota; class Clostridia; order Oscillospirales; family Acutalibacteraceae; genus Ruminococcoides. The sequence goes on along the minus strand of CAYRTG010000032.1, from coordinate 9,248 downwards.
ATGAGTTTATCCTCGTTCATCAGCCCAAGGGTATAGAGAGTATAATCGCTGATTTCACCATTTTTGTCCAGGATAATTACAGCTTCATTATACTTCTTTGGCAATCTTCCTTTTACTACATTGTAGGATTCCTTTAGTACTTCACTATTATCTGAAAGCTGAGTCCACACATCGGTATTAGACATTTCATCAGAAAAGCTGAACATACTGTTCTCTTTAGTCATTGATGTGTTAAAGCCTAAGTCACTGAAAAGAGTCGAGGGATTTACCTTTTTTAAACCCTTTTTAGTGTTTGCCCTGTATATATTCATAGTTGTACTGTATTTATATGAAATATCAGATATATATTTATCAAGGTCGCACTTACCGGACTCTATATAATCTTTAAATGCTTTCACATTGTTTTCGTTAGTTCCACCAACCATAGCGTCCAAAACATCTGTCATAATATTATTTGATTTAACGGTTTTTTCTGGGGTTGAGGCTTCCTTATCCTGTAAATCCACAAATGCGGACATCATACTGCTCATATCGTTAGTTTCATCAATAATCTGCAAAGGATACGATGTAAGGGTTTCGCGCTGTACGCTTTCTATATACAATTGTATGCCGCTTGAAAGGGACAGAATAAGGGCTATGCCGATTATTCCGATTGAACCTGCAAAGGATACTAAAAAGGTTCTTCCCTTTTTGGTTTTAAGGTTATTAAAGCTAAGACCTAAAGCTGTAAAGAAAGACATTGATGTGTTTTTCTTTCTGCCTTTTTTAGCCTTATTTTTTTGAGGCTTTTCTGTTTCGTCAATATAAGGCATACTGTCGTTAGTAACCTTGCCGTCAAGTAGGTTTATAATCCTTGTGGAATATTTTTCAGCAAGTTCAGGATTATGAGTTACCATAATTACAAGCCTATCCTTGGAAACTTCCTTTAAAAGCTCCATAATCTGCACACTGGTTTCGGAATCAAGAGCTCCTGTGGGTTCGTCAGCAAGAAGAATATCAGGGTTGTTTACTAATGCTCTTGCAATAGCAACTCTCTGCATTTGTCCGCCGGACATCTGAAAAGGTTTTTTGTGAAGCTGATCGCCAAGTCCTACCTTTTTCAAAACTTCCTTAGCACGTTTCCTGCGCTGGGATTTTGACACGCCTGTTAATGTCAAAGCAAGCTCCACATTGCTTAAAACTGTCTGATGTGAAATCAGGTTATAGCTTTGGAATACAAAACCTATACTATGGTTGCGATAGGTGTCCCATTCTCTGTCCTTGAAATCTTTGGTGGATTTTCCGTTGACTACAAGATCCCCTTCAGTATATTGGTCAAGTCCCCCTATAATATTAAGCAAGGTAGTTTTGCCGCAGCCCGACTGTCCTAAAATAGAAACAAATTCATTTTTACGAAAATCAATACTTACACCTCTGAGAGCCTTAACAACATTGTTTCCCACTTTATAGTCTTTAGTAATATTTCTTAAGCTTAACATAATTACCTCCAAAAATTACCAATATATAAATATATTGTATTTGCATTTTTCATAAATTGCAATATATATTTTTGTTAAAATATACAGTCCTTTTTAATTAAATAATTTAAAACAAATCTTTGATACTTACTTTTTTACAAATATTAAACTATGTGTATTAATATGATTATAGGCAGATTATTAGCTTGAAATTCACTACCATTAAATAATTTGAATGTTAATTTTATGCCGTACTGAATTATAGGTAAATTAAATATATATAAAATAAATATAAACATTAAAAATGACCCGAGATTAATTTCTCAGGTCATTTTTGCCTTATATTTCAAGCTGTTCTAAAAGTTCTCCTACTTTTTCATGGAATATCATATTTGCCAGATTATCCATTGGGGTTTTGTCACGATTTATAAGTATTAGCTTGTTACCCTTATAGTACCTTAACATTCCTGCTGCAGGATATACTGTCAGACTTGTGCCTGCAACTATAAGCACATCTGCATTAGAAATTGCATTAATTGCACAACTGACTGTATTATCGTCAAGACCTTCTTCATAAAGCACTACATCAGGCTTTACTGCATATCCGCACTCATCGCAAACAGGTATTGATAAGCTGTTCTTAACATACTGGGCATCAAAAAATTTGTGGCAGTTTGTACAGTAGTTTCTGTGGACAGAACCGTGGAGCTCATATACAATTTTACTGCCTGCTGCCTGATGAAGTCCGTCAATATTCTGTGTAACTATAGCTTTCAGCTTACCTTTTTCCTCAAGCTTCGCTAGGATTTTATGAGCCTTATTAGGCTTAACATCAAGTGCAAGCATTTTATCTTTATAGTATCGATAAAATTCCTTGCAGTTATTCACAAAAAAGTGGTGACTTAAAATTTCTTCAGGTGGATAGTCATACTTCTGATTATAAAGTCCGTCCACACTTCTGAAATCAGGAATACCGCTTTCTGTGGAAACTCCTGCCCCGCCAAAGAAAACTATGTTGTTGCTTTCATTAATTATTTTCTGTAAATCTTTTTTGCTGCTCATCTTATAGCGTCCTTCATTGACTTAACATATTCACTGACATACGGCACACAATCTCTGCCGTACTTTGCAATAATCTTAACTATGGCAGAGCCTACGATTACACCGTCTGAAACTGTTGCTATTTTCTTAGCCTGTTCAGGCGTTGCAATACCAAATCCTACTGCACAAGGTGTTTCTGTAACTTCTTTTGCAAGGGCAATCATCTCACCAACATCAGTTTTAATTTCCGAACGTACTCCTGTAACACCTAAGGAAGATACGCAATAGATAAATCCTTTTGCATCCTTTGAAATAGTTTGAATACGCTCTTTGGATGTTGGAGCAATAAATGATATAAAATCAACTCCATATTTTTCACACATTGGAGTAAGCTCCTGTTTTTCCTCAAAGGGAACATCAGGAACAATTACCGCCGACACTCCGATTTCAGAACATTTTTTAATAAATTTTTTTACACCGTATACATAAATTACATTTATATAGGTCATAAATGCAAGAGCCGCATTACACTTTGGCGCGGTTTTTTCTACCATATCAAAAACCTTATCAGTTGTAGTACCGGTCTTTAAAGCTCTAAGGTCTGCATCCTGAATAACAACTCCCTCAGCAACAGGATCTGAAAAAGGAATACCGATTTCTATTAAATCGGCTCCTGCTTTCGCAATTTCAGGCAACAGCTTTTGAGTAGTTTCCAAATCCGGATCACCTGCTGTAAGGAATGCTATAAACGCCTTGCCGTTCTCAAATGCTTCATTTAGCTTAATCATAAATCTGTACCCCCCTGTATCTTGCAATTGCTGCGACGTCTTTATCTCCGCGTCCTGAAAGGCATATAACAATGATTTTATCCTTATCCATTTCAGGCGCAATCTTCATACAATGGGCAACTGCATGGGAGCTTTCAATAGCCGGGATAATACCCTCTGTTCTTGAAAGATATTCAAATGCTTTTACCGCTTCATCATCAGTTACGGGAACATAGGAAGCACGTCCCATATCGTGAAGATTTGCGTGCTCAGGACCCACCCCGGGATAGTCAAGTCCTGCTGAAATTGAATATACAGGAGCAATCTGCCCGTATTTGTCCTGAATAAAATAAGACTTCATTCCGTGGAATATTCCAAGTCCCCCATTGGCTACTGTTGCAGCGTTTTTCTCGTTATCTACTCCAAGTCCTGCTGCTTCACAGCCAATAAGCTTAACCTCTTTATCTTTTATAAAATCATAAAAAAGTCCCATTGCGTTGCTTCCGCCCCCTACGCAAGCCATACATACGTCAGGAAGTCTGCCCTCTTTTTCAAGCATTTCAGCTTTAACCTCTTTGCCGATAATTGACTGAAAATCTCTTACGATTGTTGGGAAAGGATGAGGTCCCATTACCGAACCTAATACATAATGAGTATCCTCTACTCTTGCTGTCCACTCTCTCAATGCTTCGTTTACTGCGTCTTTTAATGTCTGGGTACCTGTGGTTACAGGGTGAACCTTTGCTCCTAAAAGTTCCATTCTGTAGCAGTTAAGAACCTGCCTTTCAGTATCAACCTTGCCCATATAAATGTCACATTCCATATCAAGCAATGCTGCTACTGTAGCAGTAGCAACACCGTGCTGACCTGCGCCTGTTTCTGCAATAACACGCTTTTTGCCCATTTTCTTTGCAAGAAGGATTTGTCCTAAACAGTTATTGATTTTATGAGAGCCTGTATGGTTCAAATCCTCACGCTTTAAATAGATTTTTGCACCGCCTAAGTCCTTCGTCATTTTTTCAGCATAGTACAAGAGTGAGGGTCTGCCTGCGTATTCCCTCATTAATAACTGAATCTCTGAAATAAACTCAGGGTCATTTTTATAATAATCATATGCTTTTTCAAGCTCTATTACTGCATTCATCAATGTTTCAGGAATAAATTGTCCACCGTGAATACCGAATTTACCTTTTGACATTTCTATACACTCCTGACTTTCTTAACTACTTCTTTTACCTTTTCTCTGTCTTTATATCCATCTGTTTCTACAGATGAGCTTAAATCCACACAATATGGATTAACCTGTTTTATAGCTTTCTGAATATTATCAGCATTCAGTCCTCCTGCAAGAAAGAATGGCTTTGACACCTTATTGGGAATTAAATCCCAATTAAACTTAACTCCGCCTCCTCCTGCTTTATCCTTATAGGCTGTATCAAACAACAATTGGCTGCAAGGAATTTTTTCAGCAGCTGCAATTTGAGCTGCACTGCTTACATGTATTGCTTTTATAATAGGGTTTGGAACACGTTTTCTAAGCTCAAGTATATAATCATTGCTTTCATTTCCGTGAAGCTGTACCCTTTCAATTATATCGTTTCTGCAAATGTACTCAATAAAATCTATAGGTTCATTAACAAAAACACCTACAGGCCTTATCATAGGATTAAGGATTTCACTTAGCTTTTGAGCTTTATCTATAGAAATTTGTCTGCGGAATTTTTTCTCTGTACTCATAATAAAGCCTACATAATCAGGTAAAAACTCATTTACTATTTCAATATCCTGACTTCTCTGCATCCCGCAAATTTTAATTTTACTCATAATACACCACCGTTAAGTTTAGACAGTGCCTCGGTTTTATCATCTGCCCGCATAAGGGTTTCGCCAATCAACACAGCATCAACCTTTGCTTCTTTAAGCTCCCGTATATCATCAGCAGAAGAAATTCCGCTTTCTCCTACAAAAATTATGTTTTCCGGAACTAAGGCTCTTAGGTTTCTGCAAGTATTTAAGTCAACGGTAAAGTCCTTTAAATTACGGTTATTTACTCCAACAATTCTTGCTCCTGCATCTAAAGCCATATAAACTTCTTCCTTTGTATGAGCTTCAACTAAGGCTGAAAGTCCTAAGCTGTCACAAACCTTTATCCACTTTGCAACAGTGTCCTTGTCAAGTATGGCACATATTAACAATACTGCTGATGCACCAAGGAGTTTTGCCTCATAAATCTGATAAACATCTACTGTAAAGTCCTTACGCAAAACAGGTATTGATACATTTTCCGCAATTTCTTTTAGGTAGCTGTCACTGCCCCAAAACCACTTAGGTTCTGTAAGAACAGAAATGGCACTTGCTCCGGCTTTTTCATAATCCTTGGCAATTTGCAGATATGGAAAATCCAATGCAATTACGCCCTTTGATGGAGAGGCTTTCTTAACCTCGCATATATAGGAAAGATTTTCTTTACCTAATGCTTTTTCAAAAGGAAAGCCTGTATTTGGGTTCATACTTTCTGCTTTGACTTTTATCACCTTAAGAGGTACGGACTTTTTTAATTTTTCATATCTTTCTTTGTTTGCATTTGCTATAGTTTCCAGTATCATAACATTTCCTTAATGATTTGATAATTCTGCAAATTCTTTCATTTTAGCATAAGCCTTGCCGCTGTCTATAATTTTTGCTGCAACCTTTATGCCTTCTTTTATTGTTTCGGCTTTGCCGCCTACATAAATTCCCAAAGCTGAATTAAGAAGAACTATATCACGTTTGGCGCCTTTAAGCTCACCTTTTAATATCCGCTTTGTGATTTCTGCATTTTCTTTTCCGTCGCCACCAATTAATTCTACCATAGAATAGCTTTTAAGTCCAACATCTTCCGGAGTAATTTCGTAAGTTTTAAAATTTTCGTTATTTATTTCACAGATTTTTGTAGGTGCTGTTACTGTTGCCTCGTCCATTCCGTCACAGCCGTAAATTGTCATACCTCTTTTTACACCAAGGTTTGAAAGTACTTTTGCAAGAGGTTCAAGCAGTTCTTCCGAATAAACACCCATTACCTGCATATTTGCATTTGCTGGATTTGTCAGAGGACCCAAAATATTGAATATATTTCTTACACCAATTTCCTTGCGGACAGGTCCTACATATTTCATTGAACTGTGATAGCCCTGTGCAAACATAAAGCAAATATCTGCTTTATCTAAAATTTCCTTTGACTTTTCTGCTGAAATTGTAATGTCAACTCCAAGGGCTTCAAGACAATCTGCTGCACCTGACTTACTGCTCATGGAACGGTTGCCGTGCTTTGCAATGGGAACTCCTGCTGCTGCAATAACAAAAGCTGATGTTGTGGAAATATTGAATGTACCTGTACCGTCACCGCCGGTACCTACAATATCCAATACATCCTTTTCAGGGTTGATATGAATAGCTTTGTCACGCATACCCTGTGCGCAAGCTGTGATTTCTTCTATAGTTTCACCTTTAATTTTTAAAGCTGTAAGGAATGCTGCCATCTGAGCATTTGTAGCGTTACCGCTCATCATTTCATCCATTACCTGAGCAGCCTCGTCATATGATAAATCCTGTCCTTCTGTTAATTTTTTAATTGCTTCTGTAATCATATTAATGCACCTCTTTAATAAAATTTCTTATCATTGTTAATCCGCCCGATGTTAAAATTGATTCAGGATGAAACTGCAGTCCATAGATTTCATAATCTCTGTGCTTAACTGCCATAACCTCACCCATATCATCAGTAGCAGTAATTTTAAGACAATTGGGGATTGAGTCTTTTTTAGCTATAAGGCTGTGGTATCTTGCACCTGTTACAACCTTTGGCATATTTTTGAAAATACTGCAATCGTTATCCACATTTATGTTGCTCTTTTTACCATGCATAAGCTTTATTGCGTGGCTAATTTCCGCTCCGAAAGCCTCACAAATTGCCTGATGACCAAGACACACACCGAGTATTGGATTTTCGCCTTTTAGCTCTTTTATAACATCTTCACATATTCCTGCGTGCTTCGGGTAGCCCGGACCGGGAGAAAGGATAATGTGAGTTGGATTAAGTTTTCTTATTTCATTAATTGTAACAGCGTCATTTCGCACAACCTTAATATCAGGCTCAATACTTCCGCAAAACTGTAGAAGGTTGTAGGTAAAGCTGTCATAATTATCAATTATCAGTATCATATATCATCAACCTCCTCTGCTCTTTCTATTGCATTCATTACTGCAAGAGCTTTGTTGTAGGTTTCTTCGTATTCCATTTCAGGTACAGAATCAGCTACAATTCCCGCTCCTGCCTGTACATAAACCTTATCATTATGCTTAACTGCCATACGAATTGCAATACAAGCGTCAAGGCTGCCGTTAAAATCTATATATCCTATTGCGCCGCCATATACACCTCTCGGTGTTTTTTCAAGCTCCTCTATAATCTCACAAGCTCTTATTTTCGGAGCGCCTGAAAGTGTACCTGCCGGCAGTAATGACTCAATAGCGTCAAAAGCGTCAAGGTCATCTCTGATTTTACCCTCAACCTCTGAACAAATGTGCATAATCTTTGAATATTTCAGTACTTTCTGATATTCAGTAACCTTTACGGAATTGAACTTTGAAATCTTGCCAATATCATTTCTGCCTAAGTCAACAAGCATATTATGCTCTGCAAGCTCTTTTTCGTCCTTGATAAGCTCGGCTTCAAGGGCATTGTCCTCTTCCCTTGTTTTACCTCTAGGCCGTGAGCCTGCAATCGGAAATGTGTTTAAGGTGTCCCCTTGCAACTTAACTAAGGTTTCAGGAGATGCACATATAATTTCCTCTCCGTCAACTACCATATATACCATATACGGTGACGGATTTGTTGTACGCAAAACCCTGTAAGCATTTAAAAGGCTTGGCTTGTAATCTGCTGAAAAACGTCTTGATACTACACATTGGAAAATATCGCCCTCAAAAATATACCTCTTGGTTTTTTCAACCATATTGCAAAATTCCTCTTTTGTGTAGCTTGACTTAAACTGTACCTTGTGTTCAGGTTTTTCGCAAACTATAGGCTTTTCATTTTTTATAATGCCGATAATATCATCAATATCCTTACAAGCCTTTCCATATTGTCGCTGAGGGTCATAGGTTTTCATATTGACTATTACTGTCATTTTTTCTGACAAATGGTCATAAGCTATGATTTTGTCAAAAAGCATTAGGTCAAAATCCTTGAAATCCCCTGTGCTGATATTTAATATTGGCTCTGCAACACCTATCATTGAATAACCATAGTAGCCTACAAGACCTCCTGTAAAGGGTGGAATGCCTTCAATTCGGGGAGTTTTATAGTAGCTCATATATTCACGCAAATATTCATAAGGCTTATTGGTAATAATTTTCTTTTCACCCTCACCTGTAATAGTAAGAGTACCGTTTTTATAGGATAGTCTTGCCTTTGGATTAAAGCCGATAAATGAATATCTAGCCCACTTTTCTCCGCCTTCAATACTTTCCAGAAGAAAGTATTTATCATATGCTGACGCAATTTTTCTAAGCAGAGTTATTGGAGTTGCAACATCTGCGTATAATTCCTTGTACACAGGAATTACATCATATTTCCCTGCTAAATCTTTTACTCTTTCAAAACTCGGTTCCATATTATCACCTGCCAAAAAATTAAAAATAAAAAACGACTTCTATCCCAATAATGGGACAAAAGTCGATAACTTCTGCGGTACCACCCAAATTGACGCAAATGCGTCCGCTTTACACATACTGACATATGTTGCCAAAATAACGGTTAGCCACCGTCAGCGCCTACTTTATCTATATTATAATTATATAATTTCGGGCTGCCCTCACAGGTCCATTCAATTTACTCTACGCTGTTGTCTTGCACCAAACGACAACTCTCTGAAAGCATTAAATAAAACTACTACTCCTGCTCATCGGTTTGGGGTAAATTTCAAATTGTGTTAATATTATA
>CAYRTG010000031.1:0-21944 GCA_964427365.1 uncultured Ruminococcus sp. | reverse complement strand
TTTTCTCTGCCTGTTCTAAAGACTGGGCTTTTGTTGAAGCTTCTGTCGGTTTCTGCGTCGGCTGTGCCTGCGTTGGCTGTGCCTGCGTTGCTGCCGAAGTTGTTGGCTGTGGTTCTTCCGAAGCATCTGTTGCCGGCTCTGTTTCGGTAACAGTTTCACTTGGTGTAGTTGCGGAGGTTGTCCCTGTAGCCTGTGTTGATTCTGTGCTGTCTGTTGCAATTGTAACCTCAGTAGTCTGTGTAGCAGAAGTTGTAGCTTCTTCATTAGATACTGATGAGGAAATCTTTATACCCTCAGTTGTTTTGATAACTGAATTGTCAACATAATCTTTGCCAAATCCGCCTAAGTCAACTACAGAAAGATAAACATCTGCGTCACCAACTTTTCCGCCGATAACTGTAAATACAAGTTTAATAAGCTGGGCACCTTTTGTGAAATCATAAAGGCCGGAACTTTTATCTTCTGCAACACCTGTGAAATTAAACTTCATAGTGCCTGTGCCAGCATTTAAATTATATGTAACTCCATCTGAAAGGGTTGTAAACATTGAAGCAGTATTGTTGTATTTATCCTCCAAAGCAAGCTTAGTTGAATCATAGCTTACAACAACATCGCCGAAAGCAATCATTTCATCTGCTGTAAGGTTAAATACAACTGTAGCTGTTCTTCCATCTATTTCAACAGAAGATGTATCTGTTGCAAGGTTGGAAGATGCTATAACATTAATTTTTGACTCATCGGTAGGAATTTCCGTTTCAGTAGGTATTATGGGAGTTTCACTGCTGATGGCCGGTGTAACGCTAAGTCCCTGTGATGTTATCACATTACCATCATCAACATATGTTGTGTTCATTGAGTTAAGGTCGGTAATATCAAGATATACTAAAGCTGTACCTACAGAGTCACCTTTTTTATCAAATACAAGATTAACAAGAGTTTTTCCCTCTGTAAAATCATATTTACCCATTGTGCCACTAAAGTTAAACCTTGCCTCGCCAACACCTGCATTAAGGTTATATACGGCATCTGAAACTACAGGGAACATTGAAGCAGTTGTATTGTATGTTGAAGAAAGGGAAAGTTTTGATGAATCATAACTGATTACGACCATTCCGTCGTCAAGAGCTTCATCAGCGTTAAGTGTGTATGTAACTGTAACCTTGTCTCCCTGAATCTTAGTCTTAACACCTGTTGTGTTAAGATTTGACTTAGCTGAAACATAAAGATACTGATCCTCGTCAGCCTCAGTCGGATCTGTTGGAATAGGCTGAGTAGTTGGAGGAGCTGTAGTCGGTGCTACAGTTGTAGGCGCCTGTGTTGTAATCGGCGTTGTTGATATAGAAGTTGTAGGTAATGGAATTGTTGGATCTACTCCTCCGGAATACTGTGACCATGAAACGCCCATATTTCCAGCGTATGTATCGGCCCATGTAATAGTACAAAGATTATTAGTACCGTCAAATGCAGTATCAACTGTCTGATTCCACTTTTTATCCCAATCGGCGGTTACACCTGCAGGCATACGAACAAACACTACATTTTGTCCCGCTTCCATACTGGTTTGGTAATAGCCTTGGCTGTCTTTAGTCATCTGATACCAGCTGCCGTCGCTGCCGGTATTCCAAATCCATGCCCAGTAATCTTCATCGCCATTTGACGCGCCCGTAACATCAATATAAACTGTTGAGGCTGCGGAAACGTTAACAGCTGCAATGGACATTACAGATACAAGCATAAGAACAGCAAGTAAAACACTCGTTAATTTCTTAAAAGATATTTTCATATAAAAACAATCTCCCTTCTAATAATCGTTATACAGTTATTTTATCACATAAAACTATTGAAAATCCATTGGCAAAATAGTCAAAAAAGCCATGCACTTTATGTTATAAAGGCACAAATAAAAGCACAATTTAAAGAATATCAAATATGGGTCGCCCATTGACGACCCATATTTTTATTTATAAGAATTATTCTTTATCAACATCAATAAATGACTGCATATCATCACTTGATAATACATAGTTTTCCTCAAGCTGAATTTCATTATAACAGCGCATACCTGTACCGGCAGGGATAAGTTTACCGATAAGAACGTTCTCCTTAAGCCCCATAAGCGGGTCAACCTTACCCTTGATAGCTGCATCAGTAAGAACACGAGTTGTTTCCTGGAATGAAGCAGCTGAAAGGAAGCTGTCTGTTGCAAGGGCTGCCTTTGTAATACCAAGAAGCATCTGATTCCAACTTGCTTCCTTAAGACCTTCCTCGCCAGCAGCAATTCTCTTTTTGATTTTGTCATTCTCATGGAGAACCGCAGTTTTGTTATATATCTGACCTGATACAAAATTTGTATCACCGGCATCTTCAATTCTGACCTTACGCAGCATTTGACGAACAATAACCTCAATGTGCTTGTCGTTAATATCAACACCCTGTAAACGATAGGTTGATTGTACTTCTGAAATCAGGTAATCCTGAACAGCACTTGTGCCAAGAATTGCAAGAACATCGTGTGGATTAACGGCACCGTCTGTAATTTTGTCACCTTTTTTAATCTGCTGTCCCTCTTTAACCTTAACTCGGAAACCAAATGGGATAAGGTAAGCTCTTTCTTCATTGTTTTCCTTATCAAAGATAACAGCGTGACGAGCATTCTTTCTTTCCTCGAAGCGAATCTCACCGTCAATTTCACTAATGATTGCAAGACTCTTTGGCTTACGTGACTCAAATAGCTCTTCAACTCTTGGAAGACCCTGTGTAATATCTTCTGCAGAAGCAACGCCACCGGTATGGAAAGTTCTCATTGTAAGCTGTGTACCTGGCTCACCAATTGACTGAGCAGCAATAATACCAACTGCTTCACCAACAGTAACAGGCTGACGATTAGCAAGGTTTGAACCGTAGCACTTACGGCATACACCATGCTCGGCGCAACAACCAAGTACAGAACGAATCTTAACGCTTTCAACCCCGCTGTTAACGATAATCTTAGCTTCTTTTTCCCCCATCATAACGTCATTTGACACAAGAACATTACCGTTTTCATCGCAGAAGTCGTCAATGAGATAACGTCCCATAAGACGTTCTTCAAGACCTTCAATTACGTTACCTTCGCAGACAATATCGAATACCTCAAGACCTTCTTTAGTACCACAGTCCTCCTCACGGATAATAACATCCTGTGATACGTCAACAAGACGACGAGTAAGGTAACCTGAGTCAGCAGTTCTAAGAGCTGTATCTGCAAGACCTTTACGAGCACCACGTGAAGAAATAAAGTACTCTAAAATGTTAAGACCCTCACGGTAGTTAGCTCTGATTGGGATTTCAATTGTTTTACCTGATGTGTTGGCAATAAGACCACGCATACCTGCAAGCTGTCGAATCTGACTCATACTACCACGAGCGCCTGAGTCCGCCATCATAAAGATTGGGTTGTATCTATCAAGACCTTCTTGCAGCTTGGAAGTAACATCATCCGTAGCCTTTTCCCAGATTTTCAGTACCTCTGCATAACGCTCCTCATCGGAACGAAGACCCATTAAGTACTCTTCACGTACAGCATCAACCTTAGCTTCAGCCTCTGCTATAATCTCTCCCTTTGTAGGTGGGATGGTAGCATCACAAACTGCAACTGTAACAGCGCCGATTGTTGAATACTTATAGCCCTGCGCCTTGATTTCATCAAGAACGACTGATGTGGTCTGAGTACCGTGCTTGGCAATACAAGCGTCAATAATTTTCTTAAGACCGCCCTTGTCAACAAGGAAGTCAACTTCAAATTTAAACTTATTCTCAGAAATTGAACGGTCAACAAGACCTAAATCTTGTGGAATTGGATTGTTGAATATAATCTTTCCCATTGTTGTATCAATAAGAGCAGACTGAAATTCACCGTCAATTTCAAGGAAACGGCGAACCTTAATTTTTGAGTGAAGACTGATGATACCTGCCTGATAAGCCATCATAGCTTCATCAACATCTCTGAATACCTTGCCTTCACCCGGCTCTCCATCCTTATCAAGTGTAAGGTAGTAAGAACCAAGAACCATATCCTGTGTAGGAACTGTTACAGGCTGACCGTCAGACGGCTTTAACAGGTTACCTGCAGCAAGCATTAGGAATCTTGCTTCAGCTTGAGCCTCTGCTGAAAGAGGTACGTGAACAGCCATCTGATCGCCGTCAAAGTCAGCGTTATATGCTGTACAGGAAAGTGGGTGCAGCTTAATGGCGCGACCCTCAACAAGTACAGGCTCAAATGCCTGAATACCAAGACGGTGAAGTGTAGGCGCACGGTTAAGAAGTACAGGGTGTCCCTTGATTACAACTTCAAGTGCATCCCAAACCTCCGGCTTAGCACGTTCAACTGCTTTTCGGGCAGCCTTAATATTGATAACCGCTTTTGTTTCAACAAGACGCTTCATAACGAAAGGCTTGAACAGCTCAAGAGCCATTTCTTTAGGAAGACCGCACTGATACATTTTAAGTTCAGGACCTACAACTATAACTGAACGTCCCGAGTAATCAACACGCTTACCAAGCAGGTTCTGGCGGAAACGTCCCTGTTTACCCTTAAGCATATCTGAAAGTGACTTAAGAGCTCTGCCGTTAGGTCCGGTTACAGGTCTGCCTCGACGACCGTTGTCAATAAGTGCGTCAACAGCTTCCTGAAGCATACGCTTTTCGTTACGTATGATAATATCAGGAGCATTAAGTTCAATTAACTTTGCAAGACGGTTATTTCTGTTAATAACACGTCTGTACAAATCGTTTAAATCAGATGTTGCAAAACGTCCGCCGTCAAGCTGCACCATAGGACGAATATCCGGTGGAATTACAGGAATTTCAGTAAGAATCATCCATTCCGGACGGTTGCCTGATTTACGGAAGCTTTCAACAACATCAAGCTTTTTAACCAGTCTGCCCTGACGCTGACCTGTTGCTGTTTCAAGCTCATCTTTGATAGCAACAGACTGCTCATCAAGGTCAATTTCCTTAAGCAACTCCAAAATAGTTTCTGCGCCCATTCCTGCTTTGAAATCGTCCTCATATTTTTCACGCATATCCATATAATCAGACTCGGATAAGCACTGAAGCTTTTCAAGCTCACGGCAGTCACCGGGATCCGTAACAATATAGCTTTGGAAGTATAGAACTCTCTCAAGGTTTCTTGGGGAAATATCAAGCATTAAAGCTATTCTTGAAGGAGTACCTTTAAAGTACCAGATGTGAGAAACAGGAGCAGCAAGGTGAATATGCCCCATGCGTTCACGTCTGACCTTCGCACGTGTTACTTCAACACCGCAACGGTCACATATCTTGCCCTTATATCTGATTCTTTTAAACTTACCACAATGGCATTCCCAGTCCTTGGTAGGTCCAAAAATACGCTCGCAGAACAAGCCGTCGCGTTCGGGCTTTAATGTTCTGTAGTTAATGGTTTCAGGCTTTTTAACTTCGCCGTATGACCATGATAAAATCTGTTCCGGAGAAGCCAGATTAATTTTAATTGAATCAAAAACATTGTTTTCCATTGTATTTGCTCCTCCTTATTAATAATCTTCGCCGTCAAAGTTAACGAAATCATCAGAATCGTCAACTATTGAGCGTTCGTCAAACATATTCTCGCCATTGTCATCCTCTAATGTGAAGCTGTCCATCGTAGTCATAACCTGCTCCTCATCAAAGTTTGTATTCGCAGCAGAAATATCTTCATCCTCATCAAAATGCTGCTTAAGATCAATCTCGTCACCGTCTCTGTTAAGAACACGAACGTCAAGCGAAAGTGACTGAAGCTCCTTAATAAGCACCTTGAAGGATTCTGGAATACCCGGAGATGGAATATTCTGTCCTTTAACGATAGCCTCGTAAGTCTTAACACGTCCTACAACGTCATCGGATTTAACTGTAAGAATTTCCATAAGTGTATAAGCTGCACCGTAAGCCTCAAGTGCCCAAACTTCCATTTCACCGAAACGCTGTCCTCCAAACTGAGCTTTGCCGCCCAGAGGCTGCTGAGTAACAAGTGAGTAAGGACCTGTTGATCTGGCATGAATCTTATCATCAACAAGGTGATGAAGCTTTAAGTAGTACATATAGCCTACCGTTACAGGGTTGTCGAAGTATTCACCGGTACGACCATCCTTAAGACGAGTTTTACCATCCATAGAAATACCTTCCTGACGAATACACTCGCCGAAGTCAATTCCTGTTACCTCTGAACGGTCAGGATAATCATCCTTATCTTTCATCATTCTGAAAGCTTCAAAAATATCTGCTTCGTGTGCACCGTCAAATACCGGAGTTTGAATCTTCCAACCAAGAGCCTTGGCAACATATCCCAGGTGAACCTCAAGAACCTGACCGATGTTCATACGTGAAGGTACTCCCAATGGGTTAAGTACAATATCAAGAGGAGTACCATCAGGAAGGAACGGCATATCTTCAACAGGTAAAATACGGGATACAACACCCTTGTTACCATGACGACCTGCCATCTTATCGCCTACGCTGATTTTTCTCTTCTGTGCAAGATAAACTCTTACAACCTTGTTTACGCCCGGCTGCAGTTCATTGCGGCTTTCCTCACGAGTAAAGACCTTAACGTCAACAACAATACCGCTTTCTCCGTGGGGAACTCTCAAAGAAGTATCTCTTACTTCCCTTGCCTTTTCGCCGAAGATAGCTCTTAAGAGCCTCTCCTCAGCCGTAAGCTCGGTTTCACCTTTAGGTGTAACCTTACCTACAAGTATGTCGCCTGCTTGAACCTCTGCACCGATATGAATAATACCATCTTCGTCAAGATCCTTAAGCATATCATCGCCAACATTTGGAATGTCGCGGGTGATTTCCTCTGCACCAAGCTTAGTGTCACGAGCTTCTGTGTCATACTCATTAATATGAATAGATGTATATTTATCTTCTCTGACAATTTTTTCACTGATAAGAACCGCATCCTCATAGTTATAACCTTCCCAGGTCATAAAGCCGATAAGAGCATTCTTACCAAGAGCAACCTCACCATTCTTAATTGCAGGACCATCAACAAGTACGGTGCCCTTTGAAACACGCTGGCCTCTGTCAACAACAGGAATCTGATTAATACAAGTCCCCTGATTACTTCTCAGAAATTTAATTATGCTGTATTCCTTAACATTGCCGTCATCATAAACAACAGTAACGTGGTCGGCATCTACGCTCGAAACAGTACCGTCGCCTACAGCAAGAACACAGTTACCTGAGTCTGTACCTGCACGGTATTCCATACCGGTACCAACAATCGGCGACTCTGTGATAAGGAGCGGAACAGCCTGACGCTGCATATTTGAACCCATTAAAGCACGGTTTGCGTCATCGTTTTCAAGGAATGGTATCATTGATGTAGCAACAGATACAACCATTCGCGGAGAAACGTCCATATAATCGAAACGGTCAGGAGAATACTCAACAAAGCCATCTCTGTATCTTCCGACAACTCTCTTGCGAACAAAGCGTCCGTTTTCGTCAAGCGGCTCGTTAGCCTGGGCTACAGCAAAATCATCTTCCTGATCAGCTGTCATATAGACAACTTCGTCAGTTACAATACCTGTTTTCTTGTCAATCTTACGGAAAGGTGCTTCAACAAAGCCGTATTCGTTAATTTTTGCAAAAGTAGCAAGGTAAGAAATAAGACCGATGTTAGGGCCCTCGGGAGTTTCGATAGGACACATACGACCGTAGTGGGTGTAGTGAACATCACGTACTTCAAATCCGGCTCTATCTCTTGAAAGACCGCCGGGACCGAGAGCTGAAAGACGACGCTTATGAGTAAGCTCTGCAAGAGGGTTATTCTGATCCATAAACTGTGAAAGAGGTGAAGAACCGAAGAACTCACGAATTGCAGCAGTTACAGGGCGGATGTTAATAAGCGTGTTCGGAGTCATTGTTTCAGCGTCCTGATTTTGGAGAGTCATCCTCTCGTGAATTACCCTGTCAAGACGGCTGAAACCTATTCTAAACTGATTTTGGAGAAGCTCGCCTACGCAGCGGATACGACGATTTCCTAAGTGGTCAATATCGTCTGTAGTACCAACACCCTCAGCAAGGCAGTTCATATAGTTAATTGTTGCAAAAATATCGTCAACAGTAATGTGGTTAGGAATAAGTTCAGCTTTTCTCTCTCTGAGCATTTCTTTAAGCTGTTCTGTATTTTCAGCAGTGTCAAGGATTTCGCAAAGAACTGCAAAAGAAACCTTTTCATTGATTTCACATTCTTTCTTTGCGTCAAAATCAACGTAACCGCTGATGTCAACCATTCCGTTGGAAATAATCTTAATGTCCTTATCGTCCTTTTCAGACTTTACAAACGCTACAGATATTCCGGCATTCTCCATTTCAATAGCCTTAGTTCTGTTAATTACCTCACCGATGTTACCCATAAGCTCGCCTGTGTGTGGATTAGCAATCGGTTGAGCAAGAGTTCTGCCTGTAAGACGGTTTGAAAGACCAAGCTTTTTATTATATTTATAACGACCTACTCTTGACATATCATATCGGCGTGGGTCAAAGAATAAATTGTTAATATGGGTCTGTGCACTTTCGATTGTAGGAGGCTCTGACGGTCTGAGCTTTTTGTAAACCTCAATCATACCTTCCTCAACAGACTTGGTAGTATCCTTTTCTATAGTTGCCTTGATTCGTGCATCATCACCGAAAAATTCAAGAATTTCAGCATCTGTTCCAAGACCTAATGCACGGATAAAAGCAGTAATAGGAACTTTTCTGTTCTTATCAATGTGAACATAAAATACGTCGTTTACGTCATTTTCATACTCCAGCCATGCACCACGATTAGGAATAACAGTTGAAGAGAAAAGCTCTTTACCTGTTTTATCATGTTCCATTTTGTAGTAAACACCGGGAGAACGTACAAGCTGAGATACAATAACACGCTCAGCACCGTTGATAACAAATGTACCGCTGTCTGTCATCAAAGGAAAGTCACCCATGAAAACGTTGTTTTCTTTAATCTCTCCGGTTTCCTTGTTGAGAAGTCTTGCCTGAACTCTCAGAGGAGCAGAGTAGGTTGCGTCACGCTCTTTACATTCAATAACGCTGTAGTTAGGATGCTCCGCATCCAACTCATAGTTAAGGAAATCCAGCACAAAATTTCCGGTATAGTCAGTGATTCCGGAAACGTCACGGAATACTTCCTTAAGACCTTCCTCAAGAAACCACTGGTATGACTTTTTTTGTACTTCAATGAGGTCTGGCATATCGATAACTTCATCGATTTTGGCAAAGCTCATTCGTTCAGTTGCGCCAAGCTTTACAGGCTTAACATTAACCATTGGCGTATCACTCCTTATAAAAATTCCATTTTTTCTAACAAATCGAATAACTCGAAAACAGAAATCTGTAAAAAAAGTGTTAAAATAAAAAAACTTGACAACGTCAATAATTTGTGATAACATCTTCGTTTTAGTTTTTAATTTTAAACCAAAAATCGGACAAATCCCCATTTTCACTTAGTATAAAATTGTATTACACTTTTGTTAAAAAGTCAATAATTTTTTTGAAATTTCTCTAAAAATTGTAATTTTATTTTTCAATCCGGAAAATACTTAAGAAACACCCGGCAAGGTGTATAAAATGTGAATTTCTGATTTAAAAAACTTTAGAGAATATATTATTTTATTTAAGGCTACTCTATTTTCTTTTGCTAATTTCAATAATACAAAAGCTCCCCGAAAAAAATCGGAGAGCTTTTGCTGTTTATAAAATTGTTATACTAAGTCTGTCAATTGAAGGTTGCCTTATTTTTTGACTGCAACTTTTAGCTTAAGAGCCTTGCCGTTAACTTTGATTGTAACGGTAGTCTTGCCTTTCTTAATGCCCTTGATTTTAATTTTCTTGGCATCCTTATTTTTAGTTGTAACCTTAACAATCTTTTTGTTTTTAACGCTGTACTTGTTTTTTACAGAAGATGCTTTGCCTATAATTTTAACTGTAGCAGACTTGCCGACTTTCTTGATTGTTAATGTTTTCTTAGAAAGCTTAGGGTTGTTTTTAACTGTCATTTTAAATTTGAGAGTTTTCTGAACAGTCTTGCCCTTCATAACCTTAACAGAAATTGTTGATTTACCCTTTGTAAGAGCAGTTACCTTACCTTTGGAAGTTACAGTAGCAACCTTCTTTTTGCTTGATGTGAAAGCAAGTGTGGCGCCGCTCGGCTTATTTTTAACCTTAATTGTGTAGGTCTGACCGGCGTTCTTCTTTGCACTTGTAGCTGCAAGCTTTGGTGCAGAAACTGTTGTTGTAGATGCTGTTGGAGTTGAAAGCTTTGAGCCAGCGTCAAATGTTCCTACCCTTTCGCTGTCTGTGACATAAGCAATGTCACCGTTTGAATCGTTTGCATTAAGCTCCTCTACAATAAACTTTAAAGTTGTGTTAGAAGAAGCAATAAATGTGAATTTAGCTTCTGCATAAACCTTTGATGATGTAAAATCATATTTGTTGATGCAGTCAGTATAGTTGAACTTAACCTTATCGGCAAGCTCTGTGTTAATTACAGAATTAGAAATATTTGGCATTGTAAAACTTTCAAGTTTTAATACTTTGCCATCATATTCAAGATAACCCTGACCATTGAGAATCTTCTCAGCAACCTTAAGATTAAACTGAACTGTAAAGCTCTTGTCACGGCTTAAGTCATATGTAGCAGTTGTTGCAGCAGCAATATTTGAATATACGTTAATCTGGGCTTTACCGTCAGTAACAACAGGATTTGTAGGAGCAACTGTTTCCTCCTTAACAGGAGAATCTGTTGCGGACTCTGTTGGAACAACCTCAGGATAAGCAGGAGTTTCGTTTACACCGGCAATAGGATAACCTTTTGACGGGTCAAGAATAATAGTAACTGTTGAGCCGTCCTCAGCAACTGTTACTTTTGCATTCTCGGTTCCCTCAGGATACGCCTCATTCCAAGTACCGTTATTTACCTTGTACTCATATGTGCCTGCCTTAACATTCTCAATTACAAGGATGAATGTATCCTTATCAAGAGAAGTCATAGCAGAGCTCTTGTCCTTTAACAGCCAGTTGTTGCCAAAAAGAGCTTCCTCACCGATAGCATAATATTTAGCAGGTACATAAGTCTTTGTGGCTTCAATTGCTTCCTCAACCGTATCATAGAACATAGCTGTCAGTGGCTCATAATATTTGCCATAATTACCAGCCGACTCCAAGTTTCCGGTCTGCGAACCATTATTATTGTTGTTAAAAATAATTCTGTCAAAATTGCCCGGGTCATATGAATATATGCCGTTGTCAGCATCTACCAATGTAGCAGGTAATCCGGGCCATGCAACCTCTTCGCCGCCTACTGAGCTATAGCAATATGCATATACATTTTCCCATTTGTCAGAATTAACAAAATAAATAATATTTTCTGAAGGTATATCTGAATCTCCACCTTCTTCTGCTGAAACACTGATACCTGCAACTGCCATTACAGAAACAAGCATAAGAACTGTCAGCAACATCGCTATACTTTTCTTGAAAGTTTTCATAGTTTCTCTCCTTTTATTTATTTTCATTTTTCAGAAAATAATTCTTCATACATATTGTACTAAATATAAAAGATAATTTCTAGGTGAATAATATATAAATTTTTTACACTTTTTTTGTTAAGAATACTAAAAATAATCTTTTAAACAAAATTAAAATTTGCTCTTTTACTTTAAGGAAAAGCTTTTCAAATATTCAATAAGGGAATTGCGGAAAATAGCCTTTATCTCCTCCGGCTCATCGGGAAGTACTACCATAAGCTGTCCGCCCTGTCTGATAATATATCCGTCATTTGAAGATAAGGGATTTTTAAGTTTTTTTAAGTCGTCAGGCATTTTATATGCAAGAGCTTTTGAAAGCACATTTTCAATACCGATTTTTCCAAAGCTCCCGAGCCCACCTGTTATGAATACCACATTGCATCTTTCAAGAGAATTTATAATGTGAGTACCCAGACTTTGTGGAGTTGTTGCAAAGAAAGAGGCGTGAGTATGAATATTCAAATCAGCAACTTCCTTATTTAAAACTTTTTCACAAAGACTTGTTTTCTTTGCAAGATAAAATATAATTTCACAATTCATAGCTTATTCCTTTGATTCCGTAGTAGGCTGTAATTCTTCTGTTGTCACAGGCTTTGAAGTTTCCGTTGGCTTTACAGTGGATTTCACTGTAGGCTTAGTAGCCTTGGTAGGTTTAGGAATCTTGAGCTTAGTCTTTTTATACTTAGCTACAATATTCATATTTCCGTTTACTTTTTTAACAGAACGACCCTTAGTAATTTTCCAACTCTTAAAAGTGTATCTGTACCTACCGCTTATATAGGATTTTCTGATTTTAGGGAACTTAACCTTACCTCCCTTTTTAATCTTCTGAGTACTGATTAATTTCCCACGGTTGTAAATCTTAACGGTGTATTTAACCGCCTTTGGCTTTGTAACCTTTTCTGTGACCTGTGTTGTAGGCTCGGTAGTTTCCGTTACGGTAGTAGGCAGTTCCTCAGAACCTTTCAGCTTAGCCTCGCCGTCGTACCAATTAATTTTCTTATCCTTCAATGCTTCCTTAAAGGTTGAAATTGCAGGTCGGGAACCACCGTTTCTGCTGTAATAGCATTGAGGCCATATTGCAGAATTGTTCAGTGTAGCAGAGTTTACGTCAACCTTTGGACTTTCACCCTTACGACATTTTCTTGCAACAACTATAGTACGAAAGTCCTTAAATTCATAGGAACAAGTTACAAGAGAAATAATACTGTCGTCCTCATTTACTGTAACAGGACAGTTTATCAGAGAGCGTATTCTCAGATTATAAACATAGTTCATAAATTGAGCGTCACTTTTAAAGCTACCGCAGTAGAAATCAAAATACTCTCCTTGAGTCGGGTCAACATTTGACTTGAAAACAGAAATGATTTTATAGGTTTCTGTACCGCCCTTTGGGGTACTTATCTGTATAGTAGGAGATTTTTTATAGAAACTCAGGTTTCCTCCGCTTCTTCCCCCATACTTCATCAAATCGCCGAACATACTTCCGTCCATCATATGATGTCCATGCAGTACAGTATTTTTACTGTTCATTCCTTTTTTACTTCGGTAGTCAATAAATATACTGCCGAAAGATGAATTGTTCTTTTTGTAATCGTGGTATAAATAAAATTGATTTTCTATATTGTCACTTTTACATTGGAGTATAGGGTAATCGATTTTCGTATTGTTTATTTTAATCCATCCTTTAATATCACTGTTAATTTTCTGCAGCTTTTTCCAGTTCTTTTCCTTGGCGGTTTTAGTATTACCCTTAGCGTCCGTTTCTGTTTGGTAGAAAATTGTCTTTATATCGCTTTGTATAGCATCATTCTGCATAGGCAGAACATATAGATTATAAACTAACAAATAACCTGCAACGACAAATACACACAATGCACCAAGCATTACAGACTTTCTCACCTTTTCTTCAAAGGCGTCAAAGCTTTGGGGAAAATGCCTTTGGGTAAATGTAAGAACCTTGTAGGTTTTTGGAATAAGTCTGTAACCGTTTGGAAATTTCTCCTTATTTTCTTTAAACTTTTCTTTTGCTTTAATCAGTAAATCAGGGGTACTTTCAACTTCTGTACCTTTAGCAAGGACAAGTACCTTTGTACCTCTGTAGCTGAATGTATAGGCATTTTTGCTCTCTGTACCTGTTTTCAAAGAAAAGATCTGAATTTTCTTTTTGTTGTAAGAAATTTCAGGGATTTCTACCGGCTTTTTGTCCTTTTTGGTAAGATTTTTCAGCTTCAGGGGTGCAGTCTTTACACTTGCTTTAATACTTTCAAGTTTCTCTCTAAAAGACTTTTCAGGCTTTACATAAGGCTTTTCCTGTACCTTAGCCTCCCCACGATGAATAATACCTGCAAAAAATCTTCTGAACTCTTTTTCAGAGTTTTTTCCTAAAGCGTTGGCAATTACAATAAAGTCAATGTTTTCCTGCAAAGCTTTTTTCATTTCAATCTCGACAAAAGGAATAATTCCCCTTATTTCTTTCAAATCCACATTATTGCCCTTATCGGCAAATGCTTTTTCAAGTGCCTTTGAATATTCTGTTTTATCTTTTTTATTTGGTTTTAAGGTTATAGATAAAACTCTAATATTCAAAACTAATCCTCCCTTGGGTTAATATATGTTACCTTTAGATTTTTAAGTGCTTTTTCAATCATTGGATCAAAGTCCGCTTGTTTCTGAGCAATTTCAACATATTTCAAAATTGGCTTTGTGCGAGGATGCTTTGGAGTAAATACCGTACAGCAGTCCTCATAAGGCTCGATTGAAGTTGTGAATGTATCTATTGCATAGGAAATATCAATAATTTCCTGTTTATCCATACCTATAAGAGGTCTGAAAACAGGCATTGTAACAGCTGCGTCTGTACAGGCAATTGCGTGAATAGTCTGGCTTGCAACCTGCCCCAGGCTTTCACCTGTAATAAGTGCGCTACAGTTTCTCTTTTCAGCAATATGCTGGGAAATTTTCATCATAAGTCTGCGCATTATAATGGTGAAAAGCTCTTCAGGGCATTTATTTTTTATTGTTTCCTGAATTTCGGTAAAAGGAACTGTAAACATTGTCATATTCCCTGCATATCGCGAAACCTTTTTCAGCAGTTTTACAACCTTTTGTTCTGCGCGTTGACTGGTGTATGGAGGACTTGCAAAATGAATTGCAGTAAGTCTTACACCGCGCTTTGCCATCATATATGCTGCAACAGGAGAGTCGATACCACCGCTTATAAGTATAGCGGCATTGCCCCCTGTACCAACAGGAATCCCCCCTGCGCCTCTTATTGCCTCTCCCCGTACATATGCGCCGAAGTCACGAACCTCAACATTCACGACCAAGTCAGGGTTGTGAACATCAACCTTAAGATGTGGAAAAGCTCTGAGGATTGCCCCACCTGCTTCCATGCAAATTTCAGGGCTTTTGTATGGAAATTTTTTATCACTTCTCTTAGCCTCAACCTTAAAGGTTTTAACGGCATTAAGCTGTTCTTCAAGGTACAGGGGAGCTGTTTTCAAAATTGACTCCAGCGTTTTTTGAGGACATACTGCTGCACGAGAAAAAGCAGCAATACCGAACACTCTTGAAACTCTGTCGCAAACATCTTCTAAATCTATACCTTCAGTTAAAGGGGATATGTATATAGTTGATTGGGCAGATGAAATATCAAAGCTACCCAAGTCTTTTAAGGCGTACTTGATATTTTTAATAAGCCTGTCCTCAAACTGACGGCGGTTAAGCCCTTTAAGAGCAATTTCACCATCTTTAATTAAAATTATTTCCTTCATAATATTACCTTTATTTTTTTACTAATGTATTTAATCCATTTTGAATTTCATTGCAAAGAGCGTCAATATCTTCCCTTGTGTTGTCAGCAGAAAAACTTACTCTCAATGCACTGTCTGCTAAATCTCTGTTCATTTTCATAGCCTGAAGCACATGACTTGGTTTGCCTTTTGCACAGGCACTTCCGCTTGAAACATAGATTTCCTTTTCTTCAAGAAAATGGAGCATTGTTTCACTTCTGATACTATTAACAGAAATATTGATTATATAGTCAAGAGCATTGTCAGGAGAGTTGATTATAATTCCTGAAATTTTTCTTAGCCTGTCCCTTGCATAGCTGTTAAGGTCTTTTACAATTTCATTGTTTTTCTGCATATCTATAATTTTTACAGCTTCACCAAAGCCGCAGATTAAGGGCAAAGGCTCTGTACCGGGACGGATTTTTCTTTCCTGTTCACCGCCAAAATGCTGTGGAAGAATATGCACACCCTGTTTTACAAACAACGCACCTGCACCCTTAGGTCCGTGAATTTTATGAGCGCTGATTGTTCCCATGTCGATGCCTGCTTTTTTTAGTTTAAGAGGAATTTTGCAATAAGCCTGTACACAGTCACAATGTAAAAGTGCCGGGGACCTTTTATCCTTTATAATTTTTGAAATCTTATCAAAAGGAAGAATTGTTCCGATTTCATTATTAACCGCCATAAGAGATACTAAAATTGTTTTTTCATCAATTTTTTCTCTAAACTGTTCTTCCGTAAAATTGCCCTTGCTGTCCGGCTCAATATAACATATCTGAAAGCCCTGTGCATGAAGCTCTTTCATAGCTTCATAGACGGAGCTATGTTCAACTGCTGTAGTAACAATTTTATTGCCACGGCGTTTTAAAGCCTTAGCTGCACCCAGAACTGCAAGGTTGTTAGCCTCTGTGCCACCGCTTGTAAAATATATTTCATTGTCCTCAACCCCAAGGCTTTTAGATATAATATGTCTTGCTTTTGCAAGCTCCTCCTCTGCCTCCATCCCCTTGCTGTGGAGGGAGCTGGGGTTTCCGTATTTTGAAGTCATCAGCTGTAGAACTTTTTCAGCAACCTGAGGGTAAACTCGGGTTGTTGCACTGTTGTCAAGATAATGTTCCAAAAAATCTCTCCGATACTGTCAGAAAATATGTATTCATAGTTATTATACAATAAACCTAAGAAAAAATAAATATGATTTTAAAAATTGATAATAATTAATTTATTGGTAAAAATATCTGTGAAAGGAGTTTTTATATGGTATCACAAAAGGAATACAAAAAAATCACAGACAGGAACTCTCCTAAAAGCAATTTGTTTGTAGATTGCATATGGGCTTTTATTATCGGCGGAGGCATATGCACCTTAGGTCAGGCTCTTATTAATTTTTACTCATTTTTAGGACTTGGTGAACAAAGCTCTAAAACCTTATGTTCGGTAAGCCTTATTTTTATTGGCATATTTTTCACGGCAGTACATCTTTATGACAACCTTGCAAAGCACGCAGGCGCAGGCACATTAGTGCCTATTACAGGCTTTGCAAACTCCATCGCATCCCCTGCAATTGAGTTTAAAACCGAGGGACTTGTTACAGGCTTAGGTGCAAAGATGTTTGTAATTGCAGGCCCTGTAATTGTATATGGCACAACAGCAAGTGTAATTTACGGTTTAATTCATTGGATAATAAGACTATTCTAATCAAAAGGCTTGACCGCAAAGTCAAGCCTTATATTAGCTTATTATTTTTCCGATAATACCATACAGTATCAAACATGCTAAAAGAACAAAAAACAGGACTATTAAAATCAACAATAACATATTAACAATCCCGGCAATTTTAGGTGCTTTTTTTGCCAGTATGTACAAAGGCAACATAATTACAGTACCAATAATAAATAATACTATAGGATATAAAAAACCGTTCCAAAAAGATTCCTGCCAAATAAGCATCCTGCTAACACCACGGAAGATACATAAAATTAGCAATATACAACTTGCAAATAATATACCGTACTTTTTTCTTGATGCTTTAAAATTATGAAAAAATACGTATTTCCACATATTATCAAACATATCTAATTCAAACATCATATAATCTTTGCAAATATCAATAAACTTTTCTCCTGCTTTTTCAGCATTATGAATAGAGTCCCAATAAAACTCTTCGTCCATTTCATCAAAATTTGAAGTATCTTTTGAAAGTTGTTCCGTTAAATTAAGGGCACCTTTTAATTCTTCAATTTCAGCTTCTAATCGTGACTTGTTTTGGACAGCAACATCTGCAAGTGAAAGTTCGCCCTTTTTTATTAGAGATATTTCCTCAACAGTTAAACCCATTTTACGAAGAATAATTATTTTTTTAAGTGTAGCAATATCCTTGTGGCTGTAATCACGATAGTTGTTTTCCTTTCGTGCAGGTTTTAAAAGCCCTTGTTTTTCATAAAATCTCACATTTGAACGAGAAACAGACAGCATTTGTTCCACTTCTTTTATATCCATATAATCACCTCTGTTCATAGTTTTATACTATAAACCTTGTTTACAGTCAAGAGAATTTTTAAATTTTCAGCACTTTTTAATAATATGTGCAAAAAGGTGGAGAATTTCAGCATTAGGTAAGTATTCTTTTGAAGTTTTTGCCACACCTGAAAAGCAAACACATCCTTACACCAAAGCCTCACCTGAAAGGGGAGGGGGACCACGTTAGTGGTGGAGGGGTCTGAACTAAACCCTTCCCACATTTGAACTTTTCAAAACAAATTTCAACTTAATTGTATATCAAAATTTTTCATTTACAATCCCTCAGTCAGCATAGCTGACAGCTCCCTTTACACAAAGGAGCCTTTTATCTTTCAATTTTCAATTGAAAGATAAACCCCTCTGAGATTTTGCTTGCTTCTTTTGGAAAGGTTTGCTTCTTCTCCGCCAAAGGCGGACTATAAATCCGGTCGGGCATAGAAGTGTTCTAATAGCAGAACCTATCTGCTCGACCTTTCATTATCAATTTTCCATTTTCAATTATCAATTAAAAAACGGTCGGGAAAATAAGTTATATAATTGTGCAACCTATCTTCTCGACCGAAATTTTACATTTTCAATTTTCCATTTTCAATTGAAATAATTGCAAAGCAATTATTTCTTAAAGCTGTCCTTAAGACTTACCGCCCTGTTGAACACAAGGTGATCCTCTGTGCTATCTTTACTGTCAACACAGAAATAGCCCTGACGCATAAACTGGAAACGATCCTGTTTCTCAGCCTTTGCTAAAGACTTTTCAACCTTACAGCCTTTTAAAACTATAAGGGACTGAGGGTTAATATATTCAATGAAATTCTTATCCCCTGTATCAGGGTCAGGAACTGTGAACAGATTGTCGTAAAGTCTGATTTCAGCATCCTTATAGTCATTGGCATTTACCCAATGGATAGTGCCCCGAACCTTTCTGCCGTCAGGAGTATTACCTCCTCTTGTTTCAGGGTCATATTCTCCATAGACTTCAACAACATTTCCTTTTTCGTCCTTTTTACAGCCTGTACATTTTACAATATATGCACTCTTAATACGCACCTCATTGCCCGGGTATAATCTCTGATACTTTTTAACAGGCTCTTCCATAAAATCAGTTGATTCAATATATATCTCTTTTGAGAACGTTACTGTACGAGTTCCCATTTCAGGGTGATTTGGGTGGTTTTCAATCTCAATCTCCTCGGTTTTTCCCTCCGGATAGTTTGTAATTACAAGCTTAATCGGGTCAAGAACTGCCATTGCGCGAGTTGCCGCATCGTTCAAATCATCTCTCAGGCAATGCTCTAAAAATCCGTACTCAACAATTGAGTTTACTTTAGAAACACCAATCTGGTCTGTAAAGCTGCGGATAGCGGCAGGAGTATAACCGCGTCTGCGTAAACCACAAAGCGTAGGCATACGAGGGTCGTCCCAACCGCTTACATACTTTTCTTCAACAAGTTGTCTTAGCTTACGCTTACTCATAACAGTATTGTTAATTCCAAGACGTGCAAACTCAATCTGGCGAGGTTTACAGTCAGCTGAAATATTGTCAATAACCCAGTCATAAAGAGGTCTGTGGGCTTCAAACTCCAGAGTACAAAGGGAATGAGTAATTCCCTCCATAACATCCTCAATGGGGTGAGCAAAATCATACATAGGATATATGCACCACTTATCACCTGTACGGTGATGCTTTAAGCGATTAATTCTGTAAATTACAGGGTCACGCATATTAAAATTGCCTGATGCAAGGTCTATTTTAGCTCTTAAAGTCATTGAGCCGTCCTCAAACTCACCTGCTCGCATACGCTTAAATAAATCAAGGCTTTCCTTAACAGGTCTGTCACGATAAGGACTTTTTGCAGGAGTCTGCAAGTCACCGCGATATTCACGCATTTGATCAGGAGTAAGCTCACATACATAAGCTAATCCTTTTTCAATAAGCTCAATTGCGAAGTTGTACATTTCATCAAAGTAGTCGGAGGCATAGTAAAATCTGTCCCCCCAGTCAAAGCCAAGCCACTTAATGTCTTCCATAATAGCGTCAACATACTCTACGTCTTCCTTAGTAGGGTTAGTATCATCCATACGCAAATTGCAAAGTCCCTTGTACTTTAAAGCTGTACCAAAATTAACAAAAATAGCCTTAGCATGACCGATATGGAGATAGCCGTTAGGCTCAGGAGGGAAACGAGTGTGTACCTTCTGTCCGTAATAAGCACCGCCCTCTCCCATATCTTCTTCAATAAACTGATGAATGAAGTTGCTTGACATCACATTATCATTAGTTTTATTTAATATATCTGCCATTAGAAAAGTCCTTTCACGAGTTTTCTATACTTATTTAAATCGGAGCAACGCTCCGGCAAGCCTGCTTGAAACGGAGCTTGCAACAGATTACAACTGTTATCGGAGAGTTTGCTCCTCGATGTTTCAGTGAATGACACCCGCTGCTTTAGAAGCAGGGAACATCATTACATAAGTTATAGTAATAAATTGTTTAAATCTGTATTAGTATTAGCATCAGTTAAGCTTGTTTATACCTGCTTCAAGTCTTTTCAAAGACTCTTCTCTGCCAAGAATATCAAGGATTTCAACTGCACCGCCGGGAGTTACCGTTTTGCCTGCTGCAGCAATACGTACAGGCCACATAACCGTACCGTTTTTAAGTTCTTTTTCAACCGCCATATTAATAAGGCAATCGTGTATACCGGTATTATCCCACACTGCCATAGCTTTCAGTCTTTCATATGCTTCCTTAAGTAAATAAGGAGCATTTTCAAGGGTAGTCTTACTCTTTTTATTTACAAACAATTCCTTTTCGTAATCAGGAATATTTGCAAAAAATCCAATCATTTCGGGAATATCCGTAAACTTAGTAGTACGCTTTTGTAAAATTCCTGCAAACTTCAGAAAGTCCATTTTCTTGTCACCGAAAACTTCCTTGTAATAAGGCATAGCGTATTGAGTAAATTTTTCAGGGGTCATAGCCTTAATGTACTCGCCGTTAAACCATTCAAGTTTATCATAGTCAAATACTGAGGGGGACTTTGAAATACCATCAATTGAGAAACTTTCTTCAAGCTCTTTAAGGGTGAAAATTTCCTGATTATCCTTTGGACACCAGCCAAGAAGTGCAATATAGTTAATAATAACCTGTGGTAAAAAGCCCTGTGCAATTAAGTCCTCAAAGCTTGTAGATCCGTGACGCTTGCTAAGTTTTGATACAGAGCCGTCCTCATTTTTACCCATAATAAGAGGCAGATGCACATAGGTAGGAATTTCCCAACCGAAGGCATCATAAAGCAAATTGTACTTTGGAGTAGAGCTTAAATACTCACTGCCACGTACAACGTGAGTAATTCCCATTGTATGGTCATCAATTACGTTAGCAAAATTATAGGTAGGATAGCCGTCGGCTTTAATTAAAATCTGATCTTGAAGCTCGCTGTTGTCAACTGAAATTTCACCGAACACTGCGTCTTTAAATGTAGTCTTGCCATCTAAAGGCATTTTCTGACGGATAACATAAGGAGTACCCTCAGCAAGAAGTCTGTCAATTTCTTTTTGAGTCAGGTCACGGCAATGTCTGTCATAGCCACCGAACTCCGAGCTTTCCTGTAGGCTTTCAAGCCTTTCCTTACTGCAAAAGCAGCGGTAAGCCTTGCCCTCTTTTATAAGCTGTTCCGCATATGGTAAATACATATCCTTACGCTGACTCTGAACATACGGGCCAAAATCTCCTCCAACGTCAGGTCCTTCGTCGTGGATAAGTCCTGCTGTTTTTAATGTATCATATATAACATCTACTGCACCTTCAACATATCTTTCCTGATCTGTATCCTCAATTCTAAGTACAAAAGTACCCCTTTGTGACTTTGCAATCAGATATTCATATAATGCAGTACGAAGATTACCAATGTGCATAAATCCTGTCGGACTGGGAGCATAACGGGTACGAACCTTTTTATCTGCCATAACACTTCACTCACTTTTCAAAATTTTACAGTATTTAAAATATTATAAAATAATTTAGGTGATTTGTAAAGCCTGA
>CAYRTG010000030.1:20001-22254 GCA_964427365.1 uncultured Ruminococcus sp. | reverse complement strand
TATTACGGGTTTCTTTCCTTCGTTGTTTAATTTTCAAGGTCCTTTTGGTTCGCTTAAATTGCTTTCAAAAAATCTGTAGATTTTTCTGTCGCCATTTAAAGCGCAAAATGCATTATAACAGAATTATATTCTAAAGTCAAGGAAAAAATTATAATTTTTTAAATAAATTTACTTTTTTTGAAAAAATTGCATTTCTCATTCTTTTACATAAAATATTTCTTAAAACCTTGACAAAATTTTTATTTATATTATAATGTTTATAACAATTTAATCCCTCTAAAAACAGTGAAGGGAAAAAGATATAATCTGAGGTGCAAAGAGAGTTGTCGGATGGTGTAAGACAATAACTGATATTATATGTATAACTCATCCCGGAGTTTTCTGGCTGATATTAGGTCAGAACGTTAAGCTACGTTATCGGCTGAGACTTTGTTAGAAGTCTGCGAGGAGTGTATCATGAGGTATGCTTGAATTTGGGTGGTACCACGAATTTTATGTTCGTCCCTATTTTTTTTAGGGGCGATTTTTTGTGTATTAAATATTATATGTATAGGAGGTATTTTTATGAAAGAAGGATTCAGAAAGTACATTCCCTTTCAGCAGATAAATTTGCCTGACAGAGAATGGCCTAACAACACTATTACTAAAGCACCAATTTGGTGCAGTGTTGATTTAAGAGATGGAAATCAGGCTCTTATTGATCCTATGAATATGGAGGAAAAGCTGGAATTTTTCCACACACTTGTTGATATTGGCATTAAGGAAATTGAAATTGGTTTCCCTTCTGCTTCTGAGACTGAGTATGAAATCTGCCGTGAACTTATTGAAGGCGGACATATTCCTGATGACGTTACAATCCAGGTGCTTGTTCAGGCAAGAGAACATTTAATCAAAAGAACTTTTGAAGCTATAAAGGGTGCTAAAAATGTAATTGTTCATTTCTACAACTCAACATCGACCTTACAGCGTAAGGTTGTATTTAAAAAGGATATGGACGGCATAATTGACATTGCTGTTAAGGGCGCTAAGCTAATCAAGCAGCTTACTGAAAAATTTGATGGTAACACAAATATCAGATTTGAATATTCACCTGAAAGTTTCAGCGGTACAGAAATGGACAATGCAGTTAAAATTTGCGAAGCTGTTATGAATACACTTGGCTCAACAAAGGAAAATCCGGTTATTCTCAATCTTCCAAACACAGTTGAGATGTGTACTCCAAATACATATGCCGATCAGATTGAATACTTTATCAAACATTTGCCTAACAGAGAGGCTGCTATCATAAGCGTTCACCCTCACAATGACAGAGGTTGCGGCGTAGCTGCTACAGAGCTTTCTTTACTTGCCGGTGCAGAAAGAGTTGAAGGTACACTTTTTGGAAATGGTGAAAGAACCGGCAACCTTGATATTGTAAATGTTGGGCTTAATATGTTTACACAGGGCATTGACCCTAAACTTGATTTATATAATCTGCCAAAATTGAAAGATGTATATGAAAGATGTACTAATATGAAAATTGACCCTCGTCACCCATATGTCGGAGATTTGGTATTTACAGCTTTCTCCGGTTCACATCAGGACGCAATTAACAAAGGTCATATTTATATGAAAGAAACAAACTCAGATTACTGGGAAATTCCTTACCTGCCGATTGACCCTGCTGATGTTGGACGTGAATATGAGCCAATTATCAGAATCAACTCTCAGAGTGGCAAGGGAGGGGCAGCTTTTGTTATGAATCACAACTTTGGTTATGATATGCCAAAGCGTATGCACCCTGAATTTGCTAAACTGGTACAGAACAAGTGTGAGGAATTAGAAAGAGAGCTTATTCCAAAAGAGCTTTTAAAGGTATTTGAAGATAATTACCTTAATATAAAACAGAAGTATAAGCTTGTTAATCACAAGGTTTATGAAGAAAGTGAAAACGGCAAGCATTACGTTCACTTCAAAGGCAAGATGAGCATTGACGGTGATACAGTTGTTATTCTGAATGGAGTTGGCAACGGTCCTATAGATGCATTTTTTAAGGCTCTTAAGACTGTAAATATGGACAGATACAAGTTCATAAACTACAGTCAACACGCTATTTCAAGCGGTAGTGACAGTAAGGCGGTTTCTTATATTGAATTACAAAAGCCTGACGGCAAAAATATTTTTGGCGTAGGAATTGATTCAAATGTAAACTTTGCTTCAATCTTAGGTGTGCTTAACGCTATTAACAGAGCAGAAGTAAACGAATAATTAAAA
>CAYRTG010000030.1:0-19901 GCA_964427365.1 uncultured Ruminococcus sp. | reverse complement strand
AAATATAATGGCTCTATACTAAAAGTTGAGGTCAACAAATATAGTAAACAAAAATAAAAAAATCGCAAATTACAATAGAAACTTGCGTTAATTATTTTTTCATTTTGCAACCTCTCCGGAAGAAACTAAGGCTATGTTTCCTGTTAAGGAAAAAGCAGAGCGGACATATCTGAAAAACCTTGCAGGTACTATAGAAGAATATGCTGATGAAAACGGTATAAAGAACATAGACTCTCTTTACGATGAATTTGGAAGCTCTATAGATACAGCAAGGGAATATTTCTCGGCTAAGGGTATTCCATACGTTATGAGAAAAATGAAATTAAATAAATATATAAAGGTGCTGGTTATTGCTGTCATCTGCGCGGTGGTTGCGTCTACGGTGATGTACGGTGTTTATTTATGCGAAACACTTAAATCACACTTAAGGTCTGAAATAGCGATTGTTGAAAATGAAATTGAAATTATTGACAGAGGTGAAATCTCAGATGAAAAATTTGAACAATATATTCAAAAAGATAAATCCTCAAATGAATAAAGAGTTTAGTATGAAAAAGTTATCTTTAACATTTTTGTATCGGCGGCTATTTTATTTAATGTCTAAAGACATTCATTAAAAGAACACCCTGCCTAAAAATCAGCAGGGTGTTCTTTTAATGAATTACAATTACCAATATCTAATTGTAATATTATCTTTCTTGGTTTTTACTTTTGCGTGTGCACCGGCAAATTTATTTCTACGTCTGTTTACTATGAATGTAATGCTTGCTGCTACAACAGCAATACCGATAACAATTAACATCCACATAATAAAATCAATATTCTTTTCAGTAATTGACAATGTTTTTGCACTTACTTTTTTGCTTACTTTTGCCAAAGCCTTCTGACTTGTTTTATTTGTTTTTACTACTACAGCTTGTACTGCCTCAACATTTTCCTGAGCAATTTCCTGTGATTCATTTAAAATTGCTTTTGAATCTTCATCTTCTGTTGCTGTTTCCTCAGTTGATGTTTTTGCTATTGGTTCTGATTCTGCTTCAGCCTCAGTCTGCGTATCTGTTTCAGATTCTGTTGGAGTTGTGAATATTGGGTTTTCTGCTGCAGTATCTGATGTAAGGGCTTTGAATGTTTCCTCATCACAAACACCGGTTGCTTCAAGTTCGTTATCACTTTGGAATGCCATTACTGATGCTGATGTAACATCACCATAATATCCGGACAACTCGCCGTTATAGTAATTAAGCTCTGTTAAACGCTGCTGAATTGTTACTACATCGTCACCGCTGTCGCCAATCTGATAGCTTATCTTTTCTACAATTGTATTCTCATTTTCCTGAGATTTTTGTGTATCGGTTGAGTCTGTTGCTCTGGGTGCTGAAGCTGAATATAATATTTTCCTGTCGCTGTTTCCGCAAATTCCGTCAACTGTAACTCCTGCTGCTTTTTGAAAAGCTCTGTACGCATTTTCTGTTAACTCTCCGAAATATCCTGTTACAGAACCGGTATAGAAGCCAAGCTCTGTAAGACGATTCTGAAGTTTTGTAACATTCTCACCGCTTGAACCCAGCTTAAGTACCTGTGATGAATTTGTATTTGCAGCGGTTGTAGCTTTTGATGTTGTCTTTTTCTTATGTGTTGAAGAATTTTTCTTTTCTCCGCTATTGCTACTGCCATTTGCAACTGAACTCATATCACTAGGAGTTTTGTCAGAAACACCGCTTGATGTGAATGAATAGCTTTCGCCGCCGATTGTTTTTGTACAGCTTACTACATACTGACCATTTTCATAATAATAATAATTGCCGTTATATTTTACCCAGCCGTTTGTTGGATAGGATACTGCTGCAAGCTTAAACCAGGTTGTCCAGGATTTGCTTGCTGTTGACTGATAGCATACACCGTAGTATTCATTTCGTGCATCTACAGCCATTCCGTTGCCTACATATACTCCAACATGACCCGGCTGATAAAGTCCTAAGCCGTGTACTCTTGGAATACCAGCACTTACGCTGCCGCTTTCAGTTGCAGTGTTAAGCTGTGCAGAGCCTACTCTCGCACCGCCGCAATAGGAATAAATCAATCCTGAGCAGTCAACTGCTCCTGCACTTGAGCCGCCGTAAACATATTTCCAATGGCTGTTATAAGCATTCATCGCCCACTCGGCAAGACCTGCACCTGTACCGCTTGCGTTTGCTGAAGGAATACCGACTATACACACAGCCGCAATTAACATTAATGAAAGTCCGATTACAGCAATTCTCTTAGCATATTTCATTTTGCTTTTCCTCCCAAAACAAGTAATTTATTAAAAATTACATTATTTGAAATATTTGTAACAAAGATGTAACTATTATAACAGGTATTGTATCAAATTGCAAGTATAAAATGGAAATTATATGTAAATATTTCAATATATCATTGATTTATGCTGATAAATATCAGGTTTTTAGATAATTTACAATTTGTAATATTTAATTTGCAGATATTTTTTCCTTATGTATATTACACATATGATTCGTTTATTTTTGCAAAATTATTATAAAAATGCACTCCTGAAAGTTTCTTACTTTCAGGAGTGCAAATATTCAAAAATATTATTTACTATTTTCATTTATCATTTGTTCAATGTAATCTTCAACCTGTGACTTTTCCTTATTAAGGCTTACAGCTAATTCGCCATAGAGCATATCCTTTGCTTTATTAAAATACTTTTCTTCAACAGTGCCGAGTTTCTTGCCTTTCTCAATAACCTGCAAGCGTTTATTGTAAATAGTTTTAATTAATCTTACCAAATCATAACAATCACCTGTTTTAATTATGGACTGATAATACTCAGTTAACTCACGTGTATTTGTTGTGCTAAATTCCTGAGCAGGTATATCCTGAATCGATTTGATAAATTCAATTGCCTTGGATTTTGATATTACCTCTCTAATTTGCACAGGTGTATCGACAGGTGCATATATTGCACCTCCGCTATATACAGGTGAAAGATAGTAATACATTTTATCTTTACTTATACCTTTTATGTTTAGATTATCAATCTTTTCAATTGTGCAAACACCTTCGCTGCCGTATACTATTTTTGATCCAACTTGAAACATTTTACAACCATTCTTTCACTAAATTTTAAATTACTCAATAATATAATTATATCATTTTTTAAAGCTTTATGTAAGTTTTTTTTTGAATTTTTTAAAAAACATCCCCCTAAGAAGCATCAGCGGACTTCTTAGGGAGATAACCGAAGAATTATTTTTTCTTTAAATCAGTTAAAGATATAACCTTACCGTCAGGATATTCTACATCAGTATTTTTAAGCTGTTGCGTAAAGTTACCTCTAATTGCAGCAAGATATTTTTTGTAAAGTTCTTTCTGCTCTGCCTGCTCCTGTTCTGACAAGCCTTTTTCTCTTTTCTTTTTAGCTAACTGATTAATTCTGTTAATAAGTGCTTTCATATAATCTCCTGTTAATTGTATACCGTTCCTGTAAGTCCTGTACCGCTTGACATTCCCACAAGATGCTTACTGATACAGGTTGCGTCTTTAATTGACAGAGATGAACCTCCGTTAACCTTTGCTAAAATAAATCCTTTTGCAGATAATGTTGTAATTTCCGCAAGATGTTTTTGTATAGCTGTTACATCCATAATTGTAATTGCTCCGTCACAATTTGCATCGCCATACAGTACAGGCTTTTCAGTTGGTTGCGGGGCAGTTGTTACAATCGGGGTGGTTGTTGGTGCTGTTGTTACAGAAACCGTTGGACTCGGTGATGCTGTGTAGGTTATCCAAGCGCCGTCCTTAAAAATTTTACTTTCCCCTTTATTAATAGTGTAGCCCTCTCCATTTGGCTCCTGCTGACCTTGATTGTTATTGTTGAAAATAACGTAAGCGTCACTCCAGCTTTCATCAATCGCATATCCCCACAGGTTATCGCCAAGGTCTGTCATTGGTTGTCCCGGCCAATCGGAATTTTTCTGACTGCCATTGTTACGATATGCATACAAGTAAACCTCATCCCAATTAGTTTGTGAGTTATCATAGTAAACGACTGTTGTGCCTTCCATTTGCGGCTTTGCAGCTTTTGTAAAAATATATGTCTTAGAGACAGGATTTGTTCCCTCTGCGCCGGTTGCTGTAAGCGTAAGTGTTACACTTTCACCTTCCGAAATATCAGCACCGATTGTAATTACGGCACCACTGTCGAATGAAATTTTTGTACCGTTATTTATCTGATAATATGCTGATGTTGTGTAGTTTGATTTCAAAGTAACTTCTGCCAAGTCATAGAATTCACCGCCGGCATTGTTTCCGTTGTATGAAATTGAAACAGAAGGATCATGAGTAACATTGTCAGTATAAAGAACGGCAATCTGTTCTTTGCCTACTGTACCTTCAAGTATACCGTTTGTTACTGTGAATGTTTTGCCGTGAGCATAGTCGGTATATGTACCGTCATTAAGTGTTGTATCTGTATTTACCAAAACTTCATTTTGGCTGTCATTTACAATCACAACACCG
Organism: uncultured Ruminococcus sp.; assembly: GCA_964427365.1. Lineage (GTDB taxonomy): Bacteria > Bacillota > Clostridia > Oscillospirales > Acutalibacteraceae > Ruminococcoides. The sequence goes on along the minus strand of CAYRTG010000030.1, from coordinate 15,377 downwards.
GAATTACCACGAGAAATCATAAGAACAGCAGCATCTCCGTTAAGGTTTTTAAGCTCCTTATCTTGCCCGTACATTGCGTTGTGGAACTTATTTACTGCAACAACTTCATCATCGTAATAGTTGCTGTCGCCGGTTACACCGATTTTATTATTGCCCCATTGTGATGATGAGGAACTACCGTTAGGACGGTTAAAAAACAGAGATGTTGTATCACCCTGTGCTACTGCAATTGCCCAGCACAAACGAATCTGAGTATTGCTTATATCTCTCCAAGTGCCGTCGTCACAATAGTTATCATGGGACTCAACCCAAGTTACAAGCCTATCGGAATTAACACCTGTTACATAATACCTTGACATATCTGAGGCTGTAAGTGAACGTGCCGTAATCTGTTCACGAAGCTTATAGCCATAGCTTGATGCTGTTACGTGCATTAACTCTGAATATGCTTTTGAACGCGCTGTGCCGTACTGGTCTTCAAGAATTTCACCATATTGGAATGATGAACCATTGTTAAGAACTACAGGCCAAAAGTTGCTTGCATATGAGGCATCATCATCGGGAAGTTCAATGTGCTTTGCTGCATCATAACGGAAACCGTCCGCACCATCTTCTACTGCCTGCTTTAAGAAATTAAGAATTACATTCTGCACATTTGTGTTCTGGGTATTTAAATCAGGTAGACCGATTAAGTCTTTCTGTGTAACCTCTTCTCTGTTTGCATAGCTGATTCCGCTGCCCTTGTTGTGATAAAGTCCGCCGGAAATATTTTTTAGGCTACTGTCAACTGCATTTTTGTCTGTGGTAGTATGGTTTGCAACTACATCAGCAATAACCTTAATGCCATAGGAATCTGCCTCCTGACACAAAGCTTTGAACTCTGCTTCTGTACCAAGCTGATAGTTACCTATAGTGTAAGCAGTCGGCTGATAGTGGTAGTACCATTTACCACTGCCGTTAAGTTCCATTCCGCCGTTATCACCAACTACACATTTTGAAATAGGCGAGGTCTGTACTGCTGTATAACCTGCTTCTGCAATTTTCGCAAGATTATTTTTGATTGTATTGAAACTCCAGCACCAGCAATGGAGGATAAGTCCGCCTTCAACATCATCAAGCAAGCCGTATTCATTTGCTGATGTTTCTGCTTTATTTGCAGTTACAGCATAAACATCAGTTGACGTCTGTGAAATTGGAAAACCCGTAAATGTGCTTACTGCAATAAGCAGACACAGTCCAATTGAAACAAGTCCTTTAAATTTGAATTTCATAATAATCATCCTTTCATATGTTAATTTCAACTTCATTTAAAACTTTCTGCTGTCCAAAAAATTTTGTAATATTATAGTTGCAGCTATAGAATCTACAATATTTTTACGTTTTTTCCCTCGGGTATTGGTTGCATTAAGGTATTTATGAGCAGTTATTGTAGTACCGCGTTCATCCTGCATTTTTACATCAATACCTGTTTTTTCTTTTAGCTTTTTACCAAATTCTCTGGAATACTGAGCCGACTCACCCTCAGTGCCGTCCATATTTTTAGGCAGTCCTACAACAATCAGCTCCACTTCCTTTGCCAAGGCTACATCTGCAACCTTATTTAAAAGTATTTCAGAGTTTTTTTCGCTTATCTGTGCTAAAGGCGACGCAAGAAATTCAGTTTTGTCACATACTGCAAGACCTGTTCGAGCCTTACCTAAATCTACTGCAAGTATTATCATATCCAGTCCTTTATGTACGGGGAATAACCCCATTATTTAAAAATATCGTTATCTATTTTTTCAAAGTTTTTCTTATAAATGGTAACCTCATTGTCACTGTTTACCGTTGCAAGAAAAACATCCGCAACATTTATTTTAGCATTTTTTAACTTTTTATCAAGCCAATTTTCATTATTCCCCGTATATTTCAAATTTTTCAGCAAAATATCGCCATCAATAATAACATTTACCTCCGGTCTGACAGAAGGAACTGCTAAGGCTAAATCCGAAGGAGTACAAGGGCGTTTTTCAGCTTTTGGAAGAACGCTGATTTCTCCGCTTGCCTCTAAAATTGCCGTTTCTATATCTTCAAGGTAAAAATAGCCCTGTGACCTAAGCTGAGCAAGAAACTCATCAATATCAATATTTGCCTTTTTAAAATTCTCTTTGTAAAGCTTGTTTTTATCATAAAGCAATACGGCTTTTCCTGTAATAATCCTACGGGCTTTAGAACTTTTATAAGATATAACAGACAACCCCCACCCTACTACTCCAAAGATAACCATTGCTACCAAAGGTTCTAAAACATCATCAGGTGAAACAGCCATTTCAGCTGCTATTGAGCCTATTGTTATGCCGTTAATATAGTCAAACATATTAAGTTGACTTATCTGCTTATTACCTATTAGCTTTGACAAAAGGAATAACACAACAATTGCCCCTATTGTTGACAAAAGCACTTTTATAAAATCCATACTAATCACCAGTAATAGTATGGCAAATTTTGAATATTTTATCAGTCTTTTTCTTTACCAAGGGCGGACTGTACCTGTAAGTTCAGTTACAGACTTCATACCTTTTTTATCAAGAAAATCACTAAGTCCTTTATTAATTTTAACAGGTGCATACGGGTCATTGAACAATACCGTTCCAATCTGCAAAGCTGTTGCACCTGCCATAAGCATTTCAACTGCGTCCTGCCATTTTGAAATGCCACCCATTCCTACAATTGGAATTTTCACGGCATTTGCTGCCTGCCATACCATACGTACGGCTACAGGGAATACTGCCGGACCGCTCATACCTCCTGTATTATTATGAATAATCGGTCTGCCTGTATTTATATCAATTCTCATTCCTGTCAGGGTGTTTATCATAGAAATTACATCTGCACCATAAAACTCAGCAGACTTTGCAATTTCTGCAATATCCGTTACATTTGGGCTTAGTTTAACCATAAGAGGCTTTTTGCAATGTTTTTTTACGGCATTTGTTATTGCTCCAACTGACTCACAGCTTGTGCCAAATTGAACACCGCCGCTTTTAACGTTAGGACAACTAATGTTTAACTCAATAAAATCCACGTCTGTGTCTGAAAGCTTTTCTGCCATCAGGCAATATTCTTCGGGAGTATTGCCTGCAATATTTGCAATTATTACTGTGTTCTGCTTTTTTAACCAAGGCAAATCCTTTTCTATGAAATGGTCAACTCCCGGATTCTGCAAACCTACTGCGTTAAGAATTCCTCCACAGGTTTCTGCAATTCGAGGCGGCGGATTTCCGTCACGCTTTTTAAGGGTGATACCTTTGCAAGAAATACCCCCTAAGGTGTTAAGATGATAAAATTCAGAAAACTCCCGTCCAAATCCAAAGGTTCCTGATGCTGCAATAAGGAGATTATTAAAGTTAACTCCGCAAATATTTACTCCTAAATCTGCCATTATAAAACAACCTCCTCAGCATTGTATACAGGACCATCTTTGCATACATGAGTGTAACCCTCTTCACCGTTAATATTGGTTTTACAAGCACATACAAGGCATGCGCCTATTCCGCAGCCCATCCTTTCCTCCAGAGAAATCTGACAAGGAACCTTGCCTTTACAAACCTCTTTAATTGCTTTAAGCATTGGGATTGGGCCACAGGCACACACTTCGTCAACTTCCCACAGATGATTCTTAAGTACATCTGTTACAAAGCCGTGAATTCCTGCGCTGCCGTCATCAGTAGTAAGCACTAAATCCACACCTATTGATTTGAAATCTTCCTGTAATATAACAAGGTCTTTATTTCTGAACCCTGTTATAACAAATGGCTTTTCAGACTGTTTTGCGGCATACAGCATTGGAGGAACTCCTATTCCTCCGCCTATAAAACAATACTTTTTACCCTTGTTAACTTTGAAACCATTACCTAAAGGTGCAAGAATTTCTACATTTTCTCCCTCTTTCATCCGGGACATAATTTCCGTTCCCTCACCTTTAACCTGAAATACAAGTCTGAGGGTTGTGTCAGTTGCATCACAAATCGAAATTGGTCTTCTCAGCATTTTGCCCGGTACCTTAATATGTGCGAACTGTCCGCATTTTGCAAGAGAAGAAAGCTCTTTGTTTTCAACTGTCCAATCAAAAATGCCTGCGGCTATTTCTTCGTTTTTTAATAGTCTGAATTTTTGAGTATCGTAATTCATAGGCGCTCCTACTTATAATTTAGTTTAACTGTTATTACATTTGCATTTCTGTTTTTATATATAGAAACTGTTGTGTTTAAATCCCTTATTTCTGTAAGTTTGTTTGCTTTAAAAATATAATTGGCAAATCCATAATAAGTATCTGAAAAAAGCTGATCATATGTCATTGTGTAATTCATTGTATCGGGATTAACATATATATGGAAATACTCCTCTCCTCTGTCCGCAGTTTTTGCTAAATCCTCTGCAAGAGTATTATTATTTATATCATCTAAATGAGAACCGAATTTATAGTAGTAGTTATATTCCACACTTGTACACTTAGGAATATAAAAATTCAAAGACATCTCTTCTGAATCTTCACTTTCCACGCTGTTAAATTCAGGATTTATTGTATGGTCTTTCTTAAGCTGTTTTGTTGTTATGTTAAAATAATCATAAGAAAGATTATGCATATTATTATCGTTCCATGTTATATCTACGTAATACCAATCATTTTCAATAAATACTGCATTCCATATATGATTTTGTTTTTCAGAAACACCTGAAATATTTATGCTGTTTATTCCAACCTTGGACAGCAAAAGCTGAAAAGCTTTAGTGTAACCCTGACATACTGCTCTTTTAGATACCAGCGCTCCGTAGGCTGTATATGGTTCGCTGTCAGAATCGTGAAAATTGCTTTCATACTCACAGCTTTTTATAACAAAATCATGAGCTGCCAGCTCCTTTTCAAAGTCTGTTTTATTTTCTTTTACAGAATTAACGAACTTTTTAACCTTTTTATTAAGCTGCTTTTCACATTTAATATACTGACTTTCTGTCATTACAGAATAAAGCTGAACTTCTGTAATAACTGAATTTTCCGTTATGTAGGTATAGTCTAAATCAATCCAGAAAATCTGCGGATTGTCACCTAATACTCCGTCAACAATCATTGAAATTTCCTTTGCGGAAAGGTTGTATTTCTCAATATTAACAGGTTTCATAAGGTATCTGCCGGAGCTGATTTTGGACGTAAACTCTGTTGTATTACGCAGTACATCCTTATAACATTCACGTTGATTTTTATCGGATAAATAGTCATAACAATTTGTCAGCTTTACTTCTTTAATATTATTCCTTTCATCAGATGTAACAACCGATGTTTCAGCATTTAAAGCAGTATTTTCTTTTTTATCATATGAGCAACCTGTAAAAACAAGTAGTACTAATACCAAAGACAAAAAAAGTGATACTATTCTTTTCATTAAAATTCCTCTCAATTTGCCTTTTAGCGGTAATCTATAGGCAATGTTGCAACTGCATTAAGGCTAAGGTCTGCAATATTTCCGCTTAAATATTCATAATATCCTTGTGAGCCTATCATAACTGCATTGTCTGTACAAAGGTTTTTATCAGGCAGGTAAAAATCAAATCCGCGTTCCCTGCACTCCTGCCGCAAACGACTTCTTAACAAGGAATTTGCAGATACTCCCCCTGCTATTGCTAATGTTTTAATTTGGTAATCTTCTGCAGCCTTCATAAATTTGGTTACGAGTAAATCTACAACTGCAAAGCGGAAGCTTGCACAAATATCTGCTTTTGAAAATCCTTCCCCACGTTGTTCCATATTGTGTATAAGATTGATTACTGCCGTTTTTAATCCTGAAAAGCTATAATCATAAGGTGCTTTATTAATAACGGGACGTGGGAATTTAAAGGCATATGGATTGCCGTCCTCTGCAATTTTATCAAGTGCAATTCCTCCCGGATAAGCCATTCCCATAGCACGTGCGGCTTTATCAAAACACTCTCCTGCTGCGTCATCACGAGTTCGACCTATAATTTTCATTTTAGTATAGTCTTCAACCAGCACAATATGGCTGTGAGCCCCGCTTACAACCAAGCAAAGAAAAGGCGGTGTTAATTCCGGATTAGAAACATAATTGGAAGCTATATGTCCTCTTAAGTGATGCGTAGGTATAAGGGGCTTGTTTGTTGCCATTGAAAGTCCTTTTGCAAAATTAACCCCTACCAAAAGGGCTCCGATTAGCCCCGGTGCATGAGTTACTGCAATGGCTTCAATATTATCCATTGAGCACTGCGCATCATTTAGTGCCTGCTTTACTACAGGTACTATAGCCTCTGCATGACGACGTGAAGCAATTTCCGGTACAACGCCACCGTAAAGCTTATGTTCCTCAACCTGTGAGGCAATTACCGAGCTTAACTCTTTTCTTCCATTTTCAACTACTGCCGCTGCGGTTTCGTCACATGAGCTTTCTATAGATAAAATCTTCATAATTATTATTCCTTTTCAGAACTAAAATATCTGGTCATAAGTATAGCATCCTCTTTGGGATTGCTGTAATAGCTTTTACGTTTTCCCACACTTTCAAAACCAAAATGTGAATAAAGGTTAATGGCTTTTATGTTGGACTCTCTCACCTCTAAGGTTACAAAAGCAAGGCTGTTTTTCAGACCGTAATTTAAGGTTTTTTCAACAAGTGCTTTACCAATACCCTGACCTTGAAAATCAGGGTGTACTGCAACATTAAGAATATATACCTCATCTGCGGCTACGGTAAAACCTATATATCCTACAACCTTATTTTCCTTTTGAGAGATATAAAAGTGATTGCAGCAACTATTTAAGGATTCTCTTAGATTGTCCGCACTCCAAGGGTGAGTAAATGACAGACTCTCTATTTCTGCTACACTTTTTATATCCTCTAAAATCATTTCTCTTATTATCATAATTCCTTAATAGAATTTTCTATTTCACTGTATATTTCATCTCTGCATTTTCGGTAGGTGGTTAAATCTCCTCCGTATGGGTCGGAAATTCCTCCCCGGTCTTCTGCAAGAACCGAAACCTTTTCTTTATCTATGCCTAAACTTAACATCTGAATTTTGTGGGAATTTGCCATGACAAATATGTGGTCAAAGTCGTAAAGGTTTATTTCTCCAATAAATGTTGTACGAAAGTCTTTAATATCAACACCGATTTCTTTGCAAACTGAAATTGCGTTTTCTGCCACAGGCAATCCGCTGATAGTTGATATTCCTGCACTTTTAACATTTATATTAATGTTTCTTGCCTTAGCTATTTTTTGACATATTCCCTGTGCCATGGGACTTCGACAGGTGTTGCCTGTACATACAAATAAAATGTTTTTCATAACTTATCCCTTTGCATCATACCAAGTTTTTCCCACTGAGGCTTCTGCTACAAGAGGTACGCTTAAGCTTACTGCCTTTTCCATTTCTTCCTGTAAAAGCATTGCAGTTCTCATTGCCTCATCCTGTGGGGCTTCCACAATCAACTCATCGTGAACCTGTAAAATCAAACGTGCATGGAGATTTTCTTCCTTAATACGATTATCAACATTTACCATAGCAATTTTAATAATATCCGCTGCTGTTCCCTGTATAGGCATATTACGTGCCACACGCTCTCCAAAGGCCCTCGTCATATGGTTGCCCGTTGTAAGCTCAGGAAGATAACGACGTCTGCCAAACATTGTAACTGCATAGCCTGTTTTCTTAGCTTGTTCTACAACCTGCTTCATATATTCGTCAACACCGCTGTAGTGGTCAAGGTAGGATTTAATGTAATTTGCGGCTTCTTTATTTGTAACCTTAATATCCTTTGCCAGTGAAAATGCACCTATTCCGTAAACGATTCCGAAGTTTACCGCTTTTGCTCTGCTACGCATAACGGGTGTAACCATTTCAATGGGCATATTAAACACCTGCGAAGCTGTGATTGCGTGGATATCTTCATTATCTACAAAGCCTTGTATCATATTTTTATCATTTGAAATATGGGCAAGAACCCTAAGCTCAATTTGGCTATAATCAGCGTCTACAAGTACCCATCCCTCTCTTGCTACAAAAAATTTACGCATTTCTCTTCCAAGTTCTGTACGTACGGGAATGTTTTGCAAATTAGGCTCTGTGGAACTTATTCTGCCGGTTCGGGTTTCTGTCTGATTGAAGTTTGAATGAATACGTCCGTCCTCTCCGATTACTTTGAGAAGTCCGTCACAATAGGTAGACTTAAGTTTTGCAAGGGTACGGTAGTTAAGCACCATGTCAACTACAGGATAGCTGTATCTTAATCCTTCAAGTACATCAGCGTTTGTAGAATAGCCGCTTTTTGTTTTCTTTTTACAGGGAAGTCCCATATCTTCAAACAGTGCAATTCCAAGCTGTTTTGGTGAATTAATGTTAAATTCATATCCAACCTGATTGTAAATATCCTGTTCAAGAGTTTTTATCTGCTTCCCTATTATTTCGCCATAAGATTCTATGCCATTTCTATCAACGGAAAAACCTATATTTTCCATTTTAGCAAGGACATTTGCAAGGGGCAGTTCAACCTCTGAAAGAAGCTTATCCATTCCTTTTTCACAAAGTTCCTTGAGAAGTTTCTTTGTTAGCAAAGGCATAAGATAAACTGCTGAATATAATTCTTTATTAGAAATATCTTTTTTGGATTTTTGGATTTCTTCTGTGGTTTCATCAGGCAAATCTATTTGGGGTAAATCAAGAAGATATGAAACGCAAAGCTTATTTAAGCTATATGAAGATGAAGAGGGCTGTAATAAATATGCTCCTAAAAGCAAATCTGTTTTTAAACCCTTGATTTCAAATCCATTTTTATCAGCATAAGCAAACAGAGGTTTACTGTCAAATGTGTATTTGCTTAGTTTCTCATTAGTAAGCAGTGACTGTATTTTTTCAGTATCGGAAAGCTTTAAAACCTTCTTATCATAGGCAATTATTAAAGCAATTCTGTTATCTTCATATTCTGCAATAAAATATAATTCTTTTGCAGAAATATTTTTAACTTCTTCAAACGCTATTTTTTTCTTAGGAATTGAAATATCTTGTTTTTCTTGCATTGGCTTTTCAGATTTTAAATCAAGCTTTTCTATAATTTTAAAAAGCTCTAAAGAACCCATAAATCTTATTGCTGAATCAGGATTTTCAACAACTACCTTATAACTGTCAAAATCCGTGTCGATGGGTATATCTCTGCGTATTTCACCAAGCATACGGCTCATAAATGCATTGTCTTTATCTGCTATAAGCTTTTTGCGGATTCCCTCTTTAACATCAATTGTATCAATATTTTCATATATATAATCAAGATTGTTAAAACGCTGAATTAAATCTCCGGCGCCCTTTGGTCCTATTCCTGCCACACCGGGGATACAGTCCGATGAATCTCCCTGAATTGCTTTTATGTCAATAAGCTGAGGGGGGGTTACTCCGTAATCCTCCATAATTTTTTCAGGTGTATAGAAAATATTAGCTTTGTTTGATGCTAAATCTACTGTTACGTTGTCTGATACAAGTTGGAGAGAATCTCTGTCGCCGGTAGCTATAAAGCACTTATGTCCCTGCTTTTCTGCCGCAAGAGAAAGTGTACCTAATATATCATCAGCTTCATAGCCCTCACAGGTTACCAAGGTGTAGCCCAAAAGTGTAAGGAGTGTTTTTAAAGGCTCAAGCTGCATAGCTAACTCTTCCGGCATTCCCTTGCGGTTTGACTTATAGCCGGCATAGGATTTATGTCGAAATGTTTTTGCTTTTAAGTCAAAAGCTATTGCAACTCTGTCAGGCTTTGTATCAGCTTTTATTTTTTCAAGCATTGTTATAAAACCATAGATAGCATTTGTAGGCTGTCCGCTTTTTGTAGTCAGGGGACGTATTCCGTAAAATGCTCGGTTTAATATGCTGTTTCCATCTACAACAAGTATGTTCATAGTTTATACATCACTTTCGTAATTTGTCCGTCCTTTGTATAGTATCGTGGTACACGCTTTGAAACTGTACATATTACCTCATAATCAATGGTATCATTTAACCTTGCAAGATCTTTGGCGGTTTGCTCGCCTTTTTCACCTGTACCGAAAACTATAACCTCGTCACCGATTTTTATATTATCTATATGACTAACATCAATCATTGTCTGATCCATACATATTCTTCCGATAATTTTAGCTTTTCTGCCATTCACTACCATATAGCCTTCTTTAGCATATCCACGAACATAGCCGTCGGCATATCCTATAGGGACTGTGGCAACTTTCATTTGTTTATCTGCTACAAAAGTTCTGCCATAGGAAACAGAAGTCCCTTTTTCGATAGTTTTAATATGTGCAATTGTTGACTTTACAGTCATTACAGGAATTAAGTTCAGTTTATTTCTGATTTTATCCGAGGGATTAAATCCGTATAAAACAATCCCTGCACGTACCATAGAATTGTAGGTATTGGGATAATCCTCAATTGCCCCTGAATTTGAACAATGGACTACCGGAAAACTCATTTCCTTTTCTTTAAGCATTGCTACGGTATTTGAAAAGTTAAGGTACTGCTTTTCTGTAAATTCTTGTCCTTCTGTGCCTTCGTCTGACACACAGAAGTGGGTAAAAATTCCTGTAGGCTTAAGATTTTTCAGATTACAGACGTTGTATATTTCTTCAACAGAATTATTATCTCTTGGAAACTCCTGACACATAAAGCCGATTCGTGACATTCCTGAGTCAACTTTAATATGGATTTTAACCTTTACATTATGTTTTGAACATTCTTCATTAAGAGCGTTTCCGTATTCACCGGAATAAATAGTCTGCTCAATATTATATTCTGCAAGGTCAGGTGCAAATTTAACATCTGTATATCCCAGTATAACAATAGGCAGTTTTACACCGTCGTTACGAAGTTCCTTAGCTTCATCAATATTACTTACCGCAAAGTAATTTGCTCCAAGCTTTACATATAATTTGGCAAGCTCTGTTGCCCCATGACCATATCCGTCTGCCTTTATTACACAACAAACTGCGGTAGTACCAACTTGCCTTTGAATTTCTTTAAAATTCTTCTCAGCATTGTCAAGCGAGATTTCTGCCCATGTGCGTTTTATTACATCCATTTATGTCAAACCTTTCGGATAAATAACAATATATACTTTTATAATTTTACCACCAAACGGCTTTTAAATCAATGCTATTAATGAAAATAACCTAATATTAGTAAATTCAGTAAATTCTCAAAGTAAATGCAACAGTAGAATTATTCGTAAATTATTTCGTAAATTTATTTTATGAACACTTTTACTTGCTAAAGAATTAAAGCTGTGATATAATTAGTAATTGTTGGGGAATTTTATTTGATTATCTTAATAAAATAAAAATTAGGGGGACAATGTTGTTTAATTCATCAAACATTATAATGCTAAGTGCCTTTGCCTTTTATATGGTAGTTATGATTTTAATAGGCATTTATTACTCAAAAGGTACTAAAAACAACGAGGATTACTTTCTTGGCGGTCGTAACCTCGGAGGCTGGACAGCAGCCTTATCTGCGGAAGCTTCTGATATGAGCGGCTGGCTTCTCATGGGACTTCCGGGTTCTATTTACCTTGCCGGTACAGGTCAGGTATGGATTGCTATAGGACTGTTTATCGGTACGGTGCTTAATTGGTTCTTAGTTTCTTCAAGACTCAGAAAGTACACAATAATTGCAGGAAACAGTCTTACAATTCCAAGCTTCTTTGACAATCGTTTCAGAAGTAAAGGCTCTTTAAAGTTAGTGTCTGCGGTTATTATTACGATTTTCTTTGCTGTTTATACTGCATCTGCTTTTTCAAGCGGAGCTAAGCTTTTTGCTACACTTTTCGGCAATGACGAAAATTATCGCCAGATTTACGTTATAGGTCTTATAGTTGCCTCTGTAGTTATTCTCATTTATACATTTATGGGCGGATTTAGAGCAGTTTGTACTACTGACTTCATTCAGGGTATGCTTGTGCTGGTTGCATTCCTTACTGTTCCTATTATTGCTTACGGTATTCTTACATACAGTAATTCATACAGCGGAGCATTAATTCAGAATGGCGTTACCGACCCTACAAACTTCCTTAACCTATTCTATGAAAACGGTGAACCAATTACTGCAACATCTGTTATTTCAAGTCTTGCTTGGGGCTTAGGATACTTTGGTATGCCACATATCCTCGTAAGATTTATGGCTATTAAGAACCAAAGCGAGGTTAAAAAGTCCAGAAAGGTTGCCATTACTTGGGTTACACTTGCATTTATTGCATCAATTCTAGTAGGTTTATTCGGCAGAGCTTTCTTAACAACAACTTTAGATTCTGCTACAAGCGAAACTGTGTTTATTCGTATGATTCAGCAGATATTCAGCTCAAACGGAATTATGATTTTCATTGGCGGTATTTTCCTTTGCGGTATCTTAGCGGCCATTATGAGTACTGCCGACAGTCAGCTTCTTGTTACAGCTTCTGCTATTTCAGAGGATATGTACAAGGGCGTTATAAAGAAAAACGCTTCTGAAAAAAGCTCTCTTAATGTAGGAAGAATTGCTGTTGCAGTTATTGCAGTTATTGCATTTTATATTGCTCTTGATCCTGATTCAAGTATTATGGCCCTTGTTTCTGACGCTTGGGCAGGCTTTGGTGCAGCTTTTGGTCCTGTTGTACTTCTTGCTTTATTCTGGAAACGCAGTAACGCTGCAGGTGCAATGGCAGGTATGATAAGCGGTGCGGTAACTGTAATTCTTTGGGACTACATTCCACTTGTAAACAGTGCTACCTTAGGTTCAGTTACAGGACTTTACTCTCTTGCGGTTGGTTTTCCTGTTGCGCTTGTTCTTATGGTAATCGTTTCACTTTGTACAAAAAAACCAAGCAATGAAATTATAAGAGAATTTAACCTTATTAAAGAAGTTGATGTTTGATAATTATCTTCAATTTTTAAAAAACATATAACATATTAAGAGCTGTTCATATGAGCAGTTCTTTTTTGTATTTGTTTTGCAGTAGCAATGGTTTAAATCGGAGTAACGCTCCGGCAAGCCTGCTTGAAATGGAGCTTGCGGCAAATTGCAACTGAGATGGTAACATTAGCTTCTCACTGCCTCAGTGGGAGATTATAACTTTCACTGAGACAGTGAATGACACCCACCGCTTTAGAAACGGGAAACATCATTGCATAAGTTATATCTTAAAATAAACTGTCCGCTTAAAATTTGTTAAAATTGTCTATTTAAAAAGACATTTATTTATTGTATAATGCTTTCATATTTGCAGGTAAACCTTGGTGGGGTGATATTATGACAAAAAAAGCTGTGCTTATTAATGACCTTTCAGGATTGGGTAAATGTTCTCTTACAGCATCAATTGCTGTGCTTTCTATTATGGGAGTTCAGCCCTGCCCTATGCCCACTGCTGTTTTTACAAATCAAACCGGCTACCCCAGCTTTTACTGTGATGATTTTTCTGATAAGCTGTCCAACTATATCACTCAATGGAAATCCCTAGGCTTTGAACCTGACGGAATATACACAGGCTTTCTGTCTAATGAAAAGCAGGTAGATTTTATTCTTGAATTTATCAAGGAATTTAAAAAACCGGATACTCTGATTATGGTTGACCCGGTTATGGGAGACAATGGCAGAAAATACAGACTTTTTACTGACGCACTTGCAGAAAAAATGAAAAAGCTTGTTTCAAAGGCTCATATTATCACACCTAATCTTACGGAATGTTGTATTCTTTGTGACTGCGATTATGATAAAATCACAAGTAACGTGGAAAATTTTAATTACCTTGAAACTATAAAGGCACTGGGAAATAAGCTTATTGAACTTTACGATGTAAAGGCTGCTGTTATTACAGGAATTATTCAAAACATTAAGGGCATTTCTCAGGTCTGTAATATGGCTGTTACAAGGAAAGATATATTTACCATAAAATCACCTATGATAGGTAAAAGCTACTCAGGTACCGGGGACTTATTTGCCTCTGTTGTATTTGCCGGTTTGCTTAGAGGTGAAGATTTAAATACAACTATAAGCAAAGCGGTCAGCTTTATTGAAGCATCATTAAAAGACACACTTAATGTAGTAACTGACCGAAACGACGGCATTGAATTTGAAAAGCATTTATCAATGTTGTTATAAGGAGATAATTTTATGAGTTACAGTTCAACCTCTGCTTCAACAATCAAGCTTTTGGTAATAAGCGCAATGTTTTCTGCACTTATTGCGGTTACAACTGCTTTTATTAAAATTCCATCACTGCTTGGATATACCCATGCAGGTGATTCTATGATTTATTTAGCTGCCTGTGTATTACCGGCACCGTATGGACTTGTTTCTGCCGCTATCGGAGGAGGGCTTGCAGATTTGATTGCAGGCTATCCACATTGGGCAATCCCCACTGCAATTATTAAAGCATTAAATGTTGTTCCGTTTATAATTGCAAGATACTACTTGAAAAAAAGAAGCAAAGATAATAAAATAATTACCGTTTCAACATCTCTTATGCTTATTCCAACAAGCGCTGTTACAGTTTTTGGTTATTTTATAGCAAATTCTTTGTTGTATGACTGGGCAAGTGCTGTTGCAGAATTGCCAGCCTGCTGGATTCAACCTTTGGTTGGTGCAATAATCTACCTTGTTCTCGGAACTGCATTAGATACAATGAAGTTTAAAGAAAAAATCAAACTATAAATAGGGGGCTATCACTATGGCTGATATACTTTACGTTTATAAAGATAACATTTATGCTAATCTCACAAACAAATGTCCTTGCCGCTGCAGCTTTTGTATTCGTCAGAATAAGGATGCTGTAGGCAGTTCAAAAACTCTATGGCATAAAACTGACCCTTCTATTGAGGAAATAAAAAAGGCTGTGGATGAGTTCGATTTCACCGGCTATAATGAGCTTGTATTCTGCGGATACGGAGAGCCTACCAATGCCCTGGAAAATCTTATTGAAACAGCAAGGTATGTAAAAGCAAAGCACCCTGAAATAAAGCTGAGATTAAACACTAACGGTTTAGGCGATTTAATTAATAAAAAGCCGATTGCAAAGGAATTATCACAGTATATAGATTCAGTTTCCATAAGCTTAAATACCTGCACTGCGGAAAAGTATAATGAGGTTTGCAGACCAATATTTAAAAATGCTTATGATGCTATGCTTAAATTTGCAAAGGAATCAAAAAATTATTTCCGGCATACTCAATTTTCAATAGTCGACACTATTCCCGCTGAGGATATTGAAGAATGCAAAAGGATTGCCCACAGTATGGGAATATACTTAAAAATAAGAAAATACAGTTAAAAATATTAAGCGAACAATTTTCAATATATGGATTGTTCGCTTAATTTATAAAATATCG
>CAYRTG010000029.1:0-22895 GCA_964427365.1 uncultured Ruminococcus sp. | reverse complement strand
CGGTCCGGCTTGCTTAGCCGCAATTTTTAGAAAATACGGTTTAAAAGTTTCAATAGCAAAAATACGAGATATAGCTGGTACAGACCGTCAGGGAACAAGTGCATACGGACTTGTAAAGGTAATTGAACACTATGGGTTTGAGCAAAAGGTTGTTGAAGCAAGTAAAAGTGCATTAAATCAAAAATTGCCCTTGCCTGCTATTGCTCATGTGGTGATTGACAATACCTTGCTTCATTATGTGGTTATTACTAAAATAAAAGATAATACTGTAGTAGTTTCTGACCCTGCAAAGGGGATTGTAAGGTACAAAAAGGACGATTTTCTTAAAATATGGACCAATGTTCTAATTCTTATTGCACCAACTGAAAAATCCCAAAGAGGTAATAAAAAAGAGAGTACTTTATCTAGTTTTTTTCGTTTGCTTATTTCGCAAAAATGGCTTTTATTAAGGATTTTTATTCTGTCCATGATACTGACCTCAATAGGCATTATAACTTCTTTTTATTATCAGGTTTTAATGGATAATATAGTTCCAAGCCTTTCGATAGAAATGCTTAATTATGTGTCCATTATTACTTTGTGTTTGTTCTTAGTGCAGATAGGTTTAAATTTTTTAAGAGGTTTTTTAATAGTAAAATTAGAGCAAAACATTGATATTCCTATTATGCTTGGATATTATAATCATGCTTTGATTTTGCCTATGAAGTTTTATTCTATGCGTGATACCGGTGAAATTATTTCCAGATTTAATGACGCTTCAAGCATAAGAGATATTGTATCGGAAGCGTCATTAACTATTATGATGGATACTATTATGGCAGTAGTAGGCGCAGTAGTTTTATTCAATTGTAACAGGCTTTTATTCCTGATTTCTGTAGTTATGTTGATTTTATATGGAATAATAGTTCTTATATACAATAATCCAATCAAAAAAATTAACAGAAAAATAATGGAAATGAATTCTAAGGTTACATCCCAATTTGTTGAAACAATAAACGGTATTGAAACAATTAAAGCCTTTAATCAGGAGAAAAATGAAAAAGTTAAGACTGACAAATTATATAGGAAATTTTTAAAAAAGGTTTTTAATGGAGGTATACTATCTCTTAGTCAACAAACAGTAACTATGTTTGTTGCAGTTGTAGGAGAACTTGTCATTGTTTGGGTTGGCGCTGCGTATGTTATTAAGGGAGAACTAACACTCGGTGAACTAATAACTTTTAATGCACTTTTAGGTTATTTTATCGAGCCAATAAAAAATTTAATTAATCTTCAGCCAAGCATTCAGACTGCTGTTGTTGCGGCGGATAGATTAGGAGAAATTTTGGATATAACACCTGAGCATAATGATGAACAAAACCAAACAGATAATAAAATTAGGTTTGATAAGATTTCAATTTCAAATTTAGATTTTAGATATGGCACAAGAAATCTTGTACTAAGAAACATTAATTTGGAAATTCATCGTGGAGAAAAAATAGCATTTGTTGGTGAGAGCGGCTCAGGCAAAACTACTTTGGCTAAATTATTAGTAAGGTTATATGAGCAGGAAAAGGGAAGTATTAAGCTCGATACCGTTGATATAAAAGAATTTTCAATAAATCAGATAAGAAATAATATTTCTTACATATCGCAAAATACTTTTCTTTTCAGTGGAACAATAAGAGAAAATTTGTTGTTTGGCAATTCAGATGCAAATGATAATGATATATCACAAGTGTGTAAGATATGCGAGCTTGAAGAATATATTAACAGCTTACCTTTAAAATTTAACACCAGAATTGAAGAAAACGGTAAAAACCTATCAGGCGGGCAAAAACAAAGGCTTGCCATAGCGAGAGCTTTATTGAAAAAACCTGAAATTTTAATAATGGATGAAGCTACAAGTAACCTTGATTATGTTACCGAAAGATCTATCGAAAAAACTATAAACAATTTTTCAAAGAATATGACGACAATAATTATCGCACATAGATTAAGTACAATAAAGGATTGCGACAGAATTTTTGTATTCAGAAATGGTCAGATAGTTGAAACCGGAAATCACAGAGATTTATTGAATCAAAAGGGATATTATTATCAACTTTGGAATGGACAAGATAACATTATTTAGGACTGATATTTATGACAAGAAAACGAAAAGAACACTTAATTGCCTTTCTGTTTATCCTGCCATCCTTTGCAGGTATAGCAGTTTTCTATATTGTGCCGTACATAATTTGCTTTGTAAAAAGTCTGTACATAGGCAATACCTTTGTTGGTATCACAAATTACATACAACTGTTTCAGAACAACACCTTCTTGTTGGCACTGAAAAATACGGCTATATTTACGGTTGCCGCAATACCGATTTTAATGGCAGTTTCTTTTCTGATTGCACTGTTTCTTAATTCTTTTAAGAAAATTTCATCATTTTTCAGAAGTGCCTTGCTTATTCCTGTTGTAGTTCCTATTGCCTCACTAATATGTGTGTGGCAGGTGATATTTGATGACTATGGTGCAATTAACGGACTGCTGAATTCTTTTGGTCTAAACACGGTTGAGTTTTTTAATTCCGGCTTTTCTATGGTTATGATAATTTTCATTTATGTATGGAAATACTGCGGTTTTTGCGTGATTTTGTTTACGGCAGGACTTGCAAATGTTCCTCAGTCGCTTTACGAAGGTGCAAGACTTGATGGTGCAGGCTCTTTAAAAATAGTTACAAAAATCACAATACCTATGATAACTCCCACTACCTTTTTTGTGTTCCTTATGGAGCTTATTTATTCATTCAAAATTTTTCGTGAGGTCTTTGCTTTGTTCGGTGATTATCCGAATACTAATGTATATTTTTTGCAAAACTTCATAAACAACAATTACTACAATTTGAATTATCCGAGATTGTCATCGGCTTCAATAATTTTATCGGTGTTTATGATAGTTATTCTTCTTGCTTTCTTTATTTTTGAACGCAAGCACAGCTTTGCGGAATAGGGGGCAGTAAAATGAAAATAACATTAAAAGTTATAAAATATATATTTCTCATTCTGATTACTGCCGTATTTTTATTCCCGGTTGTATATATGATTGCCTGTTCGTTTATGCCCAACTCACAGGTTGGCTCAATGCTCGACTTTGCAAACGGAGAATATAAAGAGATTAACCTTATTCCAGAGATGTTCTCACTTGAACAGTACTATCAGGTGTTTTTCAGGCGGCCTGAATATTTGCTGAAATTCTGGAATTCGGTAATCATTACATTCCCGACAGTAATAGGACAGGTTGTTGTATCTGCACTTGCGGCATTTGCCTTTGCAAAGCTGAAATTTCCGTACAGAGATAAGCTGTTTTTCGTATACATTGTGTTGTTGATTTTGCCGTTGCAGGTGACCTTAGTGCCAAACTATATTGTGCTTGACAATCTTGATTTGCTCAATAATTTTCTCGCAATAATATTGCCCGGTACTTTCTCGGCGTTCGGAATTTGCCTGCTCAGACAAAGCATAAAATATATTCCCGAATCATCAATAGAGGCCGCGAGAATTGACGGTGCGTCATATTTTAAGATTCTCACAAACATTATTCTGCCGCAGATAAAGGGAGGGCTTATTACCCTAACTCTGCTCTGCTTTATTGATAATTGGAATGTTGTTGAACAGCCGCTTATCTACTTTGATGATGAGGCTATGTATCCGCTTTCAATAGGATTGTCGGATATAAGTAATTCAGACTACGGAATAATTTTTGCCTGCGGAGTAATGTTTATGATAATTCCTTTGCTTATTTATCTTTATGGACAAAGGGATATAGACTCGCCGTTTGTTCAGGTTGATAAAAGTTAGGAGAGTGTCAAATGAAAAAAGACAAGTTGAAAAAATACTCAGTACGCTTTGGTATTGCATTTTTAGTTTTAATAGCCTTTCTTACATATTTTTCAAGCACCATTGACAACGTACTTCTGCCACAGGTAAAAGTTGTAGAGGTAACATACGGCACCATCGACGGAGAGCAAAGCCATGACGACAGATATTTATTACCGCTTTCTGCTGTTGATGCAATGGGAAATACAGGTTCAGTATTTGTAGCAAATACTGATGAAAATAACAAGACCAGCGTTAGTGAAATTACCGTAAATATCAAAAAAAGTGATGACCTATATTATGAGGTGACTTCTGATAATATGTACGGCGGTATTGAGGTTGTATATTCAACCTCAAAGAGTATTGAAAGCGGCGACAGGGTGCATATTGTCGAGGAGGAATAGCAGATGTCAAAGAAAAAAGTTTTTTCTGCTGCTCTGATAACGGTACTTACCATTTTTGTTTTTTGCCTTTGCTTTTATTTCAGCGGCAATGCACTAAATCAGTTACCGGGTATAACGCAGATGAATTATAATCTTAAGTCCGATATTCAACCGCTGACTATTGAAGATATTGAAAAGCTTTCTGAACGGCTTTATTTTGATAAGGTCAGCTTTTGTGCAGAGCTTGAAGAAACAAATGTTAAAGCTGAAATGGTTACGCCGGTTCTTACAAACGAAAATTACTTTGAGATTTACAATCATAAAATAATCGGCAATGGCTTTACTAAAGAGAATATTGAAAATAAAGACAAGGCTGTTGTCATTGGAAGCAGCCTTGCCCTTAAGTTGTTTTTTAATACTGACGCAGTCGGAAAAACAATAACGCTTGATAATGAAACCTACACAATTTGCGGCGTTATCGTGGAAGATGAAAATATAATAAACAGCCTTTCGGGTGACGGAAAACAGAGGATTTATATTCCTTATACTTGTTATAGCGGATTTGAAAACTGTGAAGTAAGTACTATTTCTTATGACAACAAGTCATTCTCAGCGCCTTTAATTGAGCAGATGAATTTAAGTCAATATCATTCAACAAACTTTTCAGAAAAAGCAAAGGTAATCAGGAATTTTGAACATATTATGTTTTTAATCTTGTTTATTGCATTGTGCTCTATAGCCTTGAAAATATGGTACAGACTATGCAGAAAGTTTATTGCCGATATTAAAGAAAATCTGACTGAAAATTATTTTTGGAAATCGCTGAGAGCAATACTGCACAAATATATTCTGTTAATTATAACAGCGCTCGGTATACCTGCGGCGTTGTTGACAATATTCTCGTTGTCGGATTTCAGCATTTTTATAATATCAAAGTATATACCATACGATAATATTTTTGATGTATCCTACTACATATCAACAATTATCGAAAACTCAAATATTATAAATAATCTTGCCCTGACAGGTGATACTTTTCTTGTTAATCTTTATTCAAGTTCATTTGTTTCACTTGTATGGCTACTTGTTATATTTACTTTATGTTTTGCAGTTCTTTTTATTATTGTTAATATAAATATTAAATAGATTAATTTTGTTTGCTCAAAATAAAAATTAAGATTATTTAATAAAATGCTATGTAAATTATAATATAATATGTTATAATAATATATATTAAATTTATTGTTTTAAAATATCATACAAGGAGATAATACTATGTTAGGAAATTTTAGCTATTGTAATCCAACTAAATTATATTTTGGTGAAAATGCACTTAATTTTTTACCTCAAGAACTTGAAAGGTACGGAAAAAACGTAATGTTATCCTATGGCTGCGGCTCTATAAAAAAGAATGGTATTTATGATGCTGTTGTGAAAAGTCTTAAGAAAGCAGGCAAAAATATAGTTGAAGATAGCGGAGTAATGCCAAATCCAACAGTAGAAAAGTTGTATGAAGGGTGTAAGCGTGCAAAGGATAATAATGTTGATCTTATCTTAGCAGTAGGTGGTGGTTCAACCTGTGATTATGCTAAGGCCGTATCTGTTTCAGCTTGGTGTGATGAAGACCCTTGGGAAAAGTATTACCTAAAAATGCAGGAACCAGACAATAAGATTATTCCTGTAGGTTGTGTTCTCACAATGGTTGGTACCGGTTCAGAAATGAACGGCGGTTCTGTTATTACAAATCATCAGCAGAAGTTAAAAATCGGTCACGTTTTTGGTGAAGAAGTAATGCCAAAGTTTACTATTCTGAATCCAACCTATACTTTTACTGTACCAAAACGTCAGATGGTTGCCGGTGTGTATGATGCTTTCAACCATATTTGTGAACAATATTTTTCAGGTGATGATGATAATACAAGTGATTATATCAGCGAAGGTCTTATGAAATCACTTATAGAAAGCTCGCGTAAAGCCATTGTGAATCCTAATGATTATGAAGCAAGAAGTAACATAATGTGGACTGCAACATGGGCGTTAAATACTCTTATTGCAAAGGGAAAAGCAACAGACTGGGAAGTTCATATGATAGGTCAGGCTATTGGTGCATATACAGACGCTACACATGGAATGACTCTTTCAGCAGTTTCGCTTCCATATTATAGATTTATAATGCCAGAGGGAATCCATAGATTTAAGAGATTCGCCGTTAATGTTTGGTGTGTTAATCCTAAGGGCAAATCTGATGAAGAAGTTGCAAACGAAGGTCTTGATGCAATGGAAAGATGGATGAAGGAACTTGACCTTATCCTTAATATAACGGATTTAGGGGTTACGGGAGATATGCTTGAGGGTATTGCTGACTCAACATTCCTTTATGATGGCGGTTATAAAGCTCTAACAAGAGAAGATGTAATAACAATTCTTAAACAGAGTATGTAATAAGAATAATTAATTATATGTTAAGTCATTGACTTTTACTGGCTTAAAAACTATAATGTTAACTATAAAACAATTATTGGAGGAAAATATGAAAAGAATTATTTCACATACTATTTCCGCACTTATGTTAGTATTTGTATTAATGTTTGCAGGGTGTTCAAATTCAACAAATGTTGATTTGAAATCAATTCTTTCTGATATTAACAACAAATATGCGGACTCTACATCAGGACTTACAGAACTCAAAGATAAAAATGATCTTAACAAGTTTTATCAGATTAACGCAGATGATATTGAACAGTTTGCAGCTGAAATAACAACAGATACTTCAAAAGCACCTGTTGAAATTGTAATAGTTGAGGCGAAGGATGCGGACGCTGCTAAAAATATTGAAGATGCTTTAAATGCTAGATATCAACTAATTTATAGCACTTATGCATCATATAGTGCGGAACAGTTCGATATGGTTAAAAATTGCAAAGTTACTAAGAATGGAAATTACATAATTTTGGTTGTTTCTGAAGATTATGACGGCATAGTTTCAATGGTCAACAAAGCTATTGGGTAGATAATTGGATAAATAATAAAGCATTATTCTAAATATGAATTAAAAAGTCACAATATTGTAATTGTGACTTTTCTTTTTATGTGGTATAATTTTTAGTACTATTTTGTAAAAAGGATTTTTATTATGTCAGATATTAAATCAAATTTTTCACATATGAATAATATGCAGCAGCAGGCTGTTTTTTGTACTGAAGGACCGCTTCTTATACTGGCAGGTGCCGGCTCGGGAAAAACTACTGTTCTTGTAAATCGCATTGCTTATATACTACAGTCAGGTTTGTGTCAGCCATGGCAAATACTTGCAATTACCTTTACTAATAAGGCAGCAGGAGAACTTAAGGAACGCATTTGTAACGCTGTACCTGAGGGTGGCGGTGATATATGGGCTGCTACATTTCATTCTACCTGTGCAAGAATACTAAGACGTTACGGTAACAGGATAGGGTATACAAGTCATTTTACTGTTTATGACAGTGCTGACCAGAAAAGTCTTATTAAAAATGCTATTAAACAGTTGAATATTGATGAGAAATTTCTGCCTATACGTTCTATATTATCAGAAATTTCAAAAGCTAAAGATAAAATGCAGACTGCTGAAGATATGCTAAAGAAAACTCAAGGCGATTACAGAAAAGAAGCAATAGCAAAGATTTATCAAATATATCAGGCTGAACTAAAAAATTCCGACGCAATGGATTTTGACGATATGCTGTGTAATACAGTTTTGTTATTTGAACAAGAGCCTGAAATTCTAGGATATTATCAAAACCAATTTAAGTACATAATGGTAGATGAGTATCAGGATACGAATAAGGTTCAGTATAAATTCATATCAATGCTTGCGGATAAATCAAAAAACATATGCGTTGTAGGTGATGATGATCAAAGTATTTATAAATTCCGCGGAGCAACAATTAATAATATTCTTTCATTTGAAAGCACATTTGCCGGAGCAAAGGTTATCAGACTGGAGCAGAATTATCGCAGTACAAAAACAATTCTAAATGCGGCGAACAAGGTTATTGAAAATAATACTGCAAGGAAAGGTAAAACCCTTTGGACAGAAAATCAAAAAGGAGATAAAATTATACTTCATACTGCTTTATCTGAAAGGGAAGAAGCCTCATATATAGCAAGCCGGATTTTAGACGGCGTTGCTAAGGGTCGTTCTTTTAATGATTATGCTATTTTATATAGAATGAACGCCCAGTCAAATGCTATTGAATATGCATTATCCCGTAGTGGTGTGCCTCATAGAATTATAGGCGGTCACCGTTTTTATGATAGGGAAGAAATTAAGGATATGACTGCATATCTAAGAGTTATTGATAACCCTCACGATAATGTTCGCCTTAACAGAATAGTCAATGTTCCAAAACGTGGTATAGGAAAAACTACTATGGACAGGGCGGGTGAGATAGCTAATTTACATGGCTTGAGTGTTTATGAAGTTATAAAAAATGCTGCCTCATACCCGGAAATTTCCAGAGCCTCAAAGAAATTTACAGATTTTGTTGCAATGATTGATGGCTTTATTGAAGCAAGCAACAGCGGTGATTACACTTTACCTGAACTTTATAATATTATTCTTGAACATACTGATTACGAAAACTATCTAAAAACAGAAAAAGAAAATCCTGATGTCAGAATAGAGAACATTCAGGAATTAAAGTCTAATATTATTAAATTCCAGGAGGAATATGACGAGGCTGCAACTCTTTCGGCATTCCTTGAGGATATTTCTCTGCAAACTGATATCGATAATTATGATCAGGAATCCGATAGTGTAGTAATGATGACACTTCATAGTGCAAAGGGGCTTGAATTTCCTGTGGTTTTTATTGCAGGAATGGAAGAAGGGGTGTTTCCGTCAATGTCTGTCTTCTCAAATCCTGATGAATTGTATGAAGAAAGAAGACTTGCCTATGTTGGAATAACAAGAGCTAAGGAAAAGCTTTATCTGACAAAAGCAAAAAGAAGAATGTTGTTTGGTTCAACTACTTACAACAGCACGTCAAGATTTGCAACTGAAATTCCAAGCAATCTTATTCATAATACAGGTGAAGATATTGTTCGCAGTAACCAATTTCCTCCATCAAGTTTTGATACAAGTAAGGTTAAGGTAGGAATGCCTTCTGCTCCTTATATTTCTTCAAAAACAATCGGATTTTCCAAAAACAATACAACCTATGCAGTAGGAGACAGAGTTCTTCATAAGGTTTTTGGTAAAGGTATGATTGTTAAAGCAGAAAAAATGGGCAATGACACAATGCTTGAAATATCTTTTGAAACTAAGGGAACAAAAACCCTTATGGCAAATTACTGTAAAATGGAAAAAATATAAATATATGTCACCAAATGTAATATTCTCCATAAAATGTAGTGTTATAAAGCAAAACAAAAGTTGCTTAATAAATAAATGGAGGTAATTACTTATGCCAGATGTTCCTTTAAGTGCTGCATTCAACGGTACTGCTCCCTGTGAAAAGCCCGGTCAGGCTTTTTGCATAGACGCCGACAGAGTTTATGATTCCTGCGGCGATAAGGATTGTCTAAACGAAATGCGTGTATTCTTTACTGAAGCAAATCAATCAGTAATCAATAACGCTATGTCCGTCAGAATAAGAGAAGCAAATATTATTAATACAGTAGTAAAGGTTGATCCTGTAACATATCATAAAGGATTTTATTCAATAGATATGACTTTCTATTTTGAAATTGTCCTTGATGTAAATGACAATACAGGCTGTACTCCTAACACCATCAACGGTTTGTCAGTATTCTGCAAACGAGTTATTTTATACGGTGGGGAGGGAAATGTAGCAGTATTCACAAGTGACGAGGGAGGCTGTGTGTGTCCTGATAACGCGAGTCTGCCGATAGCTAAGGTACAGGTTGCTAAGCCCATGGCTCTTACAGCTTGCCTTGCTGAATGTTGCAGCCCTTGTATGCCGTCAAGCTCTATTCCGGATTGTGTAAAAGACTATTTCGGCGGTTGTATTGTACCTACACAAAACCGTTCTGTTCTTGCAACAATCGGCGTATTTTCAATTGTTCAGCTAAAGAGAACTGTACAGATGCTTATTCCTGCATATGATTTCTGTATTCCAGATAAGGAGTGCGTAACTTCAAGCGATAATCCTTGTGATATGTTTTCAAGGGTTGATTTCCCTGTAGAGCAGTTCTTTCCACCTAATTTAGCGGATATGGACTCTGATAACGATAACTGTAAAAATGACGATTAATCCATTGAAAAAAAGCCACAGGGTTTGAAACCTGTGGCTTAATTTTACTTTATAGGAAACTGCGCTGTTACAAAGAACAAAGACTTACAAGAATACTCTATGAACAGTAGATGTTATCAAGCTCCTATAAAGTAAAAATAATTAATATTCTCCGCACAGTTTCTGCTTTGCAGAACGAGCGATGAGTAGCGAAATATGTGCAAAGCGCACTTGTGCTATTTAAAAATCCATTTACTAATTTTATTCCCTTTAACCATAAAGGCTTGTTCACTTATCTCTGCTAATGGTGTATCGCTATAGCTGTCAGAATAAAATTTATCTATACTTTCATTAAACTGCATTTTAAAAAGACGTACTTTTTCCTTTCCGTGACAATTTATACCTGTATATTTTCCATCGGAGGCAGATACATTTGAAGCAATTAAATATTTGATACCAATTTTTTTACATAAGGGCCTTAATAAAAATTCCGGAGAAGCAGATATTATTACATCGTCTGCTTTTTGGATAATATAATACCATTCCTTAATGTTGCCAATATACTTTTTCCAAAAAAGCTGAACCTCTTTTTCTGTATCTATAAATTGAAGAAATTTATACATATTTTCCTTAAACTCTGTTTTACTGCCTTTTTTAAGTATATAAAATTTAGTAAAGCCGTTTACAAGAGAGGGTAACATTTTTAAAATTTCTTTGTGCTTTCTAAGACAATAAATGTAAAAATCAAATGTAGAATCACCATTATATATAGTGTTGTCAAAATCATATACGTTCATATTTCTGTCAACCATTCATCATAATTGTTTTATAAACTTGATTATAATATAAAAATTTACATTTTAAAAGAGCAAATATACATTTTATTTAAAAAATCCCTTGTTTTAAACAAAGATATATAGTATATTATATAATATATATTATAAGGGGAAGTATAGTGTTTGGATATATAAGAATTCAAAAAAGTGAGCTTCTTGTAAGAGAATATGAAGCGTATAAAGCGGTTTATTGTGGATTGTGCAAGGAAATGGGAAAGGATTATTCATTTATTTCACGCTTTATTTTAAGCTATGATTGCACATTTTACGCAATATTTTTAATGGCTGTAAATGGTAGCTGTAGTGGTTTTGAACAGAAAAGATGCAGGTTTAATCCTTTAAAAAAATGCTCATACTGTAAAACTAAGTCAGACAGTATTTCCAAGGCTTCTGCATTAAGTGTTATATCTGCTTATTATAAAGTTTTAGACGATATACGAGACTGCTCCTTTTTAAAGAAAACAGCTTGCAGAATTATCAAGCCTTTGTTTTCTCATTGGAGAAAGAAAGCTGCAAATAAATATCCGGAAATAGACAAGGCTGTAAAGCTAATGCTTGATGAACAATTGAATGCAGAAAAGTCAGAAAACTGTTCACTTGATATGGCTTGTGATCCTACTGCAAAAATGCTTGGGACATTATTAAAACTTGAAGGAAAAACTGAAAAGGAACAAATGATATACTATCAAATCGGTTATGGACTTGGCAGGTGGATATATCTTATAGACGCTGCTGATGATTATAACGATGATATTGAAAAAAATCGATTTAATCCTTATAATTCTTATAAAGAAAATTTAGAAGAAACAATGAAGAACAATTTATCACAATCTCTTGCTATGGCTTTTGATGCGTATAATCTTGTTAATATTGTTGATTTTAAAGGAATAATAGATAATGTATTATTAAAAGGTCTGCCTTTAGTTCAGGCAGAAATATTAGATAAAAGAAAGGTATAATATGAAAGATCCATACGAAGTTTTGGGTGTATCCCAAAATGCAACAGACGAAGAAATCAAAGTAGCTTACAGAAATCTTGCAAAGAAATATCATCCTGATAATTACACCGACAGTCCCCTTGCTGATTTAGCAGAGGAAAAGATGAAAGAAGTCAATGACGCATATGAACAAATTACCAATATGCGTAAAAACGGCAGGAACTCGTCAAATAGCTATGGCTATGGATATACCGGTGCATATTCAGGAAACAGCTATTCCGAGTATCAGAATGTAAGAGTGATGATTCAGCAAAACAGAATTGATGAGGCAGAGCGTGTACTTGAAGCTGTTGATATGAATAACAGAAGTGCAGAGTGGCATTTTTTACGAGGTATGTGCTATTTCAGACGTGGTTGGTCAAATGAAGCTGTGAGTCACTTTCAAAGAGCTTGTCGGATGGAACCTAATAATATGGAATATCGTCAGGCACTGAATAATATGACTCGTCAGCAGAGCTATGGTTATGGTGGATATAACACTAATCCTATAGGCACAGGCACAGAATGCAGTTTGTGTGATGTATGTTCAACTCTTATTTGTTTTGATTGCCTTTGTGATTGCTGCCGTTAATAATGAGACAGTATATGAATAATAATGCGTTTAGAGTGGCTTTTTGCGGAATTTTAGCCGGCTTTAGTCTTGTATTAATGCTATGCACCGGCTTGATTCCTATTGGAACATATGCTTTTCCTTGTTTTGCAGGCATTCTTTTAACAGTAATTGTAATAGAATTTAGTGAGAAATGGGCATATGCATCCTTTGTTGCTGTTTCATTTTTGTCTATTTTTTTTGCAGGAGATAAGGAAGCAGTAATATATTTCATTGCCTTTTTAGGTTTTTATCCAATATTAAAAAGCTCATTGGAAAGAATAAAGTCAAAAATAATACAGTATGTAATTAAATTTGCTGTATTCAATATTTGTATAGTAGCTGCATTTTTAGCAGCAAAATTTATACTTATGATACCTGATGAAGAATTTACCATAGGTGGATTTTATATACCTTGGGTGTTTCTTATAGCAGCAAATGTATTTTTTGTATTTTATGATAAATGCGTAACTATCTTTGTAATTAGATACATAAAACAAATAAGAATTAAAATTTTTAAAAAATGACATAAATTTAATTTGATATTTTAATTCCTTTATGATATTATAATCTTGGTTGGGAAGTGAAAAAATGAAATTTAGGAAAATTGTTATTTTATCCTTAACTGTTTTTTTGTTAGTATTTACAAATTTTTTGTCTGCAAATGCTGCGTCTAATGTATTAAAAGGATATGTTAATGCAAATAGTGTAAACATCAGAAGCGGAGCCGGAACAAATTACAGTATAATACGATGTGTGTCTAAGAAAACAAAGGTTACAATACTAAATAATAAAAAATATAATACAAATTGGTATCATATAATGCTTGCTGATGGTAAGAAAGGCTATATACATAAAGATTATCTTAAAATTAATTCTAATCAGCTTTATATCAATTCCACAGGAAAAGGTTATAAAGGCTACACCTGTTCCTATAAGCTGACAAATACTACTAAAAATACTGTTAAGTGGTCAAGCTCAAACGTAAAAGTTGCTAAAGTTAATTCAAAGGGAGTTATTACCTGTCTTAAAAAAGGTACAGTTAAAATTACGGCAAAGGCTGGTAAAAAATCTGTTAGCAGTAATCTCACCGTAAAAAAAGCCACAGTTTCACTTCCTTCATCATCTGCAACATTATATACAGATAGTAAACTTACGTTGAAAGCAGCTTGTCCGAAAACTGTAACTTATTCAAGCTCTGATAAATCTGTTGCAACGGTTAGCAGCAGCGGAGTTGTAACCCCTAAGTCTGAGGGTAAAGTCACTATAAAAGTTAAAAGTCTGTCAGGCTCTAAAGCTGAGTGTGTGGTTACAGTAAAAAAACGCGTGCTTTCACTTAGTGCATCAAAAACTACTATGTATAAGGGTTGCTACGGACAAATGAAAGCAGCTAACGGTAAAGAAGCATATATATATAAAAGTTCTGATACGAACATACTTACAATTACAAACAGTGGTCTTATGTACGCAGTTTCAAAGGGTAAAGCAAAAGTTACATGTACAAGCGGAACATTAACTGCTACAAAAACAATTACCGTTAAGGAAGGCTCTGCTGTAAATATTTCAAAAACTTCAGCTGAAGTTAATAAAGGAATGACCTTGTACCTAAAGTCTTCAACTAAGAATGTAAAATGGAGTTCAAGTGATACTTCCATTGCCACTGTTGACGATGGATTTATTCTTGGTAAAAAGAAAGGTACAGTAATAATTTCGGCTCAAACAAGCAAAGGCGAGGCTACCTGCCTTGTCACTGTTAAAGGTGCTAATCCTATAAGATTTACATATGTTTCGGAAAATTCGATTTTGCCGGACAACTCTGTAAAATTTTATGCTATTACAGATAAATCAAGAGTTTCAGTTAAATTTAAGGTTACTGACAGCAACGGGGTAGTAAGCTGGATTACAAAGCCAACAAAAACTGCTGAAGACGGAAGATATATATGGACCGGAAGCAAAACCTTAAAAACAGCCGGAGTGTGGACAGTGGTTGCATATTCCAAGACTTCTTCAAGCTCTTCATGGTCAACCTGTGACTATGGACAGTGCTCAACCTTTGTAAATTCAACGACAAGCAGAAAGTCAATGAGCTATGAAAAAAGATACGCTACTACTTCACTTATAAATGATATTGCAAATTTTGAGGGATTTTTGTCAACTGTCACACCTGATAACCTTGCAGGCGGAATACCCACAGTAGGCTATGGCAGAGTTATTTATTCAGGTTCATCATTTTATAATGGTATGACTAAAAAAGAGGCGTATGCTTATTTAGTAAGAACTGTAAATGAGTCAGGCTTTACTTCCCAGACAAACAAGTTTTTATATGACAATAAAATTAAGTTTAATCAACGTCAGTTTGACGCACTTGTTGATTTTGCGTACAACCTTGGTGCATATGCACTTACAACTCATGAGGAGTTAAGCGGGTTGCTTTTAGAAACCTATGGCAAAGCTTCATATGAAACAAAGGGTTTTGTAAATAGTCTAAATGTTGTGCTAAGTAAGGGAGCTGATGAGGAAGCTGCTACAATTAAAACGGTAGATCCGGGAACAGATGTTACCCTTGTAAGCTCAGATTTATATAATAAAAAGTGGTATAAAGTTAAGCTTGATGATTCTACAACAGGCTATATGCTGAAAAGCAAGATAACTATGCGTTCGGCAAATGAAACTGTCCGTAATCTTAATAATGTGTCATTTTCAAAGTATGTAACAAACTTTTTGCCTTATCATCATGCCTCAGGAAACTGTTATTATGGGCTTCTTTATCGTCGAATCGATGAAGCTGAAATATTTTTCTTCGGCGATTATACGGCAAATGGCAAGCAGAATAACTACGGAATAAATTATACCTGTAAACAAAATTCATCATTCAAGATTAGTTAGTATTCTAAAATTATGCCTTTCTGCATATTTTTTCAGTAGGACAAGTTACTGAAAGAGGGTCAATATGAAAGGCATAGTTTTTTCCTTTAAAAAAAATGATAATAAGCATAGGTTTAATAGAAAATCAAAAACAAATTATAAAACGGGATATATAAGAAAAATTGACTTTAAATATCTGTTCAGACGTTATGGTATTCTTGCTTTTTTTACTGCAATACTTGTAGCAGGACTTACAACAGGTACAGTTTTATTTCAAAATTTTAATTCCGATATTATGTCCAGGCTTGATTTCCTTTTTACAACAAATCTACCCCAACGACTTCAGAACGGAGCTTTTGGAGCTTTTTGTGCAAGCTTTGCATCTGACTTTATGTTTTTGCTGTTGGCTTTTCTTATGGGATTAAGTCTGTGGGGAATAGGACTTCTTCCCTTTATTATATTCTTTAAAGGCTTTGGAATTGGAGTAAGCGCTGCCTATTTGTTTATTAATTACTCCGTGGGCGGTTTGATATTTTATTTGACTATACTTTTGCCTGGTTTGTTTCTTTTCAGTATGGTTTTAGTATATCAATCGACAAACTCTTATAATATTTCTAAAAAATTAATTAAAAACTTGTTCTTAAAAGAGGAGTATTCGATAAAAGCATCTCTGAAAATATATCTCAAAAAAAGCCTTGTATATCTTATAGGCACTGTGCTGGCTTCATTTCTGGATATGGCACTATGGTTTACCTTTGCAGGCTTGTTTAACTTTAAATAGGATGTGGAAAATTTGACAGCAGAAAGAACCAAGCTGGGAATAATACGATTTTTCTCAGGATTTTTTAAAAATTTTTGGAAACTCATATTAACAAATTTATTGCTTGCAGTGCCACTTATTTTATTCACAGGCGGTTTTTATTTGATAAATATTTTGACAGGCGCTAATTTGTGGTTTATAGTACTATTGCCGATAATTTTTGTCTTTCCGTTTTTTAGCGGTGTTACATTAGTTACAAGAAACATTGTACGTGGTGATGAAGTTAACCCTGTTTTTAAAAATTTTATTAAAGGTTTTAAGGAAAACTTTTTAGTGTTTTTAATTCATGGAACAGTTCTTTATTGTGTAATATTTTTCTGCTATAGCTCCATAGCTCTTTATTGGAGATTGGGAACTGAAAACGGTATATTTTTTATTCCTTTTGTAGTTGTTGTAATAATTTCCATATTGTTTCTGTTTATGTTTTATAATATTCCGGTAATGACTGTTACATTTGATTTATCACTTAAGAATATCTACAAAAACAGTTTGCTTATGTCTTTTGGTGAATTGAAAAATAATTTTTTTTCAACTTTAGGATTGTTTTTACTTTTTATATTTTGTGCTACTATATTTTTTGCTGCACCAAATGCTACTGTATTAATTATAGTTTCAATGATAATTGCTGTACTTTTAGTGCCATCTATTGCTTCTTATATTATAAATTTCTATATTTATAGTGATATGGAAAATCTTTTTGTTAATAAATCCGAAATGTCAGATGAATTAAAAAGACAGATTGAAAATCAGAAGAAAGGTATCAATGCCCATAAGACTAACGAAAAGCCTGATTTTTCAAATTTTGACCTTGACGAGAAAAAAGATGGGGAAGAATACTTATTCTTTAACGGTAAAATGATTAAGCGTAAAGTGCTTATTGAAATTAAGAAAAAGCAGGAGAGCCCTAATGAGTAAAAAGAAATCAAAATCAAAAAAGAAAAAGAAAAATGATTTAAAATCTTTAATTGCAGTTATTTCAGTTGTTGTAGGTATAGCTGCTGTAATTTTAGTATCATATCTTGTATATTTTTATACATCTCTTGAAAGCACAGACTTTGCAAATACAATATGGAGAAGTAAAAGTGCCTATGATGCTTCGGATGATGAAGTTAATATGGATATAGTTTACAATAATAAGTATGATAACTATCAGGGTTCTTTAGAACTAAAAGGTGACGGCGTATTTACATTTTGGATGTCTCCTGGAGATCCAAACGACGGCACACATCAGGGCGAATATACATATAACAGAGATAAAAACATTATTTCTGCAAAATTTGACAATGGAGAAAAGGTTACTTTTAAAATAATAAGAGATAAAGATAATTCAATAAATCATATTGAAATTCCCTACAACGGTTATAACGTATGGTTCTATTTAAGTGAAAGCTAAAGACACTCCGCCTGTTTAGTTCCAGGCGGAGTTTTTAACCTTTCTTTGCATCAACAAACCATCGCTGTTCTTCTAAGAACAGATATCTTTCCTTACCACAGATTCTACAGGTGTAGCGAATACCTGCACCGCCGGCTTTAAGTGATGCCGCATATCTTACGTCAGTAACCCTGTCTATAGGAAACGTTCTTCCGTCACCCCACATAATATTAATAGGCATTAAGTTACCGTCTTCGTCAAACACTGCTGTTACACTGACATATTGTTTCATAGTGTACCTCCTCCTAAAAATATCCTACAGGGTGAATAACGTGTTCTTCCTTAGGGTTGAAATCAGATAATTCACGGTCTTTCAGTAAGTTGCCGTTTCTTACACTATATGTTCCAAATCTCTGCTTTAGCCAATCTAAGGTTTTATCAAGCTTTTCCTGCCTTATATCAACTACATTACTATCTAAAATACTCATTTGTCTGGCTATGTTATTTGTAGTAAGGTCTGCAAGAGAAATTCCTATACTTCTTATAGGCTTGTTCCAATTGTAACTTTTAACAAAAAGCTCCATTGCAGTGTTCTGAACAGTTCTGGTTATGTCCGTGTACTCCGTAAGTTTGGTCTGTCTGGTAAAGCTTAACAAGTCCTTATCTCTGACGCTGATACATATAGTTTTTGCAAATAATCCTTGTTCTCTCATTCGTCGGCAAACGCTGTCACACAGCACAAACATAACTGATTTAACATCTTCATTGTTAAGTAGATCCTTTGGCGTAGTTGTGGAGTTGCCTATTGATTTAACTGTATTATAATGGTCTATAGGAGTAACAGGTGAGGAATCATACCCGTTTGCAAAGCTGTATATTAAATCTCCCCATTTTCCAAGATTATCTCGCAAAGCTTTAATAGGAGCATTTGCAATGTCTCCGATAGTGTAAATTCCAATGTTTTCAAGTTTTTTTCGTGTGGAACTACCTACATATAATAATGCTGATGAAGGTTGCTTCCACACAATATCTTTAAAATTTTCTTTGGTAATTTCAGTAACTGAATCAGGTTTTTTGTAATCACTTCCGAATTTAGCAAAAATCTTATTAAAGCTGACGCCTATGCTTACGGTTATGCCAAGCTCATATTTAATGCGGTTGCGTATTTCCTGAGCAATTTCCATTCCGCTGCGACCTATAGCGTCCCCGGTAACATCAATCCACGCTTCATCAAGTCCAAAATTTTCAACTCGGTCACTATATTGGATGTATATTTCTTTAGCCATTTTTGAAAATCTTTGATATTGATGAAAGTGGGGCGGAACAACTACAAGATCGTAGCATTTGTTTTTAGCCTGCCATATAGGTTCACCGGTTTTAATACTGTATTTTTTAGCTATTTCATTTTTTGCAAGTATAATACCGTGACGATTGTCGACATTTCCCGCAACTGCTACAGGTTTCTTTCTGAGATTAGGATTGTGCAGACATTCAACACTCGCATAAAATCCATTGCAGTCGCTATGTAATATAACTCTTTGTTTCATAAAAATTCAGGCTCGGAAACCCACTCCTTTAAAGGGGTAGGAGGAGAGCCACCTTCCTTTCTTTTGTGTTATCCTTGTGTTTTGATATATCGCCGAATTGCAGCCGATGATACTTCTCAAATGCTACAGGCAAAATAACCATCTGGCCCAAAAATTTTTCTTCTTCCGGTAATGTTTGGATAAAAATGTTTCGTATTTCTTCTAAAGGTATGTCTGTTGTTTAATGATTGCAACAATATTAGATACTCTATCAGTTGTGTCATAACTTAAAAGAAAATGGATATGGTCTTTGTCAGTTCCCATTGCCATGATGCCTTTGGTTGGTTATGTCGAAAAATATTTTGCTTAACACTATATGAAATATAGCCTTTTAGAAGTTGCTTGCGATATTTCGTAACCAACACGATATGTAAATTTTAGACTATATTTGCACCTGTTATGACGATTGTAACGATTATCCACAAAACCACCCCTTGACAATCTATTCACCGAACATTCGTTTATATAATAAAACAAATGTTCGATAATGTCAAGCGATAATATTTGAAATTTTAAATAACAAAAAGGCTACTTCCAAATGAAATAGCCTCAGATGATTTATTTACTTATATATTTTTTAATATTAAATTAAATGCCCAAAATGTTTTTTGCGGCAACTTCAATTTTTTCTGTAACGACCTGAGCATCATTTTTATTTTTACCAACAGCAGTAATGTAAATCTTAATCTTAGGTTCTGTACCACTTGGACGTACAATAATCATATTTTCACCTTCAAGGTTAAACTGAATTACATTTGACTGTGGAAGGTTTATAACCTTTTCAGTACCGTTTACAGTGTCTTTTTCAATGCTTAACTTATAGTCAGATGTTTTAACTACCTTGTATTCTGCAATTTCAGTTGGCATATTATCTCTTATAGAAGCCATAATGTCAGCCATTTTCTGCATACCCTCAGAGCCGTCAAACTGGAATGAGAGAGTAGTATTTTTGTAATAACCGTATTTTTCATAAATACCGTCAATAACCTGAGCAAGAGTTTTGCCTTGTTTTTTAAAAGTAGCAGCCATTTCACAAATAAGCATTGAAGCAACAACAGCGTCTTTATCTCTTACATAAGAGCCTGCAAGGTAGCCGTAGCTTTCCTCGAAGCCAAATACATAGTTATCTTCCTCACCATTTTTTTCAAGATTAAGAATAACTTCACCAATATATTTAAAGCCGGTAAGAACATTTTTAAGCTCAACATTGTACTTTTCACAAAGTTTTTCAAGTAGTTTTGTAGTTACAATAGTTTTAACAACTACAGGATTTTTTGGCAAGGTACCATTAGCTTTTCTGCCAGAAAGTATGAAGTCTGTAAGCATTACCCCGTCTTCGTTGCCTGAAATGAGTCTATAGCTTCCGTCATAATCCTTAACAGCAATACCTACTCTGTCAGCATCAGGGTCAGTAGCAAGAAGAAGGTCAGGCTTTACTTTATCACAAAGCTCAAGACCTTTTTGCAAAGCTTCCTTAATTTCTGGATTAGGATAAGGACATGTTGTAAAGTTACCGTCAGGAAGCTCCTGCTCCTTAACTACAGTAACATCATTAATGCCGATTTCCTTTAAGATTCTGCGAACGAGCTTGTTGCCGGCGCCGTTAAGAGGTGTGTAAACAACCTTCAAGTCAGCATGCTTACAAACACCCGGATTAATCTGCTGTTTCTTAACTTCTTCAATATAGCTTGTGTAAACATCTTCACTTACATATTCAATAAGACCATTGTCAATAGCCTCCTGTAATTCCATAGTCTTAACATCGTCAAACATATCAAGCTTGCAGATTTCATTATAAACAGTATTAGCGGCAATATCAGTCATCTGACAGCCGTCTTCTCCATATGATTTATATCCATTGTAAGCAGCAGGGTTGTGACTTGCTGTTACCATAATACCTGCCTGACATTTAAAATAACGTACGAGGTATGAAAGTACAGGTGTAGGCTGAAGCTCAGTAGTAATATAAACCTTAATACCGTTAGCAGCAAGAACCTTTGCAGCTTCATTCATAAATAGATCGGCCTTGATTCTGCTGTCATGAGAAATAGCAACTGCACCTTTTCCGTATTTATTAAGTACATAGTTAGCAAGTCCCTGAGTAGCCTGACGTACAACATAAATATTCATTCTGTTTGTACCGGCACCGATAATTCCTCTTAGTCCGGCTGTGCCAAACTCAAGATTTTTATAAAAACGTTCATAAATTTCTTTTTCATTGTCTTTGATAGATTCAAGTTCAGTAATTAAATCTTTATCCTCAGTAGCTTTTTTTAACCAAAGCTTGTAATTATCCATAAAATCCATAAAATTACCTCCTGAAACATAATGATCTGTATAATTGTAAACGAATACCTTTAAAATATACCACAATTCAGTCTATTTTGCAATTATTTTTGGAAAATAATAGAAGAAATTTTAATGAAAAATTATAATTTTCACAATTTAAACAAAAAAGTTGATTTTAATGTAAAAGTATAGTATTATTATATAGATATAAAGGAGGTATCCTTAAATGGACGATTTTAATAATAAGGAAGAAATTGTTAAAACTAATGAATCTAATACTGATCCTGTTGTTGAAAGCGCAGATTCAAAAATAGTTTCAAATGATATTGAGAAAACTGTAGAAACGTCTAACAATAAGGTGAAGATTCAGACACCTATTATGATAGCTGCTTGCATTTTAGTGGTAGCTGTTCTTGGTTTTTTCTGTTTTAAACTGTTTTTCAGCAATTCTTTAGTAGGAACTTGGGTAATTAAAACTGACGCATCTGCTGATGAGGCTGAAGAAAATAATGACGCTGTTATTTATTACACATTTAATGAAGATAATACTGCTTCTCTGAATGTCGGCTCAATGGAAGTTAGAGGTAATTGGTGGTACGCAGATGAAAACGGTGCAACTACAGATCAGGCAACTGATACAATTACTATCTCAATTTCCTATTTTTTCAATGGTACATTCCAGTATGAACTTAATGGTAATGCATTTACAGGCAGAAATCTTACATTAAAATCTGGGGAAGACAGCTCTTATGATTTTGAAAGCAGGAATCTTACTGACCCTGGTTTAAAACCGGACGAAGACTTCAAAGTTGATGAAAAACTTGTAGGCGAATGGCAAAATGAAGAAACCAAGATTTCCTACACCTTTAATGCTGACGGAAGTTGCCGAATTAATGAAATGGATACACTTATAATTGACGGTGTTTACAGTGCCGAAAAAGGCAAGATTGATATTAAATATATTGCTCAGGAAGAATCAAATACAAGTATTGAATATGTGCTCAAAGACTCAAAACTGACAATTTCAGGTCTTGAGTTTGAAAAAGTAGAAAAATAAATTGATTAAGTGCTTTTTAGTTTAT
>CAYRTG010000028.1:0-22945 GCA_964427365.1 uncultured Ruminococcus sp. | reverse complement strand
TCAATGCTGCAATCAATATCAGAAACGAAGGTATGCGGCTTGCAGGCGCATAACCTAAACATAGAACCGTGGGGCACACGGGGTTAGCTCGTTGATACTGTACACACCGGTGTACTTGAGCGAGAAGCCCTCGCCTCTATGCAAAGCATAGGCGGTGGGAGTATGTCACTCAACCGAAAATCTCAAAATTAAATCAAAAAGAACACTTAACATAAAATGCTCAAAATATGCACATAAAGCCTAAAGACTTTAAACACCACCACAACAAGCAAAATTGTTCATCAGTCTTCATAACCCGGAGTTCGCAGATTTAAGTTCTGTCCCCGTAACCAAGTAAAAAACAAAGGTATCCATTTAGATACCTTTGTCTACAGTCTGTAAAAATCACACCGAATTTCGGTGTGATTTTTTATAACAGCTGTTCTCTTTTTCTTTCAAGCATTACCAAATCAACATTTGTGATTTTACTGTCTTTATTTAAATCAGAGCTAATACAAAAGGCTTTTGATAAGGCTTCTGTACCAAGTAAATATCCAAACATAGCTTTTCTGTCATTTGTGTTAATATTACCTTCTCCCGTTAAATCGCCTAGGACTATAAAAGTATATTTTTTATTCTTATTATTTCTCTTAAAGGTGACTTTCTCATTAGTACCTATTATTCTCCTTTGACTGCTAAAACTAATAACATATCCGTCATAAACTATATTCTTTTTAAAAACCGCCTTTGTTGTACCCTGAGAAACAAATATGTATTTTCCGTTTAATCTGTAATCTTTAAAACTTAGTTTATGTTTGCTTTTTTGAACATTATCATTATTAGAATTATCCTCAAAAAATACATTGTCCTCGCTATATACATTGTAGCTGTATATACTGTTACTTTTTTTGATTGTATAGATTTTATTTCCGGATGCTGTAAGATAATAAGGCGTATAATTTATATTATATTTTTCTACAGAATTTCCGCTGTTTTTATCATAAGCAATGAGACAATTATTTTGGTAGCTTACCAAATATTTGTTTGTTTCACCACAGTAAGGTAAGAGGGTATTATCAGTGTCAGCTACTTTGTTTATGTTTTCTGAAATTTCAAATATTTCTCCATTATTATTTGCTAAATATTTTTCAGATGCACCGCATATATTATAGCTTTTATCATAGCTGTACTTACTTATTATCTCAGAATCTGATATTTTGTATATACCGTCATAAGTAACGGCATATGCTTTTCCCTTAAAGTTAAACAGTCTATTAGCTGAAGTAAGATTTTTTGTAATGATATTTCCTTTTAAGTTAAGGCTGCATACATATTTTTTAGAATTAAGAAGGAAAATACTGCCTTTATCATTGACAACCATATTTGGATTTGAATACATTGAAAAATAAAAATTTTCTGAGCTATTCGGCTTATCTGATCTATAAAGTAAATATGAACCGTTAACCAAGCTTGAAGAGGTAATTATATAAACAATTCCTTTGCTAACAGCAAAATCAACGATTTTATCTTCAAATTCAAGATTAATTTTCCAATTGTCCAATGTAAGATCTTTAATATATAGGCGTCTGTCACTTTTAGCTGCAAAATATATTTTTTTGTTGTTGTAAATGACCTTGGTATTATATCCTTTAAAATCACCAATAACATTATTTGCAGCATTTGATTTATTGAAACTAATAATAATTACTGAAAATAACATAAATACAGTCATTACAAATGATAGTATTCTTTTCATTTCTAAACCCCATATAAAATATAAAGAAAAAAGAGACAACAATTAAGTTGCCTCCGGATTAATAAAATTATTACATTTCCCAGTTATGCCATACGTTTTGAATATCATCGTTATCTTCAAACATATCAAGCATTTTTTGCATATTATCCTTGGACTCTTGAGATTCCAGTGTCGTGTAAGTATTAGGTACCATTTCAACTTCAGCAGAAGAAAATTCATAGCCCTTTGCTGCAATATCATCTCTTACTCCGCTGAAATCCTCAGGCTCAGTATAGATAGTAAAAATATCCTCGTCAGCCTCAAAATCGGAAGCTCCTGCCTCAAGTGCGTCTTCCATAACCTTATCTTCACTTGCTTCAAGATCCTCACGCTCAATAATAAGCACGCCTTTTTTCTCAAACATAAAAGTAACGCAACCCTGAGTACCCATATTACCGCCGAATTTATCAAAGTAATGTCTGACCTCACCGGCAGTTCTGTTTCTGTTGTCAGTAAGAGCTTCAACAATCACAGCAACACCGTTAGGACCATAGCCTTCATATGTAACAGCTTCGTAGTTAGTTGAATTGTTATCGCCGGCAGCCTTTTTGATAATACGATCAATGTTATCATTAGGTACATTGGCAGCTTTGGCTTTAGCAATAACATCTCTAAGCTTTGAGTTTACAGTAGGGTCAGGGCTGCCGCCTTCTCTAACTGCAACAGCAAGCTCTCGACCTATTTTAGTGAAAATCTTAGCTCTCGCAGCATCATTCTTACCCTTTTTTTGCTTAATAGTACTCCATTTATTATGTCCTGACATAAAACCATTCCTTATAATTAATTTACCATATGAGTATATCACAGATAAATATAAATTGCAAATTAATTGTATATTGAATGTATAAAGATAAAGGTTACAAATTGGTTACAAAACTATTGCTTAAATATCTTCATAGTGGTAATATGTATATATAATTGCTAAAAGAAAGGAATGTGCCTTATGATTAGTTCAATGACAGGCTTCGGCAGATTTGAAGGTATGGTAAACGGCAGAAGCATAACTCTTGAAATTAAAAGCGTAAATCACCGTTATACAGAATTTTCCTGCAGAACAACAAAAGGTTACAGCTTTCTTGAAGAAAAGCTGAAATCTTATATTACATCAAAGGTATCCAGAGGCAAGATTGATATGTTCATATCAATTACGGAGTCCAAGGATACACCCACGGATGTTGTAGTAAATCACAATCTTGCGCAGGGATATATTAATGCGCTGAATGAAATTGAAAATAAGTATGGTGTAAAAAATGAAGTAACCGTATTAGATGTTGCAAAATATCCTGATGTGCTTACCGTCCATAAAACGCCTGAAAATGAGGAACAGGTATTTTCGGATGTACTTGTAGCAGTGGATTCAGCGCTTGAATCATTTCTCTCAATGCGTAAAGCCGAAGGGGAGAAGCTTAAAGCCGACATATTAGCGCGAGCAAACAACATAATGGATTTTGTTACTCAGGTTGAGAAGCGTTCTCCTGAAATAATTAATGAATATCAATATCGTCTTCAAAACAAAATTGAGGAGTTTCTCCAATCGTCTGAATATGACCAACAGCGTGTAATCACAGAGGTTGCAATTTATGCAGATAAGGTTGCTGTAGCAGAAGAAACAGTTAGACTTAGAAGTCACTTTGACCAAATGAAAATCTATCTTGAAAAGGAAGAACCTGTAGGAAGAAGCCTTGACTTTCTTGTACAGGAAATGAACCGAGAAGCAAATACAATCGGTTCAAAGGTTAGGGACGCAGAACTTGCTCAGATTGTAGTAAAAATCAAAAATGAAATTGAAAAAATCCGTGAGCAGGTTCAGAATATTGAATAGGTGATATTATGAAGCTAATTAACATAGGATATGGAAATATGGTGTCAGCATCAAAGATTGTTGCAGTTGTTTCACCTGACGCTGCACCTGTAAAGCGTATAGTACAGGAGGGAAAAGCAAAAGGAATTGTAGTAGATGCCACCTGTGGTAGAAAGTGTAAAGC
The DNA here is from genome assembly GCA_964427365.1 of uncultured Ruminococcus sp. GTDB lineage: Bacteria > Bacillota > Clostridia > Oscillospirales > Acutalibacteraceae > Ruminococcoides. Next base: position 19,186 of record CAYRTG010000028.1, on the reverse strand, counting down.
GGTTATTGTAACAGACAGCGATCATGTGGTACTGTCAGCTCTTTCACCGGAGGCAATCGGAAACAGAAGTGAGGAGGAGTAATATGAGTAAAGGCAAACTGATTATATATTCAGGTTGTTCAGGAGTAGGCAAAGGCACAATAATGTCACGTCTAATGATGCTTGACGAAAGTATAAAGCTTTCGGTATCCTGTACAACAAGAGAGCCCCGCCCAAAAGAAATTCCCGGAATTCACTATAACTATATTACCAAAGAGAAGTTTGAAACCCTTATTTCTGAAAATGGATTTTTGGAATATGCCAAGTATTGCGATAATTATTACGGAACTCCGTTAGCTCCAATTAATAATTGGATTGAAAAGGGTTATAATGTATTTCTTGAAATTGATGTACAAGGTGCAATGCAAGTTATGAAAAAGCGACCTGATGCATTAAGCATTTTTATTAATCCTCCATCTCTTACTGAGCTTGAAAAAAGACTTCGCAACAGAGGTACAGAGGATGAAAAAACTATTTTAAAAAGACTTAGCTGTGCAGAGGAGGAAATGTCCTACTCTAAATACTATCAGTATCAAATTCTTAATGATGATGTAGAAAGAGCAGTTAAGGAAATATTGGAAATAATTCATAAATAAGTTAATTAACAATCAATTAATATAAACTTTTTAAGGAGTAATTACAATGAAAAGAGTAAATGTTGACGATTTATTTGCAGGAAAGACAAGCCGTTATGCCCTTGTTATTGGTGTAGCAAAGCGTGCAAGACAGATTACAAAGGATTTTGAAGAGCAAGAAACAGTAACAGATGAAAAGCCTGTATTACTTGCAATTGATGAATTTAAAGATCATAAAATCAATATCCTGCAGCCGGAATCAGATGAAGAATAATATAGCAGGTATTGCGGTAGAAAATACAACTTATTCATTTGACAAAATTTTTGATTATATTATACCTGACAGCTTAACTCAAAGCGTATCAGTAGGAAAAAGAGTAATGATACCTTTCGGCAGCGGTAACAGAACTCGTCAAGGAATGGTTATGTATATAAAACAGGATAATGCAGAAAAGCTAAAAATCATATTATCTGTCCTTGACAAAGAGCCGGTTTTAACTGAAGAAATGGTTTCTCTTGCATATTTTATGAAAGAGCATTATTTTTGCACATATTATGATGGTATAAAGACAATGCTCCCTGCAGGAATAAACTACAATGTAACTACAACCTATGTAGCTGTAAAAGGTCTTGAAACTAACGACTTAAGTGCTGATGAACAGCAAATATACTCATATCTGCTTGCTCAGAAAAAGCCCGTTAAAAAGGAAAAAATAACTGAAACCTTAGGTATTGATAATAAAAAATTATTTGACAACCTTGTTGAAAAAGGTTTTTTAAGGAAAAGTGACGAGGCTTTCAGAAAAGTTGGTGATGCCGTAATGAAAATGGTGTCATTATGTGACGATATTGATGTTTCTTCACTGAAGCTAAGCCCTAAACAAACGACTGTACTTGAGCTTTTGCAAACAGTACAGTATGCGTCAGTTAAGGAAATCTGCTATTATGCAGGAGTAACCTCATCGGTGGTAGATAATCTTGTGAAAAAAAACCTTGCTTTTTACTATGAAGATGAAGTTTTTCGAAGTGAAAAAATCAATGTAACAACAGACAACCGCGAAATTATTTTAACTGATGAACAGAAAGCAGCATATAATAATCTTTGCGAAAATTATGAAAAAAACAAACCACACGTTAGCCTTCTTTACGGTATTACAGGTTCAGGGAAAACTTCGGTTTTTATTAAACTTATTGAACGAGCAGTTGGTGATAATAAGGGAGTCATAGTTATGGTTCCTGAAATATCTCTTACGCCACAGTTTCTTAATATTTTCAGAAGTAAATTCGGTGATATGATTGCTGTATTTCACAGCGGGCTTTCACTTGGAGAACGTCTTGATGAATACAAAAGAGTAAAGCGTGGAATTGCTAAGATAGCAATAGGCACACGTTCCGCCGTATTTGCACCTTTTGAAAGTTTAGGCTTAATAATAATGGATGAAGAGCAGGAGCATACCTATAAATCTGAGTCAAACCCGCGTTACCACGCAAGAGAAATTGCAAAATTCAGGGCAGTCAATCACAATTGTCTGTTGCTTTTGTCGTCAGCAACTCCTGATGTGGAAACATTTTATTATGGAACTACCGGCAGATATTCATTAAATCGCCTTACTAAGAGATACGGAAATGCAGTATTGCCGAAGGTTATGATTGCAGATATGAATAAAGAACTTGCAATGGGAAATACCTCACAGTTTTCAACAGATTTGCTTGATTGTATTGAGGAAAACCTTGAAAAAGGCTATCAGTCGATTTTGCTTTTAAACCGCAGAGGACATAATACCTTTGCATTTTGTTCAAATTGCAGAGAAACGCTAACCTGTCCCAATTGTTCCATATCTTTAACATTTCATAGTGCCAATAATAAGCTTATGTGTCATTATTGCGGCTATTCGATAAACTATACCCGCAAATGCCCAACCTGTAATTTGGAAACTTTGCTATTTGGCGGAGCAGGAACACAAAAGGTTGAACAGGAGCTGGCCGAATTATTTCCCCGAGCCAGAATACTCAGACTTGATGCAGACGCAACGATGAGAAAGTCTTCCTACGAAAAAAAACTGAGCTCTTTTTCTAATGGAGAATATGATATTCTTATCGGTACTCAAATGGTAGCAAAAGGTCTTGACTTTCCCAAGGTAACGCTTGTTGGAGTTTTAAACCCCGACTCTATGCTTTACGCAGATGATTATCGAAGCTATGAACGAGCTTTTTCACTTCTTACTCAGGTTGTTGGCAGAAGCGGCAGAGGTGAAACCAAAGGTGTAGCAGTTATTCAGACCAACACACCTGAAAATACCGTTATCTCAATGGCAGCTTCCCAGAATTATGATGATTTTTACAATAGTGAAATTACTTTGAGAAAAGCCATGTTGTACCCGCCGTTTGCAGATATTTGTATGGTTGGATTTGTTTCCTCAGATAAGTTTATGGTTTCAAAAGCAGCACATACTTTTATGAATATCTTTGTTTCCTTAGCAAAAAAAGAATACGGCAATATGCCTTTACGTATATTAGGTCCATCACCAGCATCAGTGGCAAAGGTAAGCAATAAATATAGATATAAATTATTAATTAAATGCAGAAATGATAAAAAATTCAGGAAATTGTTATCTAGAACATTAATTAATTTTAGTTCCTTGAAAGAATATAAAAATGTTTCTGCTTATGTAGATATGAATGCGCTGTCTTTTTAGGAGGAGTTTGTTATGGCACTAAGAAAAATTGTCACCGAAGGTGACGACATATTATTGAAAAAATGCAGATTGGTTGAAAAGTTCGATGACCGTCTTGCAATGCTTATAGATGATATGATAGAAACATTACACGCATCCGGCGGAGCAGGCTTAGCAGCTCCACAGGTGGGAATACTCCGCAGAGTTATTGTAATTGAAACAGACCCGGAGCAGGGTGTTATTGAACTTGTTAATCCTGAAATTATCGAAACCTCGGGAAAGCAGATTGGTCTTGAAGGCTGCCTTAGCTTGCCGGGTCAATGGGGAGTAACTCCGCGTCCTTTTAAAGTTACAGTAAAAGCTCAGGACAGAAACGGTAATGAGTTTACATTAACAGGTGAATATCTCCTTGCAAGAGCATTGTGTCATGAAATTGACCACCTTGAGGGAATTCTCTATAAAACAGTAGCAGACAGAATGCTAACAAAGCCTGAAATCGATCTTTATAATCAGGGAAAACTTGAAATTGAAGAAAAGATTATAGAGGAATAATTCATAAGAGGAATGTATATGAATATAATTTTTATGGGTACGCCTGATTTTGCAGTGCCTACCTTAGAAGCATTGTGCAATAGTAAGCATACTGTACTGGCTGTATTTACTCAGCCGGATAAACCAACAGGCAGAAAACAGATATTAACTCCGCCGGATGTTAAAGTATGCGCAGAAAAGTATAATATACCTGTTTATCAGCCGACTACACTAAAGGATGATAATACATTTAAACAGATAAAAGACATCAATCCTGATGTAATTGTTGTAGTTGCCTATGGCAAAATCCTTCCTGAAAATATACTTAATCTGCCTCCTTATGGTTGTATTAATGTTCATGGCTCATTATTGCCTAAATACCGTGGAGCAGCTCCGATTCAGCAGGCAGTTTTAAATGGAGATAAAGTTACTGGTGTAACAACAATGAATATGGGTCAGGGAATTGATACCGGAAACATCCTTTTAACATCAGAAATTGAAATCGGAGAGAATGAAACCTCGGCACAGCTTTTTGACAGACTTTCTTTATTAGGAGCGGATTTGTTACTTGAAACCTTAGAAAAGGCTATGGCGAATACCTTAAATCCAATTGAACAGGACGAAGAGAAAGCTACCTACACAAAAATGATTAATAAGTCAATGTGTCCTATAGATTGGACAAAAGCTAATTATGAAATTCATAATCAGGTCAGAGGATTGCAAACATGGCCTGTAGCAACAGCCTCAATAAACGAAATGAACCTTAAAATTCACAGTACTATACTTTGTGATAAAACAGGTAATGTTGGGGAAATAATAGATACAGAACCTTTAACAGTAGCCTGCGGCTCAGGTTCCATAATAATTAAGGAATTACAATTAAACGGCAAAAAGCGTATGGACAGCAAATCATTTTTATTAGGTCATTCTTTGAATATAGGAGATAAATTTAAATTAAACTGATTTGGAGTAAATTATGGGATATTTTAGTTATTTATATTATTATGATTGGACATATATATTATTAATGTTACCTTGTATTCTTTTGTCATTATTTGCGCAGGTGAAAGTAAATTCGGCATTTAATAAAAACTGCAAAATCAGAAACAGCCGAAATATTACAGGAGCACAGGCTGCAGAATATTTGCTTAGAGTTAACGGTGTAACAGGAGTACAGATTGAGCACGTATCAGGAAGACTAAGCGACCACTTTGACCCACGGACCAATGTAATAAGACTGTCTGATGAAGTGTATAATTCTTCATCTATTGCAGCAGTGGGAATAGCTTGTCATGAAGCAGGACATGCAGTACAGCATGCAGAGGGATATTTCCCAAATAAAATTCGTTCAGCTATACTCCCGGTAGCAAATTTTGGCTCAAAGTTAAGCTGGATATTAATATTTTTAGGACTTATAAGCTCAATGTTTCAGCCTTTGCTTTATATTGGAATTGTATTTTTTTCAGCTTCGGTTTTGTTTACAATAGCAACTTTACCGGTAGAATTTAACGCTTCGTCAAGAGCTTTGGCTTGTATCAGAGATAATAATCTTTTATCCGACCAAGAGTATAAGGGTGCAAAATCTACATTGCAAGCCGCTGCTATGACTTATGTTGCAGCAGCAGCTACATCAGTAATACAGCTTTTAAGACTATTGTTATTGGCAAATCGCAGAAAATAATTTTACAAAAATTTATAAAATATTAACTATGAACGCAAGAAATATAGCCCTGAGAATACTCCTTAATATTGAAGAAAACGGAGCATATAGTGCAATAGCACTTAACAATGAGATAAAATTAAATAAGCTTAATAAATTGGATAGCTCTTTTGTGTCAGCTTTAGTTTATGGAGTATTAGAGCATAAGCTAACCCTTGATTATATAATAAAGCAATATTCCAAAATTCCTTTAAGGAAAATAGAAGCTAAAACAAAAAATATTTTAAGACTTGGAGTACTTCAGCTCTTGTTTATGGACAAAGTACCTGAAAGTGCTGCAGTGAATGAAAGTGTAAAACTCGCCAAAAAACATAAACTGCAAAAATCTTCAGGTTTTATTAACGGCATACTTCGCAGTATTACAAGAGCAGAAGTTAAGTATAAATTGCCTGATGAAAATATAGATTTTATTTATTATCTTTCAGTAAAGTATTCCTGTCCGCAAGACATAGTAAGGCTTTGGATTGACTCCTATGGAAAGGATATAGCTGTTAAAATTCTTGAAAGTCTTAGAGGCAGACCTTCACTGTCTGCAAGGGTGAACACTATTAAAACCACACCTGATAAACTTATCGAAGAATTAAAGTTACAAGGCGTTATAGCCGAGAAAAGCCCTATTATAGAAGACGCCATTGTTCTTAATAACACAGGTTCAATAGAACACCTTAAGGCTTACAAAGAGGGAAAGCTGTATATACAGGATATTGCTTCTCAGCTATGTGTAAAAGTCCTTAATCCTAAGCCTAACGACATTGTATATGACGTGTGTTCAGCACCGGGAGGAAAATCCTTTACATCAGCCCTGCTTATGAAAAACCGCGGTAAAATTTATGCTTATGATATATATGACCACAAGCTGAAGTTGATTGACTCAACTGCCAAAAGACTTGGTATTTCCTGTATAAAAACTTCCCTGAGAAATGGGGAAACTGATAAACAAAAGTTGCTTTTTGCAGATAAGGTTTTGTGTGATGTACCTTGTTCGGGACTTGGAGTTTTAAGAAGAAAGCCTGAAATCCGTTATAAAGATAACTTGATTATGAACGATTTACCTAATTTGCAATACAAAATACTGTGTAACAGCAGCAGGCTTGTTTCTGTTGGAGGAACATTGGTATATTCTACCTGTACTCTAAATCCCTTGGAAAATCAGAGTAATGCTGAAAAATTTCTTAATGAGCATAGGGAATTTGAACCCTTAAAAATCAATATAGGTATTGCACATTGTATAGATGAAAAAGATAATATGCTTACGCTTTTTCCTCATTTTCACAGCACAGACGGATTTTTTATTTCTGTGTTTAAAAGAGTAAGGTGACATTGTGATAGATATAAAATCCTTGTATTTTGAAGAATTGCAAAAGTATATAACAGACAATGGATTTCCAAAATACAGAGCCAAGCAGATTTCCGATTGGTTAAACAAAGGGATCAAAAGCTTTGAAGAAATAAAAAATCTTCCTAAAAGTCTTATAGATTTTTTAAAGGAAAGTAGTTACATTTCTGTTGCAAATATTGAAAAAAAGCTCGTATCAAGTTATGATAAAACGGTAAAGTACTTGTTTAGGTTTAATGACGGAGAGTTTGTAGAGTCTGTTGTTATGAGCTATAAGCATGGATATTCCATTTGTTTATCTACGCAGGCAGGATGTAAAATGGGATGTAAATTTTGTGCTACCGGAAAAAGCGGATTTTCACGTTCATTAACTGCGTCGGAAATTCTTAATCAGATTGAAACTGCTCAGAAAGACCTAAATATCAGCATAAGTAATATTGTACTTATGGGAATGGGCGAGCCTTTAGATAATTTTGAAAATGTAATCAGATTTTTAAAGCTTGTTTCAGATGATGATGGATTAAATATCGGTATGCGTCATATTACATTATCAACCTGTGGACTGGTACCTAAAATTTATGAGCTTGCAGAGTATAAATTTGGATTAACCCTTTCAGTATCTTTGCACGCACCAAATAATAAAATCAGAAGTGCAACAATGCCTGTTAATAATAAGTATCCTGTTGAAGTTTTGATTAAGGCTTGCAGGGAATATTTTAAAACTACAGGCAGGCGCGTAAGCTTTGAATATGCAATGATAGATAAGGTTAACGACAGTGATGAAAATGCAAGAGAGCTTGCTTCATTGCTTAGCGGACTTAATTGTCACGTAAACCTTATTCCTGTAAATAATGTAAAAGGATCATCATATCATAAAAGTAAATCTGACCGTCAACAGACCTTTATTGATATACTTTCTAAGAGTGGCATTACTGTAACAGTAAGGCGAACTTTAGGCAGTGATATTAATGCATCCTGTGGTCAGCTTAAAAGAAATCATTCAGAAGTTAAAGGAGGCGAATAGCTTGGAAGTTTTCAGCAAAAGTGATATAGGTTTAGTTCGTTCTCAAAATCAGGACGATTGCCGCTTCGGAGTTATTTCCCCAAGCTGTGTATGGGCAGTAGTATGTGACGGAATGGGAGGAGCCAACGGAGGCAACATCGCCAGCGCAACTGCAGTCGAATACATAAGCCGAGAAATTGAAAAAATGTATTCTGATGACTTGTCAAAAGCCGAGCTGTCAACCTTAATGACAGAAATTGTATCCCAGGCTAATATTGAGATTTATAATTTGGCGCAGAATGACGTTGAACTTACCGGTATGGGTACAACCTGTGAGTTTATTCTTGTTAAGGATACAATAGTTCACGTTGTTCATATTGGCGACAGCCGTACATATGCGATACGCGGCGGCAAAATCAAACAGTTAACCGAAGACCACTCTGTTGTACAGGAAATGGTCAGACGGGGTGAAATTACAGCAGAACAGGCACAGACTCATCCTAACAAGAATTTCATTACAAGAGCCTTAGGCATAAAGCCGGAAGTACACCTTGACTACATCGAAGCAAACTTTATATACGGTGATGTGCTGCTGATATGTACTGACGGACTTTCAAACTGTGTTTCAACAGGAGATATGGTTAAAATTTGCCACGAAAATCGTGGAGAAAGTCTGCCAAACTCTTTAGTTGAAAAAGCTAAAGAAGGCGGCGGCAACGATAATATTACTGTAACTGTTGTTTATTAAAGGGGTAGAATGTTATGGATAAATATACCGGTAAAAAGCTAGACGGACGATATGAAATACATGAGCTTATCGGCGTAGGCGGTATGGCATATGTATATCGTTGTACCGATACCATTGATGACCGTGAGGTAGCAGTAAAAATTCTTAAGGACGAGTACCTCAACAATGAAGAATTTATCAGACGTTTCAAAAATGAAAGTAAAGCTATAGCAATGCTTTCACATCCTAATATTGTAAAGGTATATGATGTTAGCTTCGGTGATATGATTCAATATATCGTAATGGAATATATTGACGGAATTACGCTTAAAGAATATATCGAACTTCAAGGAATCCTCGACTGGCACGAAGCTTTACACCTTACAACACAAATCCTTAAAGCATTGCAGCATGCACACGATAAAGGTGTTGTTCATCGCGATATTAAGCCTCAGAATATTATGCTTTTGCAGGACGGCACTATTAAAGTGACAGACTTTGGTATTGCCAGACTTTCCGATACTGCAACAAAAACAATGACAGAACACGCTATCGGCTCTGTTCACTATATTGCCCCCGAGCAGGCAAAAGGCTCAAAAACCGACGGCAAATCAGACATTTATTCCGTAGGCGTAATGATTTATGAAATGATTACAGGAAAACTGCCCTTTGAAGCAGACAGTGCTGTATCCGTAGCATTAATGCAGCTTCAGTCAACGCCTGTAATGCCCAGAGAAATTAACCCCGGCATACCTGTAGGACTTGAGCAGATTACTATGCATGCTATGCAAAAAAATCCTTCTGAGCGTTATCAAAATGCCCTTGATATGCTTGGCGATTTAGAGCGCTTCAGACTTAACCCTGACGTAAGATTTGACTATAAGCATTTTGTCGATTCAGAACCTACAAAATTTGTTGGTAATATAAAAAAGAAGAAACCTCAGCCAATTGATGAGGAGCCTGAAGATAATGATATTGAAGAAATTGAGAAGAAAAAGGAGCATAATAACTCTTTCTATGCTATAAGAAGTGTAATTGTAACAGCAGTAATACTACTTGTAATTTTCTGTGTAGCAGGACTTTTCAAAGGTTGTGTGTCAGCTCAGGCAACTGACGTTGATGTGCCTAACTTTGTTGGACTTAGTATAATTGAAGCTAATGCTGAAAATGAAAACAACTTTAAATTTGAAATCAAGAGTAAATACAACAAAAATAAGGAAATGGGTATAATTCTGGAACAGGATCCGGAAGCGGGATCTAAGAAGATTAAATCAGGTTCAACTATTGAGTTAACTGTCAATGGTAAGGAAACCGAAGTTTCAATCCCATATTGTAAAAATACAACAAAGAAAGCTACTGTTAAAGCTCTTGAAGACAGGAATCTTTCACCTGAAATAATCGAAGTATATGACAGCTTAACCCCAAAGGGCTATGTTTGTGATACTTATCCTCCTGCCGGAGTAAAGGGAACTATCGGCTCAACTGTTTATGTATATGTATCTAAAGATGAGTATAAGGAAAAGATTGAAGTGCCAAAGGTTACAGGAGAAACCCTTTCAGCAGCTCAGAACGCTTTGGATATTTTAAAGCTACAGGTAAAATATGTTTATGATGATGAAAGTCTTGAACCGGAAGGAACGGTTATTCAGCAGTCACCTTTACAGTACAGCAAGGTTGATGAAGACTCAATAATTAACCTTGTAGTGTCTTCCGGCAAAGGCAGTCAGACTACTGTAAATATTACTTTGGATATGCCTACAAATATTGACTATGACCTTAATTTAACAGTTTCTATAGATGGTGAGATTGATTCGTCTTATACTAATAAGCTGAATCCCAAATATAACAGCAGCTATGCCTTGTCCTTTACAGGAACAGGCACGTCAACTGTAGTTATTATGCTTAATGGACAGACCTACAGACGATATGTGATTGATTATACAACACAGAATTACACCACCACATCATATAATTTTATTCCTACAGAACCTGCAACAGAGCCGCCAACAGAGCCACCTACTGAAACAGAAGTATATGAGCCTGTTGAAACTGAGCCTGATTTTAGCGAGGATTTGGAATAATATGAATAAATTAGAGGGTATATTATTAAAAGGAATAGGCGGCTTCTATTATGTAGAAGCCGCTCACACGATATATGAATGTAAGGCTCGCGGAATATTTCGAAAAAGAAATAATTCTCCATTAGCAGGAGATAAGGTAATAATTTCTGTACCAGAAGAAGGCTATCCTGTAATTGAAGAAATTAAGCCAAGAAAAAACAGCCTTATAAGACCACCGCTGGCAAATATTGATACTTTGGTAATTGTATGTTCCACAGTAAATCCTGCACCAAATACATTAGTTATTGATAAAATGACAGCGGTTGCTGTAGATAAGGAAATAGAGCCTGTAATTGTTATTTCAAAATCCGACTTAAAGTCAGGTCGGGATCTCGTGGATATTTATGAAAAATCAGGAATCAAGGTTTTTGAATATTCAAATGATGATTTGGAATCAGCCTTAAAAATAAAACCCATTTTCAAAAATAAGGTTACAGCATTTACCGGAAACAGCGGAGTAGGAAAGTCAACGCTTCTCAATTTGCTATATCCTGAGCTTAAGCTCGAAACAGGGGAGATAAGCAAAAAGCTTGGAAGAGGACGACACACAACGCGTTCCGTTGAGCTTTATAAACTTGACAGTGGATACATTGCCGATACGCCCGGATTTTCTACTGTAGATATTGAAAAATATAATATGATAAACAAAGAGAATATTCAGTTCTGTTTTCCTGAATTTAGTAGATATTTAACAAATTGCAAATTTACATCCTGCTCACATACCTGTGAGAATAGTTGCGCTGTTATTGAAGCGGTAAAGTCCGGTGTAATTTCAGAAAGCAGGCATAAAAGTTATGTTGCAATGTATAATGAAGTAAAGGATATTAAAGAATGGTAAATAAAAAATTAGGTAGATGTGTGATTATATCAGGCTCACCTGATGCGAATATATCATTTATCAAAAGTCAGATAAAGCCTAATGATTATGTAATTTGTGCCGACAGAGGATATTCATATGCACAACAATGCTACGCAAATCCTGATTTGTTTATAGGCGATTTTGACTCGTTTAATGGTAAAGTTGAAAATAATGTTGAAATTATTTCTTTAAAGGTTCATAAGGATTATACTGACACAATGTATTGTGCTAAGGTTGCTTTGAAAAGGGGATACAAAGACATTGTAATCTTGGGTGCATTGGGAGGACGATTTGACCATAGCTTTGCTAATCTGTCAACACTAAAGTATTTAAGTGAAAACGGAGCAACCCCTAAGATACTTACAGAAAATGAAAGTATCGAATATAAGCCTAAGGGAGAGTATGAATACCATTTTTTGAATGGTTACACCTTTTCGGTTTTTCCTTTTGGCTGTAATGAAATAGAAGTAACATACAGAGGTCAGGTTGAATATCCTGCAAATTTCTTAAAGGTAAGTTCATCAGATACTACTACAATATCTAATATTTTTAGATCAGACGATGTAAAAATTGCTATTGAAAAAGGAAGTGCATTAATAATTGTAGATAGATTATTGTAACGTGATTATTCTTTATTGCAATTATTTTTACATAAAAGTAATTAATATTTTAAAATTATGCAGGTTAATAACAAAAATGTAACTATAAATACAAACAGCTTAGTTGCAATTTTATTTCTCGCTATGTTATAATATTTTATAATGCGTAGATATATTATATTTGGAGGTATAACTAATGTCATTATGTATGGGATGTATGCGTGAGATTGGTGACAATGTAAAATGCCCAAGCTGCGGCTTTGACAATTCGCAAAAACAGCAGGCACCATTTCTTCCATATGGTACAGTTTTACAGGGTAGATATATTGTAGGCTCTTTAGTTGAAAACAACGGCGAAAGTGCCAGATATATTTCATTTGATAAACAAACCGGTGACGTTTTAATTATTTGTGAGTTTTTGCCAATGGGCTTATTCACAAGGGAAAACGGCGACTTGAACATAAATGTAAGATTTGAAAATGATGAGGTTTTTCGTAAGTTAAAATCAGATTTTATTTCATATTTTCGTACAATAGCGGAGCTTAAGGATTTTTCGGCTCTTATTAAAATTTATAATATTTTTCAGGAAAACAATACTGCATATGTAGTTGAGGAAAATCAAGACCTTATTCCTTTTGAAGAATATGTGAGCCGTAGCAACGGAAGTTTGGAGTGGGATATAGCACGTCCCTTGTTTATGCCCGTTATTTCTGCACTGGAAGCTTTGCACCGCAGAGGCATAGGACATTATGCTATTTCTCCGAAGAATATGTATGTAACAGCATATGGAAAAATTAAAATATCAGGTTTTGCTACTGCTAACGAAAGAAAGCGCGGTACTTATCTTAAGTCACAGCTTTATTCTGGTTGTGCGGCACCTGAACAGTATGAAAACAATTTTCCACTGGATAGTATTACAGAAATTTACGGTCTTTCTGCTACAATGTTCTATGCGCTTACAGGAAATCTTCCTGCAAATGCTAAGGACAGACTTAAGGACTCAAGACTTCTTATGAGTACAAGTACAGTAAAAAGACTTCCTCCGCATGTAGTAACAGCTATCGCAAACGGCTTACAGGTTAAGCGTGAAAACAGAATTACTGATTTTGATGATTTGCGTTCACAGCTTTCTGTTTCACATACAGCACAGGCAATACAGGAAGAAATTTCCCGAACTGCAAATATGAATGTAAAAAAGTCCGATATGAATGTTAAGAATGGACTTTCACATAAGTCAGTTGCTATTATAGCCGCTTCCATCACAGCTGTGGTTTTAGGTGTGGTTTTGGTATTTTTACTAATGCAAAATCCATTCTCAGGCATTTTTAAAAACGATAATAATACGATCTCTACAACAGAAACTGCTAAATGGACAGGACCAACAGTACCAAATCTTGTTGGAACAGAATATGATGCAGCTGTTAAGGATGCTGAAGATAACGAAAATTTTGCTGTATATCGTGATACATCGGAAAGCTATAGTGATGATTATGCTGAAGGAATAATTATGGAGCAGTTTCCAAAAGCCGGTTCAAAGGTAGAAGCTGCCGGAGAGATTTCAATTTCAGTAAAAGTCAGCAAGGGACAGCTTATGCGTGAACTTCCCAAAATTAAAGAAAAATCGGTAAATGCAGTAGCTAAGGATTTAGCTAAACTTGGATTTGTAGTTGAAGCTGAGTATCAGTACGACAGTTCTGTAGATGAAAATATGGTAATTGGCTATAAGGATTATAAAGCCGGTGATAAGCTTGAAGGCGGAACAACAATTACTATTGTCGTAAGTAAAGGCGAAATTAAAGAAACACAGCCTACAAATCAGTAAATAAGGTGGAGATTAACTCCACCTTTTAATATATATGATTGTTTTATAAACAGCTTACAATTTAAACTTCTGATTGATGGTTTTCTCACTGTTTTTAATAAGATTAATAAAAGAATCAAAGCTTTCAGGATATTTTTTTGCTAAAGCTTCCTGAGATAAATCTATATTATATTTATTGCCGCTATTTTCTTTTATTCCCTCAATTTTAAGTAGATCCATGGACATTGAGGTATGACAATAATTTTCAGTGAGATTAGAAGGAATATTGCTGTTACCTTTACCATTGTTATTTAGAGAATATAAAATCCTGAAAATATTATAAACAGCTGTCATAAGGTATTGAGAAATATATTTATTCAGCTTTCTGTTGCTTATCTGAGCCATAATATTGTATATGATTCCGATTGAATTGTTAAGGATTTTTCTGTTAATCAGGCAGTAATTATCTGTTTTACCTTGATTTATATCCTTAATATCTTTGTAGTCCGGTATATCTTCTGCTTGAATTTTTGACCCGTCTTTTTTAGGAGTTCTTCCAAGAAGATAATCTACTGAAACATCATAGTAATCCGCTGTTTTTATAAGGAAATTAAGTCCACATTCTCTGATTCCTTTTTCATAGTGAGATAAAAGCCCCTGTGAAATTCCTAAATCCATAGAAACCTGTTTTTGGCTAAGGCCTTTAGTTTTTCTTAAATGTGTAATAATGCGAGAAAATTCGCTGTTCATATCATCACCCCGTTAATACTATAAGTATAATATATATTTTACTATTTGTAAAGAGAGTTGTTTAATATGCAGTCATATGTAATACATTTTATTCGTCACGGCGATATTGAAGATACCCTTAAGGGAAAATATATCGGGACAACTGATGTGCCCTTAAGCGAAAAGGGCAAAAGAAATCTTACTGAATATGGTAGAAAATTTATATATCCGGGTACGCAGGTCGTTTTTACAAGTCCTCTGAAAAGATGTACAGAAACAGCAAAAATTCTTTATCCACAGCAGACGCCTTTATTAATTGATCAGCTGTCAGAGTGTTGCTTTGGTGAGTGGGAAAATAAAAGTGCAGATGAGTTAAAGGACAACCCTGATTTTAAAAAATGGCTTGCAGGCACAACTGATGCTAAACCTCCAAGAGGTGAAAGCGGTGCAGATTTTACAAAGCGTGTTTGTACTGTTTTCAGACAAATTGTTGAAGGTATGATGAAAACAAATAATACTGAGGCTGTTATTATTACCCATGGCGGAGTAATAATGACCTTACTTTCCGTGTTTGGCTTACCACGGGCTAAGCCTTTTGAGTGGGTAATTGATAATGGCTTTGGCTATTCAGTACGAATTAATCCAATGCTTTGGCAAAGAGATATGGTTGCAGAGGTTTATCAGAAAATCCCTGTAATTCCTGAGAATGAATAATTCTATTAATTGTAACATAGTTTACAATCTTTTCTTTTTAGCTATGTAATAATTATAATTAATATAATTAATAAAAAAGGAGACAATAAAGTGGCAGACTATAAAATTACTTTATTAAAAGGAGACGGAATCGGGCCTGAAATTGTAAAAGAAGCTGTAAAGGTACTTAACAAAACATCAGAAAAATTTAACTTTAAAGTTAAGTATGATGAAGCA
Organism: uncultured Ruminococcus sp.; assembly: GCA_964427365.1. Lineage (GTDB taxonomy): Bacteria > Bacillota > Clostridia > Oscillospirales > Acutalibacteraceae > Ruminococcoides. The sequence goes on along the minus strand of CAYRTG010000028.1, from coordinate 3,542 downwards.
TTAATGGGCGGTTGTGCAATTGATGCAACAGGCTCACCTCTTCCACAGGAAACTATAGATAAATGCAGAGCTTCCGACAGCGTTCTATTAGGTGCAGTCGGAGGTCCAAAGTGGGATACACTTCCCGGTTCACAGCGCCCTGAAGCCGGACTTCTCGGAATCCGTGGTGCATTAGGCTTGTTTGCAAATCTACGCCCATCAGTTATATTTGAACCATTACAGGGTGATTCTCCAATCAAGGACGAGATCATTGGGGGACAGCTTGACATTATGATTGTACGTGAACTTACGGGTGGAATTTATTTTGGCAAGCGTGGACGTTGTGAGGATAAAAACGGCAATCCGGCAGCTTGGGATACAGAAATGTATTCAGTTCCTGAAATTGAGCGTATTGCAAGAGTAGCATTTGATATGGCTGTGAAAAGAAATAAAAAGGTAACCAGTGTTGACAAAGCAAATGTGCTTGAAAGCTCTCGTCTTTGGAGAGAAACTGTAATCAGAGTTTCCAAGGATTATCCGGAAGTAGAGCTTAACCACATGTATGTAGATAACTGTGCTATGCAGCTTGTGAGAAATCCACGTCAGTTTGACGTTATTGTTACATCAAACATTTTCGGCGACATTCTTTCAGATGAAGCCTCAATGATTGCAGGATCAATCGGAATGTTGGCGTCAGCAAGCCTTGCCGAAGGTACACTGGGACTTTATGAGCCAATTCACGGTTCAGCTCCTGATATTGCCGGAAAGAACATTGCAAACCCTCTTGCAACAATTCTTTCAGTAGCAATGATGCTTAGATATTCATTAAATCAGCCTGAAGCTGCTGATGCTATTGAAAATGCAGTTAATGAAACACTCAAAAAGTACCGTACTCCTGATATTGCATCAGCAGATACAAAACAGGTGTCTTGTAGCGAAATGGGAGATATGGTTTGTTCTGAAATATAAGGTGATATTATGTCCTACTATGATATGCATACCCACATACTGCCGCAACTTGATGACGGCTCTAAAAGTACAGAATTAAGTCTGGAAGTAATCAAAAAGCTTAAAAAACAGGATGTTACCAATATATGTTTTACTCCTCATTTCTACACAAATGAGCAAAGTATAGATGATTTTTTGAGACAAAGAGCAGAATCTATAAATAAACTTATACCGCTAATTCCTGATGATATTAACTATTGCATCGGTGCAGAAGTATATGTAACAAGCTATCTGTTTAACAATTCTGATTTGTCTGGAATTTGCTATGGCAATTCTAAGTATATTTTGTGTGAGTTCCCCTTTAACTCTCGTTTTGAAGATAACACAATGAATTATTTTTACAAGTTAAAAAGTAACTATGGATTAAAACCTGTGCTTACTCACGTTGAAAGATATTGCAACCTTATGAGTTATGAGGGCTTGCTTGAGAATTTAGTTGACGAGGGAATTATAATTCAGAGCAATGTGGGAGCATTTAAAGGTTTTTCACAGAAACGTAAGCTCTTAAAATATGTAAAACGTGGCTATATAAAAGTATTAGGAACAGATTGTCATTCATTAACTCGCGGCAATCCTGACGAATATCTTGACACTATCAATCTCATAAAAGAAAAGTGCGGACAGGATTATGTTGATGACATAATGGAAATAAGCGCAAAGATTTTTAACAGTGCCAAATAACTAAAACTAAATATATTAGAATATTAAAAAATTTTTGTCATATGGCAATCCTTGTTTATATTAAAGGAAAAATTATGAAAAACTTAAGCCTGCTTTATCCAAATAATATAGAAGCAAAATATAATACATTAACCAAAGAAGCGATTAATGATCTTTCGGTAGATTCTCAATGTGAAGCTTTAACAGACAACCCCTATGAGCAAAACATTATAAAACATATTTTAACAACAATTACTGACAATGAAGAAGTAATAAAATACCGTTGCGATGTGTTTGATGATTTTATGAACTTTCCACAGTTAAGAGTTGAACTTACTGAACTTCTTGATAAGCTTAACGATTTAAGAGAAATTGAGCGTTTTCAAAAGGATTCAGAAGCTTCATCATTATGGCAACTGATTAACAGACTTCGTGAAATTGACGGCTATGTCGATTGTATAACAAAAATCAAAACTACACTTGAAAATATAGATGTAAAATCAGAGGGCTTGTTATTGCTTAAAGAAAATGTCAGTAATATTTTTTATGACAGTAGCTTCCCTGAATTGAAACAGGATATAACGGACACATTAACCAAAGCGCAAAAACTGAAAAGTATAACTTTAGGTGTTAACCTTGATAGTCTTCTTCGACCACAAACTGTAGGTGTAATTTCACTTAACGATAAACCTTTTACAGACGCAGGAATACTAAAGCGTCTTACAAAAATTGCAAAAAACAGCGAACTTCATCATGGTAATGATGTGTCAGGCTTTATAAATTTCCACCCTGCAAATCCATCTACAACCAGTGTTGGACTTGGACAAATGGTAATTGGAGCACAGACTGATGTAAATCATATTATGCGTAATGAACTTACCGGTGCCGATCCGTTGTCTGATGCCCTTAAAAATGTTGTAACAGATATTCTTAAAAGAACGGTTAATGATATAAAATCAATGCTTCACAAATATATAGATGTAAATGGATATTCACTTGTATCATTAATGTCCGAGATAATATTTTACGTTAGATTTGCAGAATTTTGTGATAAAATCAAGGCAAAAAATCTACCACTGTGTAAGGCAACGGTTACTTCAAAAGAAGAAAGAAACTGTTATATTAAAGATATTTACAACATCAAACTTGCAACTAAAGTTGTAAACGGCTGTAATATAAAAATAGTCACAAACGATTTTACCTTTGATGAAGAAAAGCGTATTTATATTTTAACAGGACCTAATCGTGGTGGTAAAACTACCATAACTCAAGCAGTTGGACTTGCATTTTTACTTGCACAAAACGGCATATATGCACCTGCAAGTTCAATGACTTTCTCGCCTTGTGATAACATATTTACTCACTTTCCGGCGGATGAAAACGATACTGTCGATTTAGGAAGGCTTGGAGAAGAAAGCAAACGCCTTTCTGAAATATTTAATTCAGCAACAAAATATAGTCTTTTGCTTCTAAACGAAAGTCTTGCAACAACTAATGTTGCAGAGGGACTTTATATTGCAAAAGATGTTGTAAAATCAATGCGATATCTTGGTGTACGAGCAGTTTTTAATACTCATATGCACGATTTAGCAAGAAATCTTGATGAGATTAATAATACCACAGAAGGTACAAGTATGATTGAAAGTATGGTAACCGGAGTTGACAACGGTCATCGTTCCTTTAAAGTGTTTATAGAGCCGCCCCAAGGAATAAGTTATGCAAAGGATATAGCTGAAAAATATGGTATAACCTTTGCTAAAATAAAAGAAATTATTGATAAAAAGGGTTGAAGAACAGTCAACCCTTTTTATGTGTTTGTTTTATGTATTTATATTTCTTATTCCGCTATTTTTCATAAAGAATTTTATAATCTTTCATATTTATTTCACTTATTT
>CAYRTG010000027.1:10944-24037 GCA_964427365.1 uncultured Ruminococcus sp. | reverse complement strand
TTTTATTTGGATACGAATGTTGTTGTAAAAGTGAATGTATTCAGCTATGAGGAGGCGCGCCTCCTCATAGCTGCTCAGTTTGACACGGTGGATGCACTCAGTTTTTAGAATTGAAAAAAATTTTCAGCTAAGGAATTGTCATATAGATTTCCACGTCTTGTCATTGACTGCGTAATGCCATATGGTGTTGTTAGGTTAAAGTACGCTGATGAAGTATACTGAAAACCTTGGTCACTGTGGAGCTGCAATTTCCCGGTGACCTTCTCTTTTGCATTGGCTTCCTTAAGGATATCAAGAACTAACTTGATAGATTGCTCCCTTGCGGCTTTGTAGGTATCAATGCTGTTATCGTACAAATCTTAAATAACCGACAGATACAGGAAGCCTTCCGATGTTTTGATATATGAAATGTCAGTAACCCATTTCTAACCGTTTTATCTTGCTGTCTTTACGAGCGATAATATATTTCAGCTCATTGATTTTCATATCTTAGGTTGGTAGTTTCTTTTATTATCTGCTTTTTACGGACTTGTGCAAAAAGGGTTGCCCGGTTTATATTTTCTTGGTATAATTTACTTGTAACAAAAATATACTTAATTCAATAATTTGAGGTGTAATATGGTTTTAGTTATTTGTGTTGACGATAACAATGGTATGATGTTTAACAACAGAAGGCAAAGTCAGGACAGAGAGCTTAGAAAACGCATTGGCGAGCTTTCTAATGGGCACAGGCTTTTTATGAACAATTATTCATTTAAGCAGTTTAAAAATTATGAATATGACAACATAATTGTTGATGAAAGCTTTTTAGTTAATGCTAAAAATGGAGACTACTGCTTTGTTGAAAATACAGATATTAAAAACTATAATTCTAATATTGAAAAAATTGTAATATACAAATGGAACAGAGAATATCCTTTTGACGTAAAATTCAGTCTTCCGTTGCAGGAGTGGAATTTGGAAAGCTCTTTTGATTTTAAGGGTTACTCACATCATAAAATCACAGAGGAGGTATGGACTAAATGAGAAAGAAAAGTTCATTTGGGCTTATTATCATATGTGTTGCAATATGTGTACAGCTATTCTTCGGTTGTTCAAGTATTGAAGCTACAAAGATAAATCTATCTGACATACCTACGTTTAGTAACAGCCCTTACATTGAAATTAACAACAATCAGCCCTATTTTACAGATGAGGATTACACTACGGAAGCCTTTGAAAAATACAGCAGACTTGACAGCCTTGGAAGGTGCGGTATTGCATATGCCTGTATCGGCACAGATATTATGCCTACTAAAGAACGTGGCTACATCGGCAGTGTTAAACCTACAGGCTGGCAGATTTCAAAATATGAATTTATTGACGGCAAATACCTTTACAACCGCTGTCACTTAATTGGCTATCAGCTTACAGGTGAAAATGCAAATGAGTGTAACCTTATTACAGGCACAAGGTATATGAACGTTGAGGGAATGTTGCCATTTGAAAACCTTGTTGCTGACTACATCAAGGAAACAGACAATCATGTACTTTATAGGGTTACTCCTGTTTTTGAGGGCGACAACCTTGTAGCAAAGGGAGTATTAATTGAAGGAAAATCTATTGAAGATAATGGTGACGGAATTTGTTTTAATGTGTTTTGCTACAATAATCAACCAAACGTTACTATTAATTATGCTGATGGAACAAACAGCTTAGACGACAATCCTATTGACACTAAGACTGCAACTAAAAGTATTACCGGTTCAAAATATTCTTCAAATAAAGGATCAACTGAAATAAAAAATTGCAGATATATTCTCAATACAAACAGTAAAAAGATTCACCTTGAAAGCTGTCAGTATGCAAATTCTATAAGTAAAGAAAATAAAAAAATCTACACAGGTAATGTAAATGACCTGTTGGATATGGGATATGTATTCTGCAAAGCTTGTGGAGAATAAATTTAAAAAATAATACAAAAATTTGGTGATTTTATGGCTAAAAAATGTGCAATGAAAAATTCTGTATCAAAGAATAATGTTAATAAATATAAGGATAAGAATGCTTTTGTAAATTATTATCTATTGCTGATGTTCTCAATTTTCCCTTTATTTTATACAAACAATTACTCTAACATTCGTCACGACAAATTAAATTTTTATTTAATACTATCTGCCATACTTATTATTATTCAAGGTATAATTCTTATAGGTACAGTTTTCGGCAATTATAAAAATAACACAATTAATCAAGAAAAATGGTATCATAATCTTAGCATTACCGATTACGCTTTTGGAGCTTTAATTTTATGCTGTACAGTATCTACTGTTTTTTCAAAATATCCTGTTGACAGCTTTACCGGTACTCAAGGCAGAAACAATGGTCTAATGCTACTGTTTATATATTTCTTAGTTTATATTATTCTTTCACGTTTATTTCAATTCAAGGGTTATGTTTTTGCAGTATTTGGCGGTTCCTGCATAATTGTAATGATATTATGTATTCTTAACCGGTTTTATATTGACCCTATGGGAATGTATATTGGATACAGTGAGAAAATTGCTGCTGACTTTACCTCTACTATAGGCAACAGAAATTTAATGTCCTGTTTCTGCTGTATTGTTATTCCTATATTTACGTTATTGTATCTTAACTCTAAGAAATACATCAAGTATTTTTATTTTGCAGTTGCAGCAATTAGCTTTCCTGCCGCTCTTTGTACTGACAGCGAAGGATTGTTTTTGGGACTTGTTCCGCTTATGGGCATAGTATTCATTTATTACATAAGAAACATTGAGAAGCTTAAAGATTACTTTTTATTAATTTTTGCAATGCTTATACTGGGAAAGCTTTTAATACTTTTAGGAAAAGGTAAAGGCTTTGGTACAATTCAAAGCATATTAATCTACAGTAATATTTCATATTTATTTATTGGAGCGAGTCTTATTGTTACAGCTATACTTTTTCTGATAAATAAAAAATATTCCGGTCTGATACTTCCTAAGTCAGTACAGTACACGGGTATGGGTATATTTATTTCAGGTATTATAGCTGTTATTACTCTTATTATTTACTACACATTTATTGATAAGAAAACTGTTCTCAGCTCTTTCCTGTCATACTTTAGATTTAATGAAAAATGGGGTACTCACAGAGGTTATATGTGGATAAAATCTATTGAAATTTTCTCAGGCTCAGACCTTTTTACCAAGCTGTTTGGAACCGGTCCCGACACTTTCTACTCTGCTTTTGCTCCATACTTTTTTGAGCTTAATGAAAAATACGGTAACAGCTCTACAAACTGTGCCCACAACGAATTTTTGAACTACTTGATTACAATTGGCATTATGGGATTAGCTTCATATATAACATTGGTAGTTTCTGTAATTGTAAGAGCATTTAGAAAAGCAAAGGAAAACCCTCTTGCTATAGTATTTTCTTCATCAATTATTTGTTATTTAATTCAAAGTATTGTAAATATTGCTCAGCCTATTACTACACCCTTGCTGTTTATATTTATTGCTCTTACCGAAAGTATTTCAAGAAATAAAATTAATAAACAATCCCTCATCTGAATTAAAAAGGAGCTGCGAAAGCAGAGATTTAACACTCTGAAATTCGCAGTTCCTTTTAGTTTTAGCCTAGTGGCAAAGACACCAGACCTTGGGGGATAAATATAGCAGCTGCAATAGCTATGACAAGTTCAACTACTATTACAGCTAATGCAACTTTAAAACCTTTATTGTCCATTTCTTATAACCTCTAATCCATATATAAATATTAATTTTATTATTCAATTATATTATATACTGATTTAAAAGAGTTTGGGAGATTTGTTACAGTTGGTAGCTATAATGTTATAAATTGCAGTTTATTTCCGAAAAAGAAAAAACCGGCAATGTGCCGGCTTTTTTTTTGCGATTTTGTATGTACTGATTATTCAAACCTCAGATGTACAATGTGGACATCTTGTAGCCTCAATGGCAATCTCACTCTTACAATATGGACATTCCTTTGTTGTTGGCTCAGGCTCTGCTTTCGGTTTTTTACCGATTGATGTAATCTTGTTGATTAATTTAACAAGAATAAAGATAACAAGTGCCATAATAAGGAAGTTTATTACAGCTGTAATAAACTTGCCATATGCAAATGTTGCACCCATAATTGTAAATGAGTACGCGTCAAAGTTCATTCCGCCAAACATACCGAGAAGCGGCGAAATTAAATCATCGCACAATGATGTGATTATGCCCTGAAATGCAGCACCGATAATTACAGCTACTGCTAAATCAAGAACATTGCCTCGCATAATAAATTCTTTAAATTCCTTACCTAGTTTTCTCATTTTGATTTCCCCTTTTATTTTAGTATTGCCTTATGGAATACTTTTTTACCTTTTTTGATTACTACAAAGCCATTATCTGAAAACATTCCCATAGTAACTGTCATAAACGGATCAGTTACCTTACTATCATTTACAGATACACCGCCCTGCTGAATTAAACGTCTGCCCTCGCTTCGGGAAAGTATAAGTCCGCACTTTGAAAGCAAGTCAATAACTGTTAAATTTTCAAGATCCGCTTTACAAATTTCAGTTGAAGGCATATTATCTGTACTTGTTTTAGAACTGAATAATGCTCTCGCAGCTTCCTGTGCTTTGCCGGCTTCTTCTTCCCCATGAACAAGCTTAGTAAGCTCATATGCAAGAATTTCCTTAGCTTTGTTAAGCTGCTGACCTTCCCAAGAATCCATTTTGTCAATTTCTTCCAATGGCAGGAATGTTAGCATACGAAGACACTTGAGAACGTCACTGTCCGCAACATTTCTCCAATATTGGTAGAATTCGTACGGGCTTGTTTTTTCAGGGTCAAGCCATACTGCGCCGCTTTGAGTTTTGCCCATTTTCTTTCCTTCGGAGTTAAGTAAAAGGTTAATTGTCATAGCGTATGCGTCTTTGCCCAGCTTACGGCGTATAAGCTCTGTACCACCAAGCATATTGCTCCACTGGTCATCTCCGCCAAACTGCATATTACAGCCGTACTTCTGATATAAAGCATAGAAGTCATAGCTTTGCATAATCATATAGTTAAACTCTAAGAAGCTAAGGCCCTTTTCCATTCTCTGCTTGTAGCACTCTGCTGTAAGCATACGATTTACACTAAAGCAGGCGCCTACTTCTCTTAGTACATCAACATAGTTTAAATCAAGAAGCCAATCTGCGTTATTTACCATAACGGCCTTGCCCTCTGAGAAGTCAATAAACTTACTCATCTGCTCTTTAAATCGCTTGCAGTTATAGTCAATATCTTCTTTTGTAAGCATTTTACGCATATCACTTCTGCCTGAAGGATCGCCTATCATACCTGTACCGCCGCCAACCAGGGCTATTGGTTTATTACCAGCCATTTGCAGACGTTTCATAAGGCAAAGCGCCATAAAATGTCCTACGTGGAGGCTGTCTGCTGTTGGGTCAAAACCAATATAAAAAACAGCCTTACCATTATTAACAAGCTCTTTGATTTCTGCTTCATCTGTTACCTGAGCAATTAATCCACGAGCTTGTAGCTCTTCGTAAACTCCCATAATAATTACCTCTCTGAATAAAATTGAGTAGTAGACTATCCATTAATTGAGTAGCCGACCTCTCACACCACCGTGTGAACCGTTCGGTACACGGCGGTTCAATAATTTGAGTGCAGTACCGTAATCTTTCGAGTATATCATCGTACCCGTCTGATGCAAGGTATTCTTTTGTTAATGACCTGCACAGTATATGACTGTTGGATATTCTCCGATAGCCTTTTACGCTGCTTCCCGCTCCCAAGCCTGTAGTGGACTCTCTCCACCTGGTTACTGCCCATTCCAAGTAAACCAATAAAAGCCCTCTGACACCAATAAAAGCCCTCTGACAATAATCAGAGGGCGATAATAACCGCTGTACCACCTCAATTTACTGCATATACAGCCTCGGTGAGCAATTTGCTCTACGCTTTAACGGGCGCACCCGACTTATCCTAATCGTTGCCTTTCAGACAGCAGCTCCAAGATGTATTTCCAAAAGGTGAAGTATCTGCTTACAGCTACCGCAGACTCTCTGAAAAATCAGTCTTTTGTACTTATTCTTTTCACAGCCTTTATTATTCTACAAAATATTATATTAAATAGCAAAAATAATGTCAAGCTATTTTTCAGTATATGTCTGCACTTTTTCTCCATCTGTAGTTAAAGTAACTATTCCGTTTTTATCTGTACGGTATATTTCACATCCGTAGCTTGCAAGACTTTTCATTATTTCTACATTAGGAAGATTGTACACGTTGTCCCCTACTGACACAACTGCAATGGCGGGATTTACATTCCTAAGAAATTCATTTGTTGTAGCCGAACGGCTACCGTGGTGAGATACCTTTAGTACCTCTGCTGACACATCAATATTATTTTTCAGAAGATAATCCTCTGTATGTGATGACGCGTCTCCCGTAAACAGAAAGCTTATTTTACCGTAGGTTAGTTTAAGTATTATTGAGTCGGAGTTTGTATCGCCGTATTCCCTGTCCGGTGACAGAAAATTCACCTTTAGCATATCTTTAAAACAGCCTACAAATTCATCACTGTATACAAGATCGCTATTAACATAGTGAAGAGGAATTTTCTGCCTGTGAATTTCAGCAAGACAACTTTTATAGCCTTGAGCATTATCGATAATTTCCCCTTTTATTTCAGGGAAATATACATTATTTACCTTATAGTTTTTCAGCACGGAGTTCATTCCGCCTATATGGTCAGAATCAGGATGCGTACCTATTACAGCATCCAATTCTGTAATACTGTTTCTTTGAAAAAATTGATGCAGCTTTTCACAATTTATATCCGAACCGCAATCAATAAGCATATTGTGATTTTCAACAGAAACGTAAATGCAATCTCCTTGTCCCACATCTAAAAATGATACTGACATTTTATCTGTTGATTTTGGATATATGCCTGTATACTCATAAATATACTGCCAGCCCGAATAAATGGTGAAAACTACGGTTGTTATTGCTAAAACTGTCCCGAATATATATCGTATAAACTTTTTTCGTTTATATTTTTCTGAGAACCTTTTCACTTTTCTTACCTTTTTTGGATTTACATAAATATTTATTTTTCTTTAGAGTGCATTTATTTTCTTAAATGGAATTATATTTTTTGAAGGTGTTGTTAAAAACAGAACAAGAGCCGTTGCATTTTTCATTGTACAGCCATGGTATGAGCTCATTACATACGGCTTTAACCTATTCAATTGTCGTTGGTAAAAACGACATATTTTATCTTCATTGCGAGTTGCCAAAATTATTCCTTTTCTCAAGCCACTCGTTATAAGTCATAAGTACATCTCTCGGTTTTGAACCCTGATGGGGTCCTACTACACCAAGATTTTCCATATCGTCAATCATTCTGCCTGCACGTGCATAACCTACTTTTAATCGGCGCTGAATCATTGATGTAGAAGCCTGTCCTGCTTCTATAACTATTTTTATAGCTTCCTCCATTTTGCTGTCTATATCCATAACCTCGGAGTTGCTGTCGATATCCTCTGAGCCGATATTTTCAGCTGCAATACGCTTAATTTCATCTTCAGCTTCCTGATTGTACTGTGCTTTGTGCCACTTTTTAACATACCGGGTTACACTCTCAATTTCATCATCAGAAGCGAAACAACCCTGTACACGCGTAGGTGAAAAAGCTCCGATTGGGGCATAAAGCATATCACCACGTCCGATAAGCTTTTCAGCACCGCCTGTATCGAGAATGACTCTTGAGTCCATATTTGAACTAACCTTTAGTGAAATACGGCTTGGTACATTACCTTTGATAAGACCTGTAATTACATTTACAGTTGGTCTTTGAGTTGCAATTACCAGGTGAATACCGGCTGCACGTGCTTTTTGAGCAAGACGTACAACGCTGTCCTCAACCTCGTGAGGTGCTGTCATCATCAAGTCGGCAAACTCGTCTATGGCAATTACAATTCTGGGCATTTTTTCAGTAAGCACAGGCAAGCCGTTTACATCAATCTTTGGCTGAACGACCTCCCCCGATTCATTTTCTTCCGGCGGATTATTTTTAATATATTCAAGGTTTGACTCAATAAGCATATTATAGGAGTCAATTTCCTTACACTCGTATTCTGCAAAAAGAGTATATCTCTTTTCCATTTCATTTACTGCCCATGCAAGTGTACCTGCGGCTTTTTTGGCATCTGAAACTACAGGCACCAAAAGATGAGGCAGACCCTTATATTTTGCAAATTCAACCATTTTAGGGTCAATAAGCATAAGCTTAACTTCATCAGGGGTAGCCTTATACAAAATACTGATAAGAAGTGAATTGACGCATACAGATTTTCCGGAGCCTGTTGTACCTGCTATAAGAAGGTGAGGCATTTCTGCAAGGTCTGTCGTTATAATATGACCTGAAATATCCTTGCCGAGAACACAAGTCAGCTTACTTTTGTTTGACTTAAATTCATCTGAATCTATAAGCTCACGCATTGAAACTGTACTTACAATTTTATTTGGCACTTCAATTCCGACTGCAGGCTTTCCGGGGATAGGTGCCTCAATTCGTACTCCGTTTGCCGCAAGGTTAAGGGCTATATCATCTGCCAGATTTGTAATCTTGCTGATTTTTACTCCCGGAGCCGGCTGTAACTCATAACGTGTTACGGATGGACCACGTGAAATGTGGGTTATTGTAGTTTTAACGCCGAAACTTTCAAGAGTTGACACCAGCTTCTGAGCATTACTGCGCATTTCAGCTTCTCCGTCACCTTTATCAGCAGGTGCATTTTTAAGAAGTCCGATTGGTGGGAATTTGTAGTTGCTTTCTTCAGCTACAGTCATTTCACTTTGAGCTCCCGGACCTTCAATTACAATTTCATCATCAACAGGCCGTACCTTTTCCATAACAGGAATTACAGTATCCTGATTTTCCCTATTAAACTGCTTAGCTACATTAATAAAGTTATCTGCGTCAGTATTTTTGTTATCAACTGCACTTCCATCATCATCGATTGCAATGTCAATACTGCTACGTCTTTTACGTCTTTTTTTCTTTGTATCAATTGGAATATCAATGCTGGTGTCAAAACTGTCATATGTATAAACATCTGCTTCATAATCATTCTTATCACGTTTTTGCTCTCTGACAATTTTCGTCTTTTCGTATACATCTGATACTCCTTTGCCTACTTTCTGAGCAGCTTTGCCAATATCATTAAGAGATATTTTACATATAATAAGCAGTAAAGCAATAAGAATAACCACAGACACACAGCCGGCTACAAGTTTGCCCCCTGCAAAAACCAAAGGATAACCAAGAACACCGCTGACAAGTCCGCCGCCAAAGGTAAAGTAGGAGCTTGTGCTAGAAGTCTGCAAATATAATCCTCCTAATGTGGAGAAATAATCTTTACCTATGAACTGATCACAGGTAATAAGGTACAACAAATTTTCAAACATTATAATTATGCCTATGAACAAAATGACCTTTGATTTGAAATGTTCTACCCGTTGTTCCTTTGTGGCCAGCAAAGCAATATATACAAAAAAAACAGGAATCAAAACAATGCTAAGTCCGAAAATTCCAAAGAAAAAGCTGCGTACCATAGTCCATACTGCCTCTCCTTTAATTGCAATTAATAAGAAAAACAAAATTGCTGTTGCAAAATACAGGATTGCCTTAACCTTTGGATTAAGTTTCTGTTTTTTATCAGGTATTTTTTTTTGTTTTGTATTTGATTTTTTTGTTGTTTTTTTAGCTGTCTTTTTATTAGCTTGACTTTTATTCGCCAATTTTTTCACATCCATTAATTCTATATAAGAATATTAAACAAAGCTTATAAAGCTGCCTGTTACTATTTCGTAAATACTAATTGCTGTTACTGTAAGACCTAGGAGTCCTGCATAAATTACAAATATGTACATTCTGTCAGTTTTTAAAAGCCATTTAAAAAGCACAATGGCAAAATAACCTACAACTGCTGCTGCTATAACACCGCACAATACAGCTATAAACATATCCGATGAAATTGTTGAAGGGTCAATATCCTTAATCTCTAAAACTGCCGCTGCAATAATTGAAGGTATTCCTAAAATAAAAGTATAGTCAATGGCAGCCTGTTTGTTAATTTTGCGCATCTGACCTAAAGCCAATGTTGTTCCTGAACGTGAAAGTCCCGGAAATACCGCTGCAAAACATTGACCGACGCCTACTACAATTGCATCAACAACTTTATAATGCTTTCTGCCGTTACCCTCATATCTGCCGTTATCAGTTTCCTTTTTAAAATGCTTTCCTGACATACGTTTGCTGCAAATTATGCCGATTGTAAGTAAAATACTTGTTACAATAAGAGAAAAACCTGCTACTATAAAATAGTGCTTATCCCCTGCAAAAAGCTCTGCTAAATCCTTAATCTTCATACCTGTTCCGGGAATTGGTAAGAACAGTAAAAACAGTGGGAGCAGTCCTATAACAAGCATAACAATCATATTTCTGTCGCTGTCCATATTTTTCCACTTAAACTTGCCTGTGAAAATATCCTTTACTATTGAGAAAAAAGCCTTAATCAGCCGCCATATAAGTTTACGATAAAATACAAATACTGCTACCAGTGTACCGATGTGAAGCATAACATCAAGAAATATTCCGCCGTCTTTCATACCCATCAAATGCTGAGCCACAGTTAAATGTCCGCTGCTTGATACCGGTAAAAACTCAGTTAAGCCCTGAATTATTCCCAATAATACGTCTTGAATAACCAGAATAAAATCCATATGTACCTCCAAATTTCTTTGCCTTTGCAAATGCAAAGGCTATGTTACTATAAATATTACTTTAATTATAGCTTTTATATTCATCAATCATACTATAAAGGCAATCTGTTGCGTCTGAAAGTGTACCTACACTATCAATTAATCCTACGTCTACTGCACGCTGTCCGTCTAAAATTGTGCCGATATCCATTACAAGCTCACCTGTATTCATTACAAGGTTTGTGTAATGCTCCTTTGTAATATTTGAATTATCAACTACAAAATTTGTGATTCTGTCCTGCATTCGCTGGTAATATTCAAATGTTTGAGGGACTCCTATTGTAAGCCCTGTGCTTCGTACAGGATGAGCAGTCATAGAAGCACTTTTAGCAATAAAGCTCCTTTTGGCTGCTACTGCAAGAGGGATACCGATTGAATGTCCTCCTCCTAGAACAATTGATACTGTAGGCTTTTTCATTCCTGAAATAAGCTCTGCTATGGCAAGTCCTGCCTCAACGTCACCACCTACTGTATTAAGAAGTATCAAAAGTCCGTCAACCCTTGGATCTTCCTCTATCGACACAAGCAAAGGTATTACGTGTTCGTATTTTGTAGCTTTGTTATTTTGAGGGAGAATGTAATGACCCTCAATCTGTCCGATTACCGTAAGACAATGTATTACCTTGTCATCCCTTACTGCAAGGACTGAACCTGTGTTTTCTATTTGGTCGGTATGCTGTTCATCAAGAGGACTGTCATTTTCCAAAGTACCTTCTTCCTGACAGGGATTTTTAACGTAATCATCTTTTTCTGTTTTTTTGTTTTTCACATATATGCACCTCCAAAGGTATTTTACCCCGAAAGCACAATATGATGTGTATATACATTGAAATTATAACATTTTATACTATACATTTCAAGAAATTTATTCTTTTTTCTAAATAGAAATTATTTTAAATTAGAATTATAGTATTCTTATGATATATAATATACACGGAGTGATAATTTTTGGACGTTAATACGTGGCAAATAATCGTTATAGTTTTATTTATTTTGTTATCAGCTTTCTTCAGCTCAGTTGAAACCGCCTTCTCATTTGTTAATGTCATAAGAATTCAGGGCTATGCTGATGACGGCAACAAAAAAGCAAAGACAGTACTGTATGTTTCAAACCATTTTGACAAGGCTTTAACTACTATTTTAATTTGCAACAATGTTGTAAACCTAGGATGCTCCGCTTTAGCTACTACCCTATGTCTTAACCTTTTCGGAGATATTGGTACTGCTATTGCAACCGGTGTTACTACTTTGCTTGTACTTACATTCGGCGAGATTATACCGAAGTGTTTGGCAAGGGAACACAGCGAAGTTTATTCACTTAATACTGCCGGTGTTCTTAAAACTCTTATGATTTTGCTTACGCCTATAGTTTTTCTTTTTATTAAGCTTAAGGAAGCTGCTCTTAAGCTTGCAGGTAACACAAACGAACAACCCTCTGTTACTGAAGACGAGTTAAAACAGATTGTGGAAAACATTGAGGGCGAAGGCGTACTTGAGGAAGATGAAAGTGAAATGGTTCAGTCTGTTCTTGAATTTGATGAAAAGACTGTTCTTGAAATTCTTACTCCAAGAGTTGATATGACTGCTATTGATATTACCGACAGTCAGGAAATGCTCAAACATATTATTATGGAGAGCCGTTATTCACGTATTCCTGTATATAAAGGTACTATAGATCAGATTATAGGTATTCTCCATACAAGAGACTACCTTGAGGACTTAGCAAACGGTATTGAGCCGAATATCGGCAAGCTGATACAACCGGCCCACTTTGTTTTCAATAATCAGAATTTGTCTAAAATATTAAGCGACTTCAAACGTAAAAGGCTGCATATGGCTATTGTTACAGATGAATACGGCGGCACCTTAGGTATTGTAACTATGGAAGATTTACTTGAGGAAATTGTAGGTGAAATTTGGGACGAAGATGAAGAAATTGAAAATGACTGCACTAAAATTTCCGACTCACAATATATTGTCAGCGGTGATATGCCTCTTGATGATTTGTTTGATTTAGCAGGAATTGATGCTGATGATGTTGAAACCGACTCAGTTACGGTTGGAGGATTTATCCTTGAGCATTTTACAACTATACCAAGGAGAAAGGCTCATTTCATCTTTAGAAATATTAAATTCATTGTTCAGCAAGTAAACAGTCAGCGTATTATTGCTGTTGATGTTTACATAGAGCCTAAAGCTGAAGCGAAAGAAGAATAACATAATTTCATATACAAAAAAGGCACACTTAG
>CAYRTG010000027.1:0-10844 GCA_964427365.1 uncultured Ruminococcus sp. | reverse complement strand
TTTTATTTTACAGTTACATATCTGTATTTTGTACAACTGCGTTTCATAGCATCTTCTATGGTGTAGATTAACACATATTCCCCTGCTTTATTTGTGTTAACTTCACCTTGAACTGTCAATTTGCCGGTAATATTACTGCCTGTTGTGTCGTAGGCATTTACTCCTGATAACGGAGAAAAATCTTGACCTAACGGAACAGATATATTATCTACACCTGAAATTTTCGGTTTTTTATTATAGTAAGGATTACCTTTTATATTGTCGGTAGGATCCCAATATAATTGTTTTGCAACATTAATTTTAACAGCTTCAGGTCTGCCTAAGGGTCCTGTGTTTTTACTTTCATAAATTTCAACAGACGTTCCCTCGATACAGTTGTCATATATCCACTTAACGTCCGCAATTGCCATTCTTATACAGCCCTTTGATATGCTCTTCCCAAGATTGTTATACTCCTTAACCTTTATCGAGGAAGGGTCATTATTGGTTAAATAAGGTACAGAATGGAATAAAATATCACCGTTAACCTGTGAAATATATCTGCCATAAACATTTCCTAATAATGACAACCATTCTGATTTTATGCCTATAATAAACTTGCCTGAGGGAGTATCGTCACCCTTGCCGCAGGAGCATACCATCGCCCTTACAGGGACGTTATACTTACCGTTTTTGTCATATGTATAGACAGTTACGCAGTTTTTAAGTTTATTGACTTTTATGCTGTACAAATAATATTGATTCCCTTGAATTTTATTTTCATTTAGAATGTCGTCATTAGCGGTTATTGCTGTAGAAAAAGATAAATTTTCAGTTTTCTTTTTTTCAACATTAACCTGACAGGATTTCTTAACTTTACCACAAAAGGCAGTTATTGTTGCTTTACCTTCATTTAATGCTACTGCATTTCCTGTAGGGTCAATATGGACAATAGAGCTGTCGGAGCTTTTAAAAGTAATATTATCAGGCAAAAACTTCATATCCTCTGTATTATGAGCCTTGTATTCAATCTTTGATATTTCACCGATTTTTAATGACAGTGAATTTTTTACAAGGGAAAATTTGATATTCTTATTTGAAGCTGCAAAGTCAAATCGGACAAATGTAATTGCTAAAGTAATTGCAATCAATATTAATGCCGCAGGAACAAGTATTGACTTTTTACTTCTATAATTATTCATAATCTTACCTTTAAATAATTAATATTTTTAAACATATATTACTATAAATCTACAAAAATGTAAATAGAATCTGATTCTTCAACAACCTGATTGTAGTTTTCTTTGATTTGAATAAACATTTCTAAACCTCAATAGCCTACAAAATAAAAAGCAAAGTACATTGGGAAAAGCCTCCTATTTTGAAAGACTTTTGCAAATGGTATTTATGGGAACACATAACAATGCCCATAAAAATGAATAAAAAGCACAAATCTGTCCTTTAAAATTCAAAGGCAATGATGAATAATCCCAAACCTTTAGCTTTAAAATAAGGTTAAATATACAGCCTGAACAAAACTCATACGCTGTAATTATTCCGCTTCCAAGCAAACATTTTCTCCACAATGGCTGTGAAGTCAGTTTGCCGAACATTCGGAATAATGAAAGAAAACATGCGCCGCCTGTAAGAACCATTGACCAATGGGTTTTTCCCCGCCAAAGAATTTCTATTAATCCGTATGCAATTCCTCCAAAGGAAAACAATACGGATTTTTTCTTAAAAGAAAACATAAAATCACCGTATTTAGTCTTTACAAATAGGGTGATTTTAGTACAGTTTTTTTAAAATTTCTTTTAATTCTTCCAAAGAATAAATGCAGTTAAGAGTCATCAAAAGCGCATTTGTAGTCAAATAGGTTGGCATATTAAGGTTTTTTAAAAGCTTTTCTCTTAAATAAGCAGAATTTTCTTTGCCTGTTAAACCTAAATCGTATAAATGAGATTTCGTAATTTCCGAGTTAATCTGACAGTTGTTTTCGCCCAAAATAGTTGCTCCGCTTTTTCTTACAGCTTCTATTATTAATTCATCTGAAATGCCTTCAACTCCTAAAAAGCCCTCCTTTGAGGCTTCTGCTTTTCGCTTTTCTTTGCCTTTTTGCTGAGGAATATAAGCGTGTTTTACTTTATCCTGCGGCACAGCACCTTTTAGAAAATTTCGTATTACAAAGCCTGCTCCGTCGCTGTCTGTTAATATAAGGATTCCACGTTTAAGGGCTATTTCTCTTATAAGATTTTGCTTTTCTTTATCTTTGAAAACTCTGAATCCACCTGTTTCAATTACAGGAGAGCTGAATATTGATGAAAGCTTTATTTTGTCATATCTACCTTCAACTATTATAGCTTCCTTAAGACTTATCATAGCTTTTCACCTTTTTTTGCAAGGATAATTAGCTTTGCTGCAAGCGTTTCCAAAAGTACTCTGGAATTAACAGATTGACTGTGGAATTTTTCACTTACTTCTGTAATTTCATTTAAGCTGTCACGAAGACAGTTTGTATTAATATTTTTAATCTGCATTTGGATTTTTTTCAGAACAAATTCACGTTTGCCATATCCAAACATAGCTGCAATTTCCGAGAGGGGTATGTCACACTCATCTGCTACCCTAACTCTGTAGAAGTCGGTATATGATATTGCAAGCTGATTTACAATTCTTAATGGCTCAAGTTTCTGATATATAAGCGCGTCAATTATTTCAAATGCTTTTGTGCTGTTACATTCCACTATAGCGTCCGAAAGGTGAAAAATACTTGCTTCAAGCCTTTTTGCAGTAAGCATTTCAATATGTTGTGAGGTTATAATTTCCCCCTCGCCGACATAGTTGCACAACTTATCAAGCTCGTTTTTTATGGTATTAAGGTCAAAACCTACATACTCCTGTAATTTATAGGCATCTGCCTGTTCAATTTTAACTCCTCTGCTGTCAGCCCATTTAACAATTTGCCTTGCAAGGGAAATATCCGTCTCCTGTGCCATATTGCAAACAGCGCCGTTTTTCTTTACATAAGCTAAAAGCTTTTTAAAATTTTCTCCCGGCTTTTTGTTGTCAACTGACAATGTGGGTAAGGCAATAATAACAACTGTACT
This sequence comes from uncultured Ruminococcus sp., assembly GCA_964427365.1. Classification (GTDB taxonomy): domain Bacteria; phylum Bacillota; class Clostridia; order Oscillospirales; family Acutalibacteraceae; genus Ruminococcoides. The sequence continues at coordinate 7,758 of CAYRTG010000027.1, read as the reverse complement.
TTCGGGACTGTTCTCAAGGACAGCCATAAGCTGTTCAAATTCTGCTTTCTTTAAGCTATTCACATCTAAATCAGATATTTTTACACAGTTATATTGGCTTAAAAAAGGTATAATTTGAACAGCAATTGCTATATCATCAATTGTATAATCCTCTGTAAAATTATGATAATTAAATTCAGGTGGCTCTTTTCCCATAAGTTTTGTTACAAGAAGGTCCGTATCAATTTTCACATACATTTTTTCGTCACCATATAGCAGATACAGATTGTCAAATTCATTATTGGATATTTTCTTTTTCAGTTCTTTGCGACTTACTTCTGACATATTAACCTACCTACTTCATATTTATGTTAATTGTTTTGCCCTTAGTAGTTACGGTATTTTCAAAATAGAATGAGGGCTCTTCATTAGAAGTCCACACCAAATTATTATATTCCAAAAGATTAATATTTTCCGGTTCTTTACTCATTACAAGAATATCAGCTTTGCGGAATTTTTTCGGTAACTCAATAGCACTGCTGTTTTCAGGTGCAATAAGAATACTTAGCCTTTGGTTATAAATATATTGCCATGTATGATTATTAGTACAGATTACCACATCTGTTATCCCTCCGCCAAGATTAACTGTTACAGTTTCATTATTGCTTATTTCCCTGTAGTTAGGGCAGTTTAGGGCAAGCCGATAAGTTTCCTCATTTGTTGTATATTTATAATACAGCAGAACGCTGTTCACGTCAAATTCTTCAAGTATTGATTTTGAATATTTACTGTCGTAATTTTTAGCGCTGGGAACTATTAATGAGCAGACATTTCCACAGTCCTCCATTAGTTTATTTATTACATCTGTTGTGTGATAAACATCACCGCCGCAGGACAGTACGGATTTATTTCCTGATATGTTTGCTACGGCTGTTGTACCACTGCCGCAGTCATAAAATTCAATTGAAAGGTCAAGATAATTAAAAACAATATTAAAGCACATACCTATAACCAAAATAACATATGACAAAGCAATTGCATATTTATACAGCTTTCTTCTGTTCTTCATTAGAAATACAAATGCAAATATTATTCCGCATATAATAAACCACATTGCAACAAAATCATAAGATAAAGATATTTTTGAAAGAGGTATATTAACTGCAAGGCTTACACACCACAAAATATATTTTGCAATGAAATATGCTGCAAATCCTGTTGCATATGAAATAAAATTTAAGAATGGTATATACCAAAATACGGAGCATATTAAAACCAAAACTAACAACACGCTTACAGCAGGAGAGATAAATATTGAAATAATAATGACCAATGGGTTGCAAGTGCCGAAACAAGCAAGAGATATTGGAGTTATGCATATAACCGCAGAAAGGGACAGTACAAGCATATCAATTACATATCTGCACATTCTTCCGAAAAAACTTTGATACCATTTATACTTCCCCAGCTTTTTATCTATATAGGCGATTATTACGGGATAAACAACTAGTATTCCCCATACTGAAGCAAAGGAAAACAAAAGTCCTGCATCACCTACTGCATATGGATTCAAAGCCAACAGAAAAGCTGCCGAAAAGCCTAAGTTATTAATTGGGTCGGCTTTACGCCATAAGCCTGAACCTACAAGAGTAAGCAACGTCATTGAACCTGAACGGACTACTGATGAGGTAAAGCCTGTTATAGCCATAAAGGCTAGTACAAATATCGTTGCTATAATGCATCTGAATATATTTGCAGCTCTTTTATTTGACAACCCTTTAAGCAAAAACAAAATACAAAAAGATACTATGTTCATATGCAATCCCGAAACTACTATGAGATATGTAAGTCCTGTTTTGGAAAAGTCGTTATAAATATCTTTTGAAAGACTGTATTTATCCCCCAGCGCTACAGCATTACAAAGACTGCTTTCATTTCCTGTCAGTATAGTTGAAATGCCATGGCACAAACTATTCCTTATAAAAAGGGGAAAATAACCTATATCCTTGGTTTTTGCCTTATTTACTGAATATTTTAGAAAATAGTCCTCAGCCTGTGCTTCATAAAAATAACCCTTTGATTTATAATAATCATTTGTGCATTTGGTAAGAATCAGTTTGCAATTAATAGTGTCGCCGTATTCAATATTAAGCTGATTATTGGTTTTTAAAAGAATTTTAAACTTTTCTGATTTATCGTTTATTGTTTCGGTATTAAGCTCATAGAAGTAAGTTGTGTATGATTTATGAGTATCGGATTTTAAAACTGCTGAAATTTTAGCAACCTGTCCCTCATATTTGCTTGAATTAGGTTGAAAATAAAGCTCTGTATATGTAATAGAATAAACACTTGAAAGTACTGCAACAATTGACACCGCAACCATTGCTCCTTTATAGGCTGAAAATCTTTTGTTAAACAAACCTAAACCCATTATAACAGTGGCTGCCCCAAGGACAATATATCCCCAAAAGCAACCTAAATAAAAAACGATTGTAAACGTTATAAGCATTGAAAAACCTATATACATGAACAATCGTTTCATTTTTATCGTCCTCTCATTTCAAGGTATTTTGTTATTTAGGAAATACCGGCAGCTTTTCCAGGAAAATTATATCATCACGATTTGCAGCATCTCCCTCAGCTAATACAGCTGCCATACCCACATTAATTCCTCCTGATTTTTCAACAAGTTTCTTTAATGCTTCAAGGCTTTCCCCTGTTGAAATAACGTCATCAACTATAAGAACACGTTTTCCTTTTAGCTTTTCAACGTCATTACTGCCAAGGAATAGCTTTTGCAATCGATTTGTTGTAATAGATTTAAGCTCAACTGAAATCGGGTTGGGCATATAAACCTTTATACCCTTACGTGCAATAAGGTAATCACCCTTTTCCTGTCTTGCCATTTCGTAGCAAAGTGGAATCCCTTTTGCTTCAGCTGTTATGATAATATCGTGTTCAGGACATTTCTTTAAAAGTTCTTTTGCAGCTGCTTCTGTTACTTCCACATCACCAAACATAATAAATGCTGCAATATCAAGATGTTCGGAAACTTCACATAGCATAAGCTCTCTTTCACATCCTGCAATTGTCATTTTATATGTAGCCATTAAATCACCCCTAAGCCATTTTACCTAATGTTTTGCCACCTAAAAGGTGAAAATGAATATGAAATACTGTCTGCCCACCATCGGCACCACAGTTATTTACTACTCTATATCCATTATCCAGTCCTAAGGATTTTGCAATTTCGGGTATTTTTGAATACAAATATCCAACGATTTCACAGTCATCTGAAGTTAATGTATTTGCACTTTCAATATGGGACTTTGGAATAATTACAACGTGAGTTGGTGCCTGTGGCTCTAAATCATAAAACGCTAAAATTTTATCGTCCTCATAAACCTTATTTGACGGAATACTTCCGTCAATTATTTTACAAAATATACAATCCATATTTACACTCCTGTTTTTGGCACAAAAAAGCACCATAGATTTCTATGGTACTATTTTAATACTTTTTGTCAGATTTTTCAATACTATGCTGTTATTTCTTAGCTGTAATCTTTTTTTCTTCACCTTTGATAAGTCTTTTGATATTATCCTTATGCTTTATTATTACAAACAGTCCCAAACCAAACGCGGATAATGTACATAAAAATACATATAATCCTGAGCTGTTACCCATAAGACTGTCAAAGAAAAAGGTTATACAGAATGTATATACAGGGAAAAGCCCGGCGCAAATAATATCTGCAAGGGAAATAATTTTTGTAAATACAAATATTGCAAGAAATGTGCCCAATGTTAATAAAAATATTCTCCAGTCAACAACAATCATCATTCCTGCTGCTGTAACTACACCCTTACCGCCTTTAAAACCAAAGTATATTGGATAGCTATGGCCGAAAATACAGAAAAATCCGCATATGTATTTACCGACAGACACCACGCTGTTTGGCGAAAGCTCTAACATACTCATTATTGAAAATATATATCCTCCAATAAGTACTGCTGCAATTGCTTTAAGTAAGTCACAGACAATTGTACATATGGCAGGTCCTTTGCCTACTGAACGAAGTACGTTAGTAAAGCCTGCATTTTTACTGCCCATTTCACGAATATCTTTTTTGCCTTTTGTAACGATTTTAGTAACAATAACCGCTGTGTTAATACTTCCCAATAAATAAGCAATTACTGCTGCCAAAATTATTAAGTACCAATTTTGAGCTAAAAAGTTTGTATATACCATTACTTTTCTCCTTTTTCTCTAACAATCATTCTTATTGGAGTTCCTTCCATGGCAAAGGTATTTCTGATACAGTTTTCAAGATATCTTTGATATGAAAAATGGAATAATTCTTTTTTATTGCAAAAGCTTACAAAAGTCGGCGGTTTGGTAGACACCTGAGTCATATAGAAAATCTTAAGACGTTTGCCCTTATCAGTTGGCGGCTGAACTCTTGTTGTTGCCTGTGCGAGTAATTCATTGAGTACACCTGTACGAATACGCATTGCATTATTTGCAGCGACTGTATTAATTAATGTGAAAAGATTGTCTATTCTGATACCTGTTTTTGCAGATATAAAAACCGTTGGTGCCCAAGACATAAATGCAAAATCTGTTCCAATTTGCTTATTAAAATTCCGCATTGTTTTGTCGTTCTTCTCTACTGCGTCCCATTTATTTACTGCAATTACACAAGCTTTTCCTGCTTCGAGAGCAAGACCTGCAACCTTTGTATCCTGCTCTGTACAGCCTTCCTCGGCATTTATCATAATTACGCACACATCACAGCGTTCAATTGCCATTTTGGCTCTTATTATACTGTATTTTTCAATAGTATCATCAACCTTGCTTTTACGGCGAAGTCCTGCTGTATCTATAAAATTGTACGTACCATATTTATTTGTTATCCTTGAGTCAATACTGTCACGGGTTGTACCGGCAATATCTGATACAATGCTACGTTCCTCATTTGTAATATAATTAACAAGTGAGCTTTTGCCTACGTTTGGTTTGCCGATAACTGCAACGTTGATTACGCTTTCATCCTCCTCAACATACTCCTGCTCAGGCAGAAGTGAGAATACTTTGTCAAGCAAATCACCTGTGCCATGACCGTGAATAGCAGATACCTGTACAGGGTCGCCTACACCAAGATTGTAAAATTCGTAATACTCAGGATCAGGCTCGCCAATTTTATCGCACTTATTTACACAAAGTACTAAAGGCTTTCCTGACTTTTGGAGAATTTGCGCAACATCCGTATCTGTTGCAACCAAGCCTGATTTCATATCGGTTACAAGTACAATTACTTGTGCCATATCTATTGCAAGCTCAGCTTGTCTGCGCATTTGCGACAGAATTATATCGTCAGATTTTGGTTCAATACCGCCGGTATCGATTAGTACAGCTTTTCTATTCTGCCATTCTACTACACCGAAAATTCTGTCTCTTGTAACACCGGGAGTATCATCAACTATTGACAATCGCTGACCTATTAATTTGTTGAATAATGTAGATTTGCCTACATTCGGTCTGCCTACTATTGCTATTACCGGTTTAGCCATATTATCAATCCTTATCTGTTATTTCCGAAACAAGCATTTCTCCGCTGTTATCAGAAACCTTGACTTTTATATTAAGCTCTTTTTCAACGTACTCAACCGAAACATCATCAAGAAAAATATCTCCTTCAAATCTTAGCATACAAGAGGGAATAACAAGTTTTGAACCTAACTCTTTATTCTTAAGCTGAGAAATTAAATCCTGACCTGTAACAAGCCCTGTAACATCAATTTGTCCGCCAAAAAAGTTATTTTTAATTTTATATAGGTTTATTTTTATGTTTGGAAATTTTGTGTTTATTAATTTTAAAATATTATTTAAATTAGAATAAGTACATTCGCCGCAAGCTACAGATACTGTATGATTCAAAGTTTCATCACCTACTCTGTCCTCTAAGGCAAATTCAACCTCTTCTCTTAACAGGGAAATAAGTCCTACTCCATTTTCAAGAGCCGGATATCCCTCATAATATTCCGGACTTGGAATATCTCTGCCTGCTTTAATATAAAATTCATCGGCTGCATATACAATTCTGCGACCGTACTTTTCTTTAAATAAATTGCCAAATTCCTCAATAATATCAAGAGTTTCCAATGCCTTCTGCTGATTATAAGAAACTAAGGGATACAGCCCTTCTCTGTAGCCGGTTAAGCCTACAGGTACAACAGCAACGCACTCAACATTCATTTTTTCCAAATCTCTTAATGTGCGTTTAAGCTCATCACCGTCATTAATTCCCGGGCATGAAACAATCTGACAATTTATACTCAACCCTGCATTTGCAAAACGCCTTAGAGCTTCAAGGGATTTACCTGCAAACCGATTATTCATCATTTTACATCGAAGCTCAGGATTTGTTGTGTGAACAGACACATTTATTGGACTTATGTGCATTTTTATAATTCTGCTGATTTCGTGTTCCGTCAGGTTAGTAAGAGTAATATAATTGCCGAATAAAAATGACAACCGGCTGTCATCGTCTTTAAAATACAGGGTATCTCTCATACCCTTTGGAAGCTGGTCTATAAAACAAAAAATGCACTTATTTCGACAGGAATGTTCCTTATCCATTAGATAAGTTTCAAACTCAAGCCCAAGCTCTTCATACTCCTGCTTTTTAATCTTTACCTTTTTAATTTTACCCTTTTTATCCTTAATTACAATCTCAAGCTTTTTATTCACCTGATAAAAACGATAATCAAGCACATCAACAATTTCATTGCCATTGATTGAAACAAGCACATCCCCTGATGAGATACCTTTTTTGAAGGCACAGCTTGACTTGTCAACATCTTTAATTGTAACAGGCATACTGTCCCCTCCCAAAATAAATGCTAACAAAACAATAGGGCGGTCAGAAAACTGCCGCCCAACTGGTTGTTTAAATTACTTTGTTGCTGTTGAATCTTCCTTAACAACAACCTGTCTGCCCTTATACATACCACAAGTTGTGCAAGCCTTGTGAGGTGCTGTTAACGCGCCACAGTTTGGACAAGTTGTAAGAGCAGGAGCGTCAAGCTTATAAACAGCTGAACGTCTTGTGTTTTTTCTTTTGTGAGAAGTTTTTCCGGTAGGTACTGCCATTGTTAAATTCCTCCTTAGTATTTATAATATTAGTCAATAAGCTGTTTAAGTATATCAAGCCTTGGGTCAATATTTAATTTGTTACAATCACATTCACCCTTATTGAGATTTTTTCCGCAACTCTGACACAAGCCCTTGCAATCTTCCTTGCAAAGCATTTTCGCAGGTAGCTCAAGCAATATATCAGACATTGCCAAATCGTCAAGTTCCAGTTGATAATCCAAAGCTTCAATATAATCGTCATTTTCTCCATCTATCAGTTTTAAGGCAAGTCCATGGTTAAATGTAAACTTAAACGATTTTTCAATCTCATCAAAGCATCTGTCACAATGAGTTGAGAAAATAAACTCTGCAACAATTGTAAGTTTAACCAATCCGGCCCTGTTGACCGCCTCTACAGTAAGTTGAACCGGAGATTTGAATGGATAATCACCGTTAAGCTCAACCTCTTTCATAGGCAAGGAATAGTCAAGGGAAAGCCTGCTTCCTTGGTTCTGAAAGACTTCTTTTAATTGAAGAAGCATATAGCACCTCCAAGTGAAAAACGCATATTAAAACGCTATTTGTTATTATACAAAAATAGCCTTATTTTGTCAATATAAAAATTAAAATTATTACGTACA
>CAYRTG010000026.1:0-24183 GCA_964427365.1 uncultured Ruminococcus sp. | reverse complement strand
AACTTTTTACAGTAATGGAAAAGAAACAAATGATGTTTGTACTTGTGGATTTTTCCCTATGATGATATAATTATTTTGGCTTTAATTAAAAAGGAGAGGTTTTATGCTTAAAGACGGAGAACATTTTGAGCCTTTGGGAAATGGGATAGAAATTATTGTTTCCGACTTGTTTCACTTTTCAACTGATACAATACTTCTTGCAGACTTCTGCAAGCCACGAAAAAACTCCAAAGCTGTTGACTTAGGCTCAGGCTGTGGTACAATACCATTTTTGTGGGTAAGAAATAATCCGAATATGGAAATCAATGCTGTTGAAATTCAACCACAGGCCAGCAATATGACAATCCGAAGCATAAATCACAATTCTCTTCAAAATATTAAATCTATAAACTGTGACCTTAAAAAACTAAGAGGTGTTCTGCCCTTTGGATATTTTGACCTTGTAAGCTGTAACCCTCCTTATAAGGAAATAGGCACAGGCATTACAAATCCTGACAAAGAAAAGCTTATAGCACGTCACGAAGAAAACTGTAACATTGATGATATTACTCTATGTGCAAAAAACCTTCTGCAATTTGGAGGCAGATTTTGTATGTGTCAGCGACCTGAAAGACTTACTGATGTGCTTTCTTCAATGAGAAAAAATGACCTGGAACCTAAACGGCTGAGGTTTGTTCAGCAAAGACAAGGTAAAAATCCAAAGCTGTTTTTAGTTGAGGGTAAACGTGGCTCAAAGCCCTCGAGTCTTATTGTTGAAAAAACTTTGTTTATAGAAGATGACAAAGGTGATTTTTCACAGAGAATGAAAGAAATCTACGGTTCATATAAGGAGGCTTTCATTGAATAATATACTATACGTTGTAGGTACCCCAATAGGCAACCTTTCGGATATGTCCCAGAGAGCAGTTGACACTCTTAAAAATGTTAACTTTATTGCAGCAGAGGATACAAGAGTTACTCTAAAGCTCTTAAACCATTTTAATATAAAAAAGCCTATGGTAAGCTACTATGAACATAACAAACGCGAGCGTGGAGAAATAATTACAAACCGAATATTATCAGGAGAAAGCTGCGCTATAGTAACCGACGCAGGTATGCCTTGCATCTCCGACCCCGGGGAAGATTTAATAAAGCTGTGTGAAGAAAAAGGAATTCAAACAGTAGTAATTCCCGGTCCAAGCGCAGTAATTTCAGCCCTCGCAGTAAGCGGACTTGAAACAGGAAGATTTTGTTTTGAAGGCTTTTTAAGTGTAAATAAAAAAAGCCGCAGAGAACATCTCGAAGGTCTTAAAAATGAAACAAGAACTATGATTTTTTACGAAGCCCCTCATAAACTGCCGTCAACCTTAAAGGATTTATACGAGGCTTTTGGTGAAAGAAAACTTACAATAGTTCGTGAAATTACAAAAATCCACGAGGAAACTATACGCACAAATACAAAATACGCAGCAGAAGTACTTGCCAATGCAGGAATTAAAGGTGAAATTGTACTTGTTCTTGAAGGTAAAAAGGATATTGAAACCGAGAAATACACCTTAGAACAGGCAATAGAAATTGCAAAAAAGCTTATAGAAAAAGGTATAAAACCAAGTGAATCTGCAAAGGAAGCTGCAGCAGTTTCAGGCTTTAAGAAAAATGAAATTTACAAGGAATTAATATGACATATAAAGAAGCATTAGAAAAAATACATTCCCTTAACGTTTTCGGAGCAAGACCTGGTCTTGATAGGATTAAAACTCTCCTAAAGGAGATGGGTAATCCTCAGGACAGCCTTAAATTTGTACATGTTGCGGGAACAAACGGCAAAGGCTCAACCTGTGCCTTAATAAGCTCTGTTCTTACAGAGGCCGGCTATAAAACCGGACTTTTTATTTCACCATATATTACTGATTTTCGTGAAAGAATACAGATCAATGATGAAATGATTTCCGAAAGCACACTTACAGATGCCGTAGAAGAAACCTATCCTTTACTGATGAAACTCCGCAATAAAGACTGCATAATAACTGAATTTGAGTATGTCATGGCACTTGAATTTTACATTCACCATAAGGCTCAATGTGATGTTGTTGTGCTGGAAACCGGAATGGGCGGATTACTTGACTGCACAAATGTTATTCTCTCACCTTTATGTACTGTAATTACTTCAATCGGCATTGACCATACAGAAGTTTTAGGAAATACAATCGAGGAAATTACAAAACAGAAATGCGGTATTATTAAACACAAATCCCCTGTTATAACATCAGAGCAAGTTGAAAATGTTATGAAAATAATTGAAGAAACTGCTAAAGCCAATAACTCGCCTTTAATAAAAAGTACAGATGTCAGCTTATCAGAGATTAATCAGACGCTTTTCAACACAACCTTTATGTATAAAGGACTTCAGCTTACCTTACCTCTTGTGGGAACACATCAGCTTTACAACGGCAAAACTGCATTAGCTGCAATTGAGGTTCTTAAAAAGCACTTTAATATTCCCGACCGGGCATTGATTGACGGCTTTAAAAAAGCTGAAAACCCTGCGAGATTTGAGGTAATGTGTCGCAAGCCTTTGGTTATACTTGACGGTGCTCACAATCCAAATGGAATTGAAGCACTAAAATTAACACTTAAAACACATATTAAAAATAAAAAATGCATATGTATTATGGGAATGCTTGCAGACAAGGACAGCAAAAGCTCCGTAAAGCTTTTGCAAGGTATGTTCAACAAAATATTTACCGTACCCGTTAATAATCCCAGAAGTCTTGACGCTGACAAATTAGGGCAGGAATGTAAGGAATATTTTCCTCAGGTTACAGTTTGTGATACTCCCTTTGAAGCCTTTGACAAAGCCTATGACCTGGCAAAAAACACAAATGAACCAATAATTATCTGCGGTTCTTTGTACCTTGCCGGGGAAATCCGACCGTATATTATTGAAAAAACTAAATAATTATATTTTTCGACAATTAAATACAACAGATTTTTCAGCCTGCACCTATTATTATTGGTGTAGGTTATTTTTTTGCAAAGGATGTATAAAATGCTTGATACCAATTACAAAGATAACGTGCTGACTGTTATGCTGTCAGGAGAAATTGACCACAATCGTGCGGCAAACCTTCGCACTGCAATTGACAGCCAGATAAATACACTGCGTCCTGAATTTCTTGAACTTGATTTTTCAAAGGTCAGCTTTATGGACAGCTCGGGAATAGGACTTATTATGGGACGATACCGTTCAATGGGGCTTATAGGAGGTAAGTTAAAAGTAATAAATGTTCCTGAAAATATCAGCAGAGTAATAAGCCTAAGCGGTGTGGGAGCATTGGGGGTATTGAGATGATTGTTACAAATGAAATGCACTTGAAATTTTTAAGCAAAAGTACAAACGAGAGCTTTGCACGAAATGTTGTTGCGGCTTTTATACTGGAGCTTGACCCTACTATAAATGAAATTGCAGATATAAAAACTGCTGTAAGCGAGGCTGTTACAAATTCTATTGTACACGGATACCGCCGAGAATGCGGAATAATTTACATAGACGCTAAAATCACAGACAGCAGAAAACTTATTATTAAAATAAAAGACAAGGGCTCAGGCATTGAAGATATAAAAAAAGCAATGGAGCCTTTATACACTACTGCTCAAGAGGAGGAGCGTGCAGGTCTTGGATTTGCAGTAATGCAAAGCTTTATGGACAATGTAAAGGTAAGCTCAAAATTAGGCAAAGGCACAACCGTAACTCTTGAAAAACAGATTGTTGCAGTAAGATGAACTCACGGGATAAAACTGTTGAAAACAATTTAGGCTTAGTTCACGCCTGCTGTAAAAGATTTAAAAATCACGGAATTGAATATGACGACTTATTTTCCGCAGGTTGTATTGGACTTGTTAAAGCTGTTGACAGGTTTAATCCGGACTTGAAACTTCAGCTTTCCACCTATGCAGTACCTGTCATATTGGGTGAAATTAAGGGACTTTTCAGGGACAGCGGCACTGTAAAGGTCAGCCGCAGTCTTAAAGAATTATCTCTTAAAATTACAAAGACAAGCTCTGATTTTGAAAACAAAAATCACCGTTTCCCTACTGTTTCCGAGCTTGCAAAAATACTTGATACCACATCGGAAAAAATCAACGATGCACTTAACTCCGCAAAAATCCCTTTATCCCTAACTATTGAAAATGATGAAAATGATAACCGTCAGCTTGACTTACCGCAAGAGGACAACATAGACAAGCTTACAGAAAAGCTTGCTCTTAAACAGGTGTTAAAGGAACTTAACAACAGGGACAGAAAAATCATTGAGCTTCGCTATTACAAACATAAAACTCAGACAGAAACCGCAAAAGAGCTTAATATGACCCAGGTACAAATCAGCCGCAGAGAAAAGAAAATTCTCACATATATGCGACAAAAGCTGTCAGTCTGAAAAGCTCGTATTTATAACAATAATTTGCTTGCTAAATCTGCCTTAATAAATCTCCAAAGGAAAATCACCGTCTGTAAAAAGGCGGTGATTTTCCTTGTAAAAAGTATTGACAAATGAAAAAAAGTGGTATATATTTATTACGTTAACCGATATAACGGTTAGCGATATAACAATAAATAATATATCAATAAAATCTATACCATTAAGGAGTGAAATTATGGCAAACACAAAAAATTCTGTACTTACAGAATCAACCTACTATATTCTCCTTTCTCTCTATACCCCGCTACACGGCTACGGAATTATGCAGAATGTAAAAAAAATTACCAATGGCAGAGTAAACATCGGAGCAGGCACATTGTACGGAGCAATCAACTCTTTGCTTGCAAAGGGATATATTGTTGAATGCAGAGGAAGCGACCCCGGCAAAAAGGAATATGTAATTTCAGCTTTGGGAAAAGAAGCGGTAATTAATGAAATCAACCGACTTAAGGAATTAGTTTCAAACGGCTTAAAAATCTCACAGGAGTGTTAATTATGAGTAATGATAAAAATAAAATTACAAAAGTAAAAATGTATTTTGATTTAGATAAAGAGCTTGAATACATTAATGAAATGAACAGAAAGGGCTGGAAACTTGTATATATTAAAGCAGGAATGTTATATACTTTTAAAAAGTGTCATCCGGGGGAATATGTTACAGTTCTTCACTCTGACAAAAAAGAAAACATTTCAAAAATTCAGGCTTTTGCTGCACAATGCGGATATGAGAGTATTCCACATACCCTTGACGGAATTGGTGATACTTTATATCTTACAGGCAGAAAAGAAGACGTTTCTGATAATTTTGTAACAGATATAAACTCAATGCTGGAACACAACATAAGATTACATAAAAAATTCAAGACACTTAAGATCGTTTACACAATTCTATTTGTATTAATTGCTTTAGAGTCTTTATTTTTCTTGTTTGTAGATTGTTACTCAGGTTGGAAAATATTGGTATTAGATATTCCCTTTTTGATATTTGATATTATTTTGCTGTTACATACAATAAAAATTTTTATCATAACCAATAAATACAAAAAGAAAATTGAAAAGCTGTCAATAGAAGAACAAATCTTTGAATAATACAAAAGGTGAGGCACTAATTTGTACTGAACCTCACCTTTTATTCATTCATACAGCTTTTTTAAGTCCTCAAGGTCATATGGCGTCTGCTGATAAACATAGTAATTAAGCCAGTTTGTAAACAGCAAGGTTGCGTAACTGCGCCACACCATAGGCGGCTTTTTGGAAGGGTTATCATCAGGAAAATAGTGTCTTGGAATTTTAACATCAAGACCTTTTTTTTTATCCCTGAAGTATTCCTTGGCAAGAGTGTCAAAGTCATACTCGGCATGGCCCAGAATATAGAACTCTCTGCCATTCTTATTGCACACTATGGAAACTCCTGCCTCCTCACTGTCAGCAAGGATTTCAAGAACTTTTTGCTTTTCAATATCTTCTCTCACAACGCCTGTATATCTTGAATGGGGAATTTCAAATCCGTCGTCAAAACCTCTTAAAATAGGGTGAAGGGCATCTAGAATTTTATGATTATAAATTCCTGACAGCTTTTCATTTAACCTGAATTTTCTGATTCCATAATTGAAATAAAGCCCTGCCTGTGCTCCCCAACAAATATGAAGAGTTGAATAAACATTTTTTCTTGCCCACTTCATAATAGTGCAAAGCTCATCCCAATAGTCAACTTCCTCAAAATCCATAAGCTCAACAGGCGCCCCTGTAATAATCATTCCGTCAAATTTTGTGTACTTGATTTCATCAAAAGTTTTATAAAAATTTGTCAGATGCTCAGAGGAAGTATTCTTTGAGGTGTGGCTTGCCATTTGCAAAAGTTCAATATCAACCTGTAAAGGACTGTTGCCAAGCAGTCTTAAAAGCTGAGTTTCGGTTTCGATTTTTGTTGGCATAAGGTTAAGAATAATAATCTTAAGAGGACGAATATCCTGTGCCATAGCACGCTCCTCGGACATAACAAAAATATTTTCACTTTCAAGAATTTTAATAGCCGGCAGTTGGCTCTGAACTTTAATCGGCATATTTACACCTCCTTAACTAACTCACATATAATAATATTAATACTGCTTGCCCCAATATACCATATGCTTTGCAGGTTTACCACAGCAAACACAGGTATCGGCAAGATGTTCTTCTTCAAAGGGAATGCAACGACTCTTAACGCCTGATGTAGCATCCTTCAGCTTTTCCTCACAAGCTGAATCACCACACCACATAGCTTTTATAAATCCGCCCTGCTCTTTTCCTAAAGCAATAAATTCATCATAGGTTACAGCAACGTGGGTTTTCTCGTGCATATTCTTAAGGGCTCTTTCATACATAGCGTCATGAATATTCTGAAGTTCCTTTGCAACCCGTTGATTTAACTCTTCAATAGGTACAAAAATCTTTTCACGAGTATCACGTCTTACAATAACGCACTGTCCCTTTTCAATATCCTTAGGACCGATTTCAACTCTTAAGGGAACACCCTTCATTTCATATTCGGCAAACTTCCAGCCCGGAGCGTGGTCGCTGTCATCAAACTTAACTCTGAAATCCTTTTTAAGCATTTTCTTAAGCTCATTAGCCTTTTCAAGTACACCCTCTTTATGCTGTGCAATGGGAATAACAGCAACCTGAACCGGACTTATCTTTGGAGGAAGAACAAGACCGTCATCATCACCGTGAACCATAATAATTGCGCCAATCATTCTTGTTGATACTCCCCAAGAGGTCTGATGCGGATAATGAAGCTTATTATCTCTGCCTGTATATGTAATGTTGAAGCTCTTTGCAAAGCCGTCGCCAAAGTAATGTGATGTACCTCCTTGTAAAGCTACGCCGTTGTGCATCATAGGCTCGATTGTGTATGTAGCCTCTGCACCTGCAAACTTCTCTTTCTCTGTCTTTTTACCGATAACTGCCGGAATAGCAAGAGTTTCCTTAAAAAAGTCTGCATATACCTGTAACATACGTAAAGTTTCTTCCTGAGCCTCTTGTGCAGTTTCGTGCATTGTATGACCTTCCTGCCATAAAAACTCAGATGTACGCAGAAATGGTCTTGTGGTTTTTTCCCATCTTACAACTGAGCACCATTGATTATATAACTTTGGCAAATCACGATATGTATTGATAACCTTTTTATAATGCTCACAGAAAAGTGTTTCGGAAGTAGGACGTACGCAAAGTCTTTCAGCCAGCTTTTCCTCTCCGCCAACTGTTACCCATGCACACTCGGGAGCAAATCCCTCAACGTGGTCTTTCTCTTTTTGTAAAAGGCTTTCCGGAATAAACATAGGCATATAAACATTCTCAACCCCTGTTTTCTTGAAACGTCTGT
Source organism: uncultured Ruminococcus sp. (assembly GCA_964427365.1). Taxonomy (GTDB): domain Bacteria; phylum Bacillota; class Clostridia; order Oscillospirales; family Acutalibacteraceae; genus Ruminococcoides. The sequence continues at coordinate 16,359 of CAYRTG010000026.1, read as the reverse complement.
CAAGGTCAGCTTGAATATTCTCCCAGATGGCATAGCCGTAAGGTCTGATTACCATACAACCCTTTACACCGGAATAGTCAATAAGCTCAGCTTTCTTAACAATGTCTGTGTACCATTTTGCAAAATCCTCATCTCGACTTGTAATTGCCTCCACCAATTTCTTATTATTAGCCATATTAACCACAGTCTTTCTGCCCCCAAAAATTTTTTATTATGTAGCCTTATTCGGAGCTAATAAGGCAATTGTACTCTACAAATTTCATACTTTTTTAATTATACATAAAAGCTCTGCTTTTTTCAAGCGTTATATTTGAAACATAATACAGTCACTCCTTTTTACAGGATAATGAGCGGCAATTAAGTCAAAAGGTAAAAATATGAGAAAAGAAAAGGTAAAACAAATAAATAACCAAAAAACAAAACCCATTACCAAGCTAAATGCTCAGTAATGGGAATTTTACTTTTCTTAAAAATTGCTAAAGGCTCTTATTATGAATTAGCCTCAATATAAGAAACAAGTGAACCAACTGTCTTGAGATTCTCGATTTCATCGTCCGGGATTTCAATTTCAAACTCATCCTCAATTGACATAAGCAGATCTACTACGTCAAGCGAATCTGCACCAAGATCATCCTGAAGATTTGTATCCTCAACAATCTTATCCTCTTCAACATCAAACTGTTCAGCTAGAATAGCCTGTACCTTTTCAAATACCATATTATTTATCCTCCTATAAATAATTTTCTTATCATACCGCTTATATTGTGGACAAAACGGTACATTTTATGCTACAATGGTTTAGCACACAAACACATAATATGTGTTGTTACTAGAACATATTATTAATTATTTCTGACTTTGTCAATACATATTTCAAAATTTTCACTAAATTTTCAAAAATTTTTTTTGCAAAGGAGCTTTTTTATGAGCAAAAAACACTATGCTGTAATCGGTCATCCTATTGGTCACACGATGTCACCATTTATTCACAAGAGGTTATTTGATTTAGCAGGCATTGACGCTGAATACGGAGTTATAGATATTGCTCCTGAAAATCTTGAAACAGAATACCACAAAACTCTTAAACAATTAGACGGATATAACATTACTATTCCTCACAAACATGCTATTATTCCCCTGCTTGACCTTACAGACCATAAGGCTCATTTGTACGGAAGTGTAAATACAGTTGCAAATATTGCAGGAGTCGCTGCAGGGCATACTACCGACCCTGACGGATTTTTAAAGGCTCTTGCCTATGCAAATATTCCTCTTAAAAACAGGGTTGTTATTTTAGGCTGTGGCGGAGTTGCAAGAACTATGGCTTATGAAGTCCTGCTGAAAGAAAACGCTCTTGAGTTTGCAGTAAGAGAAGAGGATATAGAAATGGTTGAAGCTCTTATTGCAGAAATAAAAAGTACATTTAAAAATTCAAAAGTAACCTACTGCACAATTCCACAGCTGCAAGGTGATATTACAACTTTAATTAACGCAACACCTATAGGTATGTCACCAAAAAATGACAGACAGCCTGTTTCAGATATGGTTATAAGCAAGTGCGAAAACGTATTTGACGCAGTTTACAACCCGCTTGAAACTAACCTTATCAAAAAGGCTAAGGCAAACGGCAGCAACGCTGAAGGCGGAATGTCAATGCTTGTATGGCAGGCTGTTGTTTCACACTATCATTGGGATAAAAGCAAATATGCCTCAGAAGATGTTGAAAAAATCTGCATAGATGCATCAAAGGAGCTTTTGAATAGATAATGAACAATATTATTTTATGCGGATTTATGGGCTGTGGTAAAACCACTGTTGGCAAAATCCTTGCCAAAACAGCAGATATGAGATTTATTGATATGGATAAATATATTGAAGATAAAGCTCATATGACTGTAAAGGAAATTTTTGCAGAAAAAGGTGAAGATGGTTTTCGTGAAATGGAGCATCAGGCTTGTATTGACCTTTCCAAAGAAATCAACAATGTTATTGCCGCCGGCGGCGGAACTCTTACTTTTCAAAGAAATGTAGATGTCCTCTCAAAAACCGGCACAATAGTACTTATTGACGCAAGCTACGAAGTCCTTTGCGGTCGTTTAAAAAATGATACTGTCAGACCTCTCCTGCAATGTGAAAACCGCAACCATAAAATCAAGGAGCTTCTTGAAAAACGTATTCCCCTTTACAAAAATGCAGCAGAAATTTTTGTAAACGGCAATATTTCTCCTAAAAATGTTGCACAGGAAATTTTGGATAAAATAAGTTTTAAGCAACGAAAATCCTATTGACTGTAATGCTTTAAAGTGTTAAAATATTCAATGTAATTTTTATTTTATTAAAAGGATTTGATTATATGATTATTGTATTAAAGCCTACATGCACTCAGGAACAGCAAAATAACTTTGCTAATATGCTAAAGGAAAACTACAATGTCAAGGTAAATGTATGGGAAGGTGTACACTCAACCGTACTTGGACTTCTGGGAGATACAACCTCTATTGACATTGAGTACATTGACGCACAAAATGTTGTTGAAAGTGTAAAACGTGTTCAGGAGCCTTACAAGAAGGCTAACAGAAAATTCCATCCTGAAAATACTGTTATAGATTTTGGAAATGGTTTAAAAATAGGTGACGGAAGTCTTCATATTATGGCAGGTCCTTGCTCTGTTGAGTCTGAAGCACAGATTGTTGAAATAGCAAAATCAGTAAAAAACAGCGGTGCAACATTCTTAAGAGGCGGAGCATTTAAGCCCAGAACCTCGCCCTATGCCTTTCAGGGATTAAAGGCTGAAGGACTTGACCTTCTAAAAATTGCAAGAAAAGAAACAGGATTGCCTATTGTGACGGAAATTATGAGAGCTTCTCATATTGATATGTTTGAAAACGTTGACATTATTCAGGTGGGCGCAAGAAATATGCAAAACTTTGAGCTTTTAAAAGAGCTTGGAAAAACCAACAAACCTATCCTTTTAAAACGTGGTCTTTCCGCAACAATTGAGGAATGGTTAATGTCAGCTGAATACATTATGGCAGGAGGAAACAGCAATGTCATCCTCTGTGAGCGTGGTATTCGTACATACGAAAACTACACAAGAAACACTCTTGATATTTCGGCTATTCCAATTGTTAAGAAACTTTCTCACTTACCTGTACTTGTCGACCCAAGCCATGCATCAGGCAAAAGCTGGCTTGTTGAGCCATTGGCTATGGCGGCTGTAGCTGCCGGAGCTGACGGACTTATTATTGAAGTTCACAACGACCCTCCTCACGCACTTTCGGATGGCGCTCAATCATTGACTCCGGAACAGTTTGAGGTAGTATCAAAGAAAGTATTTAACCTTAAAAACGCACTTAAATAAGGTGATTGTATGAATATTGCAGTAATTGGTATGGGCATAATCGGAGGCAGCTTTTGCAAAGCCTTCAAGAAATATACAGACCACTATATTATAGGAATAAATCGCACTCAAGCCACTCTTAAACAGGCTTATGACTGTGGAGCTATAGATGAAATTGGCAACGAAAACAGTCTAAAAAAAGCAGATGTTGTTATTATGGCAATGTATCCACAGGCGGCAATTGATTATATAGAAAAGTACGGTAGCTATTTGAAAAAAGGCTGTATTGTTACAGACTCATCAGGTATAAAAATGAGAATCTGTCCTAAAATGACTGAGCTTTCCCATAAATTTGGCTTTGAATTTGTAGGAAGCCATCCTATGGCAGGCAAGGAAACCAACGGTTTTTCCTCATCAGATCCTGAACTTTACAATGGTGCAAGCTATATTATTGTGCCTTGCGAAGCTTCAAAAAATGCTGTAAAAACTCTTTCAAGTCTTGCACTTAAAATACAGTTCGGTCAGATTAAATTTTCAACACCTGAGGAACACGACAGAATGATTGCCTTTACATCTCAACTTCCTCACGTATTAGCTTGTTCATATGTATTAAGCCCTTGCTGTATGAATCACAAGGGCTTTTCAGCAGGCTCCTATCACGATGTATCAAGAGTTGCCAATATTAACTCAAAGCTGTGGTCAGAATTGTTTATAGAAAACAGAGAACCGCTTTTAAAAGAGCTTGATCTGCTTATTGAAAATATTACTCAGATTACTGATTCAATAAAAAATAATGATGAAAAAAGATTGCAGAAGCTTTTGGAGCAGGCTCATAAAACTAAGGAGGCTCTCGGAGAATGAGAACAATCAAGGTTCATACAGGCAGACCCTATGATATTTTGATAGAGCGTGGTATTATAAGCCGCTGCGGTGAGCTTATTAAGTCTGTGAGCAACGCTCAGAAAGTATGCGTTGTAACAGACAGTAATGTTGAAAAGTTGTACGCAGAAAAGGTTATTTCTTCAATAAATACATCCGGCTTTGGAACAGAGCTTTTTGTGTTTCCAGCAGGTGAAGAACACAAGAAACTTTCAACAATCGCAGAAATGTACAACTGTTTTGCTGATTTCCATATGTCAAGGAAGGACCTTGTTATAGCCCTTGGAGGGGGAGTTACCGGGGATATGGCAGGCTTTGCAGCAGCTTCATATATGCGTGGAATTGAGTTTGTACAAATTCCAACAACGCTTTTGGCACAAGTTGACTCTTCTGTAGGAGGAAAAACAGGTGTAGATATTGAACAGGGTAAAAACCTTGTGGGAGCTTTTTGGCAGCCTAATATGGTTATTATTGACCCTGACACCCTTTCAACGCTGCCTGAGTATTACATTAATGACGGAATGGCTGAGGTTATAAAGTATGGATGTATTAAGGACAAAACACTTTTTGAAACCCTTAAAAACAAAGACGCCTTCAACATAATTGAGGATATTATAGAAATATGCGTTTCAATTAAACGTAACGTAGTTAATGCTGATGAAAGAGAAAAAGGCGAGCGAATGCTTCTTAATTTCGGTCACACCCTGGGTCACAGTCTTGAAAAAATCTATAACTACAAGGGTCTTTCTCACGGACAGGCTGTTGCAATCGGTATGTGTATGATTACCAAAGCGTCTGAAAAAGCAGGAATTACCGAAGCAGGTACATCGGATAAAATAATTGAGCTTTGTAAAAAATACGGACTTCCTGTTTCTGACAAAGCAGATTTTGGTACAATTGCAAAAGTCTGCTCAAATGACAAAAAAGCCGGCGGCGGTGCAATAAGTCTTGTGCTTTTAAAAAAAATAGGAACAAGTTTTACAAAGCCGATTGCACTAAATGAAATTGAAAAGTTTATTACTGTTTAGGATGAGTCTATGACAAATATCAATGTTGAATCATCACAACTTAAGGGAACTGTTTCAATTCCCCCATCAAAAAGCGACGTCCACAGAGCAATAATATGTGCTGCTCTTTCAAGGGGAAAATGCACAGTTGCACCTGTTGCACTTTCAGAGGATATTAAGGCTACAATAGGCTGTATAAAAGCTTTGGGTGCAGATATTAATATTAAAAATGATGTGCTTACTATCGACGGAGAAAATCTTTTTAATGTAAACGACTGTCTGCTTTATTGCGGAGAAAGCGGTTCTCTTTTAAGATTTATTATTCCTGTTGTAAGCGCTATGGGAATTACTGCAACCTTTACAGGTGCAGGCAGACTGCCTGAAAGACCAATAGGCATATATCTTGACTGTCTGCCGAGAGCAGGAGTTAAATGCACTACAAATTTAGGCTTACCCCTGACTGTAGAGGGACAGCTTAAGTCAGGTAATTTTGAAATTCCCGGAAATGTAAGCTCACAGTTTATTACAGGTCTGCTTTTTGCATTGCCGCTTGTTCAGGGTGACAGCAAAATTACTCTCACTTCACCTCTTGAAAGTGTTGCTTATGTAAACCTTACAATAAATTGTATGGAAAAATTCGGAGTTAAGGTAGAAACCACCGACTACGGATATTTTGTAAAAGGCAATCAAAAGTATATCCCACGTGATTATACCACCGAAGGTGATTGGAGCAATGCTGCATTCTTTATGACAGCTGCTGCTTTAACCGGGGATGTTACAGTTACGGGTGTAATGAAAAATTCTGCTCAGGGCGATAAGGAAATTGCTGATATATTAAGCCGTTTCGGTGCAGATGTAGAGTTTGCGGAAAACTCAGTAAGAGTTAAAAAAAACACCTTAACTGCAACTGATATTGACGCAAGACAAATTCCTGACCTTGTACCTATTCTTGCAGTATGTGCAAGTTTTGCAAAGGGTACAACTAATATTACAGGAGCAGAACGTCTGCGCATAAAGGAAAGCGACAGACTTTCTGCAATTGCTAATGCCCTTAATGCAGTAGGAGGCAATGTTATTGAAAAGCCTGACGGACTTGTTATTACGGGAGTTGACTCTCTAAGTGGCGGACGCGTAGAGGGTGTAAATGACCACAGGATAGTAATGGCTATGTCTGTAGCAGCACTTATGGCTACAGGTACAATCACAATTACCGACAAAGAAAGCACAAACAAAAGCTATCCGGGATATTTTGAAGAATACAATAAACTAGGAGGTATAAGCTATGGGAACCTTCGGAAATAAAATAAAGCTCAGCGTTTTTGGTGAAAGCCATGGAAACGGCATAGGAGCAGTTATTGAGGGTGTTCCCTCAGGATATAATATTGATATGGATAAGATTCTCATTCAAATGGCAAGACGTGCGCCGGGAAAAGACAAAACCGCCACCCCAAGAGTTGAAAAAGACTTTCCCGTTATTAAATCAGGCTTACTTAACGGCGTTACCACAGGTGCGCCAATTTGCTGCCTTATAGAGAATACAAACACTCAAAGCGGTGATTATTCAAACCTGCTTACTTTGCCGCGTCCCGGTCACAGCGACTACACAGCCTTTGTAAAATATAATGGCAACAACGATATTCGCGGCGGCGGACACTTTAGCGGCAGACTTACTGCACCCATAGTTTTTGCGGGAGGAATCTTCAGACAAATTCTGGAGGAAAAAGGAATTAAAATTGCTGCACACATTTCTTCAATCGGAAATGTTCAGGATAAAGCCTTTGACCCTGTTAATATTGACATAAGACTTATGGAAAGGCTGTCCGCATCCTCATTTGCTCTTATTGACCAAAGCAAGGAGGAAAGTATGCGTCAGGAAGTGGAAGCTGCAAGAATGGACCTTGACAGCATAGGCGGTACGGTTGAATGTGCAGTTACAGGCTTAGAAGCCGGTGTAGGAGGTCCATTATTTGATGGCATTGAGGGAACAATATCTAAAGCTATTTTCGGTATTCCTGCGGTAAAAGGTATTGAATTTGGCAAAGGCTTTGAAAGTGCAAAGCTAAGAGGCTCACAAAACAACGATGCCTTTGAATATAAAAATGAAAAGGTTGTTACAAAATCAAACAACTGCGGTGGTATTCTTGGCGGAATTTCCAACGGTATGCCTATTACATTTAAGGTAGCAATTAAGCCGACTCCATCTATTTCAAAGGAACAGGAAACAGTAAATCTGCAAACCAAAGAAAATGACAAGCTGGTTGTTAAAGGCAGACACGATCCTTGCATAGTTCCAAGAGCAGTTTCCGTAGTGGAAGCCATGACTGCTGTTGCAATTTTTGATTTGTTATAAAACTTGCGTATATAAGGTGATTTTATGAGAGATTTAAAGGAAATAAGACAGGAAATCAATGAGATTGATGACAGGATTATTGAACTTTTCAAACAGCGTATGGACTGTGCCAAAGAGGTTGGCAGCTACAAAAAAATTAATAATATACCTGTACTAAATCAGAACAGAGAAAATGAAATACTTGACTCAGTTGCAGAAAAAGGCGGTGAATACGGGGCGTCTGCAAGACTGCTCTATTCAAATATTATGGAGCTTTCAAGAGCTTTGCAGCATAATATTGTGGGAAGCGGTCAAGATCTTAAAATGATTATTTCTAATGCAGATGCTGATTTACCTACGACCAACATCAAGGTAGCCTATCAGGGTATAAAGGGTGCCAACGGTTTTGAAGCTACTCTCAAGCTTTTCCCAAAAGGTGAGCCTGTAAGCTACAGAACCTTTGAAGATGTTTTTGAAGCTGTTGCCAATGACGAAGTTTTATACGGTGTTCTTCCTGTAGAAAACTCCACCGCAGGCTCAGTTTCAACAGTTTATGATTTAATATTGAAGCATAGATTTTACATTGTAGGTGCTTTTGACCTTAAAATAGATTACTGTCTTGCAGGCTTAAAACAAAGCAATCTTGAAGATATTGAAAAAGTCTGGACTCACCCACAGTCAATTTCACAATGTGAAAACTATATAGGCAAAAAGGATTTAGAAACCACTCCAATGTCTAACACAGCCGTTGCAGCAAGAGAAGTAGCAAAGGAAAAGCGTCTTAATGTTGCAGCAATATGCTCCTACAAGGCAGCTGAGGAATACGAACTTAAGGTTCTTGACAATCATATTCAGGATAACGACTCTAACACTACACGCTTTATTGTAATTTCCAAAAAACTTTATATTCCTGAAAATGCTGATAAAATCAGCCTTTGTTTCAGTTTGCCCCATATTTCAGGCTCATTATACAGCGTGCTGTGCAGATTTAATTCACTTGGATTTAACCTTACAAAAATCGAGTCACGACCTATTGAGGGAAGCCAGTTTGAGTATTTATTCTATCTTGATTTTACAGGTAATGTACACAGCGAAAATGCAATAAATCTTATTTGCCAGCTTTCTGCGGAAATGCCTAACTTCTCATTTTTGGGAAACTATGCTGAACAATAATCAATGGTGAAAATTATGGCTAAAGAACGAGATTATTTATGGGACAATATTAAAGCGTTATTGATACTTACAGTTGTTATAGGACACGTTTTTGAGTCATTTAAATCATCAGGAATCGGAGAAGATCTGAAATTTTGGATTTATACCTTTCATATGCCTGCATTTGTATTTGTATCAGGTTTTTGGTCAAAAAGATACTGTGAAAACGGAAAAGTTAAAGGTGAAAAGGTGGCAGTATTAGCAACATATTATTTTATCTTTCAGGTGCTGATCTTTATTTTACGTAAATATATAATAGGAACAGATGTGAACTTTTCTCTGTTTACTCCCAATGTAGGGCTTTGGTACTTGCTTGCAATGGTAGCATATTATCTTTTCATACCTATATTTGAAAAAATGCCGGTATATATAGCAATGCCTGTAATTGTACTAATGGGATTGTTTATCGGTATGGAATCACAGGCAGGCACATTCTTTACAATCAGCAGAATTTTCGTATTTGCACCCTTTTTCTTTGCAGGTTATTATATAAGCGGTGATGTAATCACTAAACTAAAAAGCACAAATCTTAGGTTTGTTTTTGGTATTTTAGCTATAATACTGTCCATTGCAATGTGGTGGAAAAACAGCTTTTTACCTTTGCAAAATGAACTTTTCTATGGCAAGGCTAACTACAAGGAAATGAATTTAAGCTTTATGCTGGGAGCATTTCAGAGATTTTACGCATATATTATTGCCGCATTGATGATTTTCGGCATTATAGCAATTATGCCGAAATGCAAAACCTTTTTCTCATATGTGGGCAAAAATTCTCTGCAAATTTATATTTTTCACCTATTCCCTGTTACAGTTTTCTTCTCAAACAGAGATTACTTTAGCTTTATTAAAATAGATTCCTTTACTGACACACTCATTGCTATTCTGGTTAGCACAGTATTTACTTTCTTACTTTCATTTAATATATTCGGTTATCCTTTTAAATGGATAAAATCAGGTGTTCTGAAAATATATGAGGGATTTGGGCACAAATCAAAAGCTGACAAGACTTAGTTTTAAATCGGAGCAACGCTCCGGTAAGACTGCTTGAAACGGAGTTTGCAACAAATTGCAGCTGCGATGGGAGCGTTAGCTCTCAGTGTTTCAGTGGGAAATTTTATAACTCCCGCTGAAATACGCCGCTTTACAGGCGGGGGTATCATCGCATAAGTTATATTTGCCTGTAAATCATATAAATATTAATATAACATCGGTAATATGTCCCCCGCCTCCAAGGCGGCGGGTTCCATATTTCAATTCAGTGGGAGTTGCAATCTCCCACTGAATTGGTACTTGCGTTGCAAGTACTCCGCTTGTTGAAAGCGGAGCTTTGAATTATTTATTCGGGATGAATTGCTATGATTACAAAATACAGACTTGGAAAGCCTTTTAACACAGAGGCTGTTGTTGAGGAACTTGAAATTAATCCATTCAGCAGGTTTCCTCTTGAAAACATAATTTCTGACAACAAAACCACAGTAAAATTTTCTCTTGGAAATAATGATATTATTTTTGGTCTTGGAGAAAATGTACGTGGAATCAACAAGCGCGGCTGGATATATGAAAGCTGGTGCAGTGATGAAACTAATCACACAGAGGACAAGCGTTGCCTTTACGGTGCTCATAACTTTATTATAGTACGCGGAAAAAAGCTTTTCGGCTTGTTTGTAGACTATCCAGGCAGAATAGTATGGGATTTAGGCTACACAAGTATTAATAACGCTGTGATTTTCTTTGAGGATATTAATGCTGACTTTTACTATATTACCGGTGAAAATGAGCGTGATATTGTAAGTCAGTTCAGAAAAATTATAGGAAAAAGCTATGTGCCTCCATTCTGGGCGTTTGGCTATCAGCAAAGCTGTTGGGGATATGCTACTTCACAGGATTTTGTTAAGGTGCGCGACAATCATAGAAAAAACGGTCTTCCTCTTGACTGTATTTATATGGATATCGACTACCTTGAACACTTTAAGGATTTTACCATAAACACTGAAAACTTCCCTGATTTTAAAGGGTTTGTTGATGATATGAAAAGTCACAACATACACCTGATTCCTATTATTGATGCAGGCATAAAAAAAGAAAAGGGCTACTCTGTATATGATGAAGGTCACAAAAATGGCTACTTTTGTAAAAATGCCGACGGTACAGACTTTGACTGCGGTGTATGGCCCGGTGTTGTAGGTATGCCTGACTTTCTTAACAAAGAAGCAAGGGAATGGTTTGGCAATCAATACAAATTTCTTACAGATATGGGAATTGACGGCTTTTGGAACGATATGAATGAGCCTGCTTTGTTTTACTCTGTAAAAGGACTAAAAAATGCACTAAAAAGTCTTAAGGAATATGATGCTCATAAAGAAATAGGCATTTGGGAATATTTCAAACTTAAGGACATATTTAATCAATTACCAAACAGTATGGATGACTACTCCGGCTTTTACCATAATGTTGAGGGTAAAATGATTTGCCATAAGGATGTTCACAACCTATATGGTACATTTATGACTAATTCTGCCGGAGATTTTTTTGAAAAAGAGTTTGGAAAGGAAAAAATTCTTATTTTCTCAAGAGCATCATATATAGGTATGCACAGGAAAAGCGGCATATGGTTTGGTGATAACTTCAGTTGGTGGTCACATATATTGCTTAACCTTCAAATGCTGCCCTCTGCAAATATGTGCGGTTTCCTATACTGCGGTGCCGACCTTGGAGGCTTTAACGGCCATTGCACAAGAGATTTGCTTTTAAGATGGCTGCAGCTTGGAGTATTCACTCCGCTTATGCGTAATCATCGTGCCTTAGGTACAAGAGAACAGGAAGCTTACAGTTTTGAAAATACTAAGGACTTTGCAGATGTTCTGTCAGTTCGTTACAGATTGATACCATATATATACACCACATTCAGACAATGCAGTGAAGAAAATGATATGATGTTCCGACCTCTTGCATTTGATTATCCTAAAGACAGTATTGCTGTAGAAACTGAGGATCAGCTTATGCTTGGGGATGAATGTATGATTGCTCCCATTTATGAACAAAACAAAATGGGTAGATATGTATATCTGCCGGAGAATATGACGTTTGTAAAGCTCAGCGGTGAAAATATTACTGCACAAAAACTTTCAAAGGGTATTCACTATGTTCAGGTTGCACTTAACGAGGTTCCTCTGTTCATAAAGGAAGGCAAACAAATTCCACTTTGCAAGCCTGCTATGTCAACAGCTGAGCTTAACACAGAAAGCCTTGAATATATAGGCTAAGGTAATAGAAAATTAAAAAGCTAATCAAAATAAAATAATCTATTAAACCTAAAAGGATTGTAAGCTTAAAATTATGTGACCCCCGAAAGTTAGTTTTTGGTCTAACTTTCGGGGGTCGTGTCAAAAGCAGCATACAGTCCTTTTGATATTTTTCTTAATCATCTATATTTGTTTTTTTTGAATGATTAATCATATCTGCTATAAAGTAGTAGAAAGGAATTGTAACAAACACAATCCAGCCTACTGCCCAGCCATTGTAAATACCAAAACCGAAAAATCCCATAATCATATATGCAGCCACACACAAAATAGGATAGGCAAAATGTGTCGGATTTCGCTTAACAATAGCACTTACAAGTGAATGATAAAGCGGTATTGCTAAAAAGCAAATCCATGAAAGCGCAAAACCATAAGCAACATCGGAAAATCCCCATAAGAAAAAGGCTATTAATGCCACAAGCCACATTGGAAACATTTGGGCTATATTCTTTTTATTATGCTTATGACAACGGTCTATTTCTTCATCAATCATTACATTTCCGTTTTCATCTGTATAAACTCTGGTTTTTTCATTTTCTTTAACATGGATTCCATGACGATCAATATGTACCTTACTACCGTCTTTTGTATCAACATGAATACCGTTCTTAAAGCTAAGGTCAACCTTATCCCCGTCCTTTTTGTGAACGTGGATTCCGTTTTTAAATGAAACTCTGTCTTTTTTTACATAGCTTGTATCTGCGTCAGCCTCATCTGCACCAATATTCTCCACAACTCTATCAGCAGTTTTTTCTGCAGTTTCTTTAACCTGAAGCTCGCTTTCACCCTGTAAAATCTCGTCAAGAGTTACTCCGTAAATTTTTGCTAATATAATAAGGTTATCAGTATCAGGCGAAGCCTCTGCCCTCTCCCACTTTGAAATAGCCTGACGGCTTACTCCTACCTTTTCAGCAAGCTCCTCCTGTGAGAAATTATGTTTTTTTCTGTATTGAAATAACCTGTTAGCAGTTTCAATATTCACAAATGTCCCTCCTTTATTTTATGATATAATTGTACACCGAAACCTTAGCAACCCACAATACATTCTGGTTTTCATTTGCGCAACCGGCGGTTGCATTAAAGAAAAAACTATAAAACAGCAGTTTTGAGCTTATATATTCAAATCAAGTCCTTTTGTTGTTTTTAGAAAAGCCATCAGCTTTTCTTTAATAATTTTCACACCACCTATGGCGTCGCTTTCAATGTTCAAAGGCATAATAGGATCGTGAACAGACAGTCTTAACAAAAACCAACCGTTACCGTTATTTTCATCAAATGACACCCTTACTCCTTCACGATTATCGTCAGCTAAAATCCAGCCCTCAGTGTTTTTCGCATAGTTTATTAAATCCTCAATGATTTTTTCTCCGCAAACTCTGAAGTGCTTTTCAGTAATTGCAAAACGAATTTCAGTTTCCTCAGCTGCTTCCTTAAGATTAGCTGTTATATTCTCAATTTTCTTGCCTTCCTTACTTAGCTGAGCCATTTTAATAATAATCTTTGTACAAAGGTATGCGCCGTCATCAAGGAAGTAATTTTCTCTCATGGCAGCGTGACCTGAGGTTTCAATAGCTAGGGGACAGTTAACTCCCAGAGCATTCAGCTCAAGCCCTTTGTCAATTACATTTTTATATCCTCGGCGATAGCGATAATGCTTACCTCCTAAATCCTTTTCAATAAACTCCTTTAAGCCACTTGAAGTAATAGAATCAGTTACAATAGTACCACCCTCATTACCTTCAAGTGCAATCGCAGCAGCCAAAGCTACAAGTCTGTTTCTGTTGATTTCGTTTCCGCTTTTATCAACAGCCCCTCCACGGTCAACGTCTGTATCGAAAATAACTCCTAAGTCAGCATGTGATTTCTTTACAGCCTGACATATAGACGCCATTGCCTCTTTATTTTCAGGATTAGGAACATGATTAGGAAACATTCCGTCAGGATTTAGATACCTGCTACCCTCAGTATCAGCTCCTAATTTTTTAAGAACCTTATCAGCGTAAAATCCTCCAACTCCGTTTCCTGCATCAACAACAATTTTAAACCCTTTTAAGGGATAATCATAATCCTCTGCATTAACACCCTTTTTTATAATATCGCAAAGTCGATTACAATAGCGGCTCATATAGTCAATATTCTCAATACTGCCACCCTCGTTCTGCTGAACCTGTGCATTGTCCTGTGCGTGCTGCAAAATTGTTTCTATATCAGAGGCTTCAAGGCCACCCTGTCTTGTAAAGAATTTCAATCCGTTTCTGTTAAAAGGGTGGTGGCTTGCTGTAATCTGAACAGCACCGTCACATTCTAAATCAACAGTAGTCATAAACATTGACGGAGTTGACGCAAGCGAACAGTTAATAACTTTAACGCCGGCATTTTTAAACTCATTTGAAACAACCTGAGCAATTCTTGGACCACTTATGCGACTATCACGTCCTACAGAAATTGTAAGCTCAGTAATGGGCTTATTAACCTTCTCTGAAAGCCACAGCAAAAAGCCTCTTGCCATTGAAGCAACAATTTCGTTAGTAAGGTTTACCTCCTGTCCGGTAACACCCTCAGAAGCAACTCCTCTTATATCTGTACCGCTTTTAAAACCGGTATAAAAACCATTCAGCATAAAAACTACTCCTTAAATATTAAATTTACTCATTAATTATACAATAAACCATAGATTTTCTCAATATATTAAGTTTGTGAAATCTGCAAAAGTATTTTTTGCAAATACAACAATTCAAGTACATTTTTACCAAATGTGAAAATATGTGTTTGTCGAATATTGTTTTTAAAAAAACATTTTGTTGTTATATTCCACAAAATATTTGTTTGTATATTGTGTATTTATGACAAGTAATTAGTAACATTGCACAAAGAAAATGGAAAATAATTGTTGACTTTTCTGAAAAAGGGGCTATAATAGAATTGTCAAGTAAATAGTCCGCTTGACTTATGACAAAAGTCATAAACTAAAATTTGCCAAATGGTAAATGGCGCACAGAAAATTTTATAAGGAGGAATACGTTATGACACCTATTCTCAATATGCATGACATTAAAGTCTCCGAGTTCCTTACTGTGCTAGATACCTGTGAGGGCAACGTGTATCTCGTAACAAGAGACGGAGATAAACTTAATCTTAAAAGCAAGCTTTCACAGCTTGTGGGTCTTACTCAGCTAATCGAAGGCGGTAGGATTGCAGAAGCATCAATTGTATGCGAGAATAAAAATGACGAGAGTAAGCTTTTCAGACTCAATTTATTTGATGAAGTCGGCTAATCTAATCTCTCAGCACGTCACACAATTTCACTAATCACGTTTTTCACGTTAATTTCAAAACTTCTAAATCCGGGAACAGCTGCTCAATTGAGTGGCTGTTCCCGGATTTTGTGCTGTTTTTTTATAATAGGATATTAGTATTATTTGAAAAATGTTGCATTAGACTTGGTTTTTTGCTATAATAAGCCTTGCGTAAATGCGGTCTGTTCGCAAAATCCAGACCAAAAATAAAACTACGGAGGAATGTAATTAATTATGGGTAAAAAAACAACGCTGTATATTGTACAGGCTGCAATTATTGCGGCACTTTATGCAGTACTTACAATCGGGCAAAATCTTATGTTGCCGGGCAGTGCATCAATGGCTGTTCAGTTTCGAATTGCTGAAGCGCTGACAATTCTCGCACTTTACACTACTGCTGCAATTCCGGGGCTTACTATAGGATGTGTTATTGCTAACATCAGCTCAGTAATGAGTGGACTGGGATTTTATGATATGATTTTCGGCTCTATAGCTAGTCTTATTGCAGCATTGCTTATGTATGCTTTAAGAAATGCAAGAATCGGCGGTCTGCCCATTTTTGCTACACTTATGCCTGCTTTAGCAAACGGAATTATTGTAGGATTTGAAATTGACTTTTTCTTTATTAGTAATATGAGTTTTAACTTTATGGATTTTCTGACTTTGGGCGGATGTGTAGCACTTGGCGAAGTTGCCGTGCTTATAGTCCTTGGACTTCCCCTTTCAATTGTAATCGAGAAAACTAAGCTGGATAAAACGCTTTTTAAAGTTTAAATGAATATATGAATTTACACACAATTAAATATTAATATAAACTTTTGCTTAAACAACTGCAAATTACGCAAGCCCTATGGAAATAAATCATAGGGCTTTTCTTATTTGGAATATTAAAACACTATATCTACACAAAAAAGCACCAAGGCTTTTACCCCTTGGTGCGATTTATTCTGTTAAGATAAATTGAAGATTAGAACTTATTTTGTATTAATATTCT
>CAYRTG010000025.1:0-24625 GCA_964427365.1 uncultured Ruminococcus sp. | reverse complement strand
AATAAAAGCTACATTATAGTAGGTCTTGTTACTAAGATTTGCAAAATTTTAATTCTAAAAGCAAAATAAATTAACATACTGTAAAAACCGTAAAATAATAATTGCAATATTATAAATAATTTGTTATAATATCTTAGTAAGTATCTATGTTGAATTATGTCTGAGTTCAGACTTTGAGGTATTATGAGAATAAGAAAAAAGAAATGGGCTGAGCCTGAGCTTTCTGTCTGTAAATTTTACATTCCTAACCCTGAAAATTACAAGGGCAGATGGAAAGATTTTTTTAATAATGATAATCCCATAGTTCTTGAAGTAGGCTGTGGTAAATGTGCGTTTGTAGCTCAAATGGCACTTATGCACCCTGAAATCAACTTTATTGCAGTTGACATAAAACTCGATATGCTTGGTGTTGGCAGACGCTCTGTTGTCAAACTGTTTAATGAGAAGAACAAAGAGGTTAATAACATTGCTCTTATAAGATACAATGTTGAAATGTTGCAGGAAATTGTTGACGCTAAAGATAAAATCCAAAGAATTTACATTAATTTCTGCAACCCTTGGCCCAAAAAAAAACACAAAAAACGCAGACTTACATATCCTTCCAAGCTTAGAATGTATAAAACCATTATAGCTAAAGGTAAGGAGATTCACTTTAAAACCGATAATGATGAGCTTTTTGAAGAAAGCCTTGAATATTTCAAAAGTGAGGGCTATGAGCTTTTAACAGTTTCCTATGACTTACATAACAGCCAAATTGACCTTGCTACAACCCCTATGACTGAACACGAAAAAATGTTTTCTGATGAGGGAATTAAGATTAAATACTGCATAGCAAGAAATTCCTAAGGTGAAAAAATGAAGCTAAAATTTAGTTTTATTACTGCCTTGATGACTGCATTGGTTTTTCTTACAGGATGTTCAATGAGTCCAAGCGGCTCTGACCTTCTTCATCCTCCAAAAACCACCGGCAACGAGGCTGAAATTGAACAGCTTATTAACAGCACAGCCAAAGGCAGCTATATGCTTAAATATCCAAACAGCGGTGAATATCGTTCCGCTATAATTACAAATGACTTTGATAAAGACGGCAAAGACGAGGCTATTGCCTTCTACCGCACTATGGACAATGAACCTGTCACAAAGATGCTTATTATGAGTGACACGCAAAAAGGCTTTAAGTCCTGTCTTAATTATGAAACTCAATATACGGACATAGACTGTGTACAGTTTGCGGATTATGATTTTGACGGAATTGATGAAATTTTAGTAGGCTTTGTTACATACACTTCAGGGGTTAATGAGCTTGTGGCTTTTGACTATAATACTAAAAAGGATACCGCAGAAGCAGTGGAACTTACAACTCAGTATTCAAACTTTACCACAGGAGATTATGACTTTGACGGTTCAGAAGAAATTATGCTCCTTACGCTTTCCTCTGCTGATACAAAGGTTAAAGCTACATTAATAGACTACGACAATAACCAGTTGTACATACAATCAAGCTGCAGTATGGATAGTAAGGTTACAAAGTTTGAAAATATTCAGTCAGCCCTAATAAATACTGATACTTTTGGAGTTATTGTCGACGGATTTATTTCTGACAGCTACAACACACAGGTAATTGTTTTTAATAATACAAAGCTGCAGATTGAAATTTGTGCAACTACTGCGGAACGAACTCAGCCTATAGAATCAAGAGATGTTGATGATGACGGATTTATAGAAATTCCTGAAATTTCATTATCACCAATGAACAAAAAAGCTGACACTCAAAGTGCCGCTCCTATGATTAAATGGTACGGCTGTACAGGTGACGACAACCCTACGGCTTTTTTACCGGAGGTTTATTCATTCTGTAACTTTGAATACAAATACTGCTTTATGTTGCCTGATAATATGGTTAACAGCACAATGGCTGTAACATCCGCTGACAGCAAAACTCTTAGTATATATCGTCTAAAAAATAACAAACAGGGTCAACTTATTCTGACTTTTAAGGTTTTTGACTCAAAAAAATCTGCTGAAAAAGGTTCGATATTTACACTTCTAAAAACAGTGGACGGTCTTGACTACTGTTACAATATTTCAGACGCTAGCATTATTAATGATGAAACTGTAAAAACAAATTTTGCACTTTATAATAAAGGTGTTCAATAAATATAAGATAAGTTTACTTTAACGGAGGTTTTACTTATGAAAAAGGTTCTTGTATGTGAGGACGAGGCTGCAATCCGTGACTTTGTGGTTATTAATCTGCAAAGAGCCGGATACGATGTAGTTGAAGCCGACTGCGGTGAAACAGCATTAAAGAAATACGATGAAAACAACGGAGATTTTGACGTTGCCATTCTTGACATAATGATGCCCGGTATTGATGGCTTCCAGGTTTGTAAGGAGCTGAGAAGTAAAAACGGCAGTCTTGGTATTATTATGCTTTCTGCTAAAACTCAGGAAATGGATAAGGTTACAGGTCTTATGCTAGGTGCTGACGATTATGTTTCAAAGCCGTTTTCTCCGTCTGAGCTTCTTGCCAGGGTTGACTCTCTTTACAGAAGGGTTTCTCTTGCGCAGTCAAATGCTGAAAACAACTTTAAAGAAGAACTTCACTCAGGTGATTTCACACTTAATCTTCGCAACCGTGCTTTACTTAAAAACGGCAAAATGATTGAGCTCACTCAGGTTGAATTTCAGATTATGGAATATTTCTTCTCAAATCCTGACGAAACTTTAGACCGTACCGACATTCTAAGTCACGTATGGGGCGACGCTTATGTTGGAGAAGAAAAAATCGTTGACGTTAATATCCGCAGGCTTCGTATGAAGGTTGAGGACGAGCCCTCAAGCCCTAAACACATTATTACTGTATGGGGACTTGGTTATAAGTGGGACACTAATAATCAGTAAATAAACTTGCTGTTTACATATCAAACATATTAAATGATTAACCGTTAATTGCGTGTTGTTTTAAATTTTACAGGAGGTAAAAGGATTGTTCAAGGGTATTACAAAACGCTGGATATTAAATACAATGCTTGTCATTTTTGTAATAATTTCTCTTATTGTAACGAGCCTTATATTTGCAGTTATCTCCCTGTACAACCAAGATGTGGAACAACAGCTTTCCGGCGTTTCAAATGAAATTTCTTCTATTTTTGAGGGTTATCAGGCTGAAAATTCCACAGTATTTTTATCAAGTGCAAAAGATTATGTGGAGGACTTTACTCACAAAGAAAACATGGAAGTAATGGTTATTAATTCCGCCGGCAGAGTTGTGCTTACTTCAACAGGCTTTTCATATGACGATAATGAAAATTTTCAGGACTTTATCGATGCTTCAAAAAGTACGGACAAAACTGCTTTTGGGGACAGCGTCCTCCCCTCCGATGAAAAAGTTAAAAGCTTTACAAGGATAGTAACAAATACTGAAGGCTCAGTTATCGGAGCTTTAAGATACGTTGTTTCTATGACTGATGTAAACAACAGAATTATTCTTCTTTCTGCAACATTTATTTTTGCAGGTATTTTTATACTTTTACTGATTACCCTTTCGGGCAATTTGTTTATTCGCTCCATTTTAACTCCTGTAAGAGAACTTAGAGATTCTGCTGAAAAAATTGCTCACGGAGATTTCAGCACAAAAATTCAAAAACGCTATAATGATGAAATCGGTGAGCTTACAGTAGCTATTAACGATATGGCTAAAGACCTTGAAGCTACAGAGCAAATGAAAAACGACTTTATTTCACGAGTTTCTCACGAACTGAGAACTCCACTTACAGCAATTAAGGGCTGGGCTGAAACTATGCAACTTTCAGGTAAAGGTAAGCTTGACAGGCGAACCTTTGACAAGGGTATGGGTGTTATTATTAAAGAAAGCACAAGGCTTACAGGTTTAGTTGAAGAGCTGTTGGATTTTTCACGTATTCAAACCGGCAGAATGGTACTTATAAACGAAAAGCTTGATATACTAGCTGAGCTTGACGAAACTGTGTATATGCTTAAAGACAGAGCAGTGAACGAAGGCAAACACCTTATTTATGACGAACCTGAGTCTGTTTATCCCCCTGTTTACGGTGACAGGAACCGATTAAAGCAGGTATTTATCAACGTTATCGACAACGCATTGAAATACACTCCTGAAAACGGAGTTGTTGCTATAGAAATTAAATATAATCCTGAACAGGAAAACATTTCTATTATTGTTACTGATACTGGATGTGGAATTTCTGCAGAGGATTTACCGAAAGTTAAAGAAAAATTTTACAAAGCTAATCAGACTGTCCGCGGTTCAGGTATAGGTCTTGCTGTTGCTGACGAAATTGTACAGCTTCATAAGGGTAGTCTTGATATTGAATCAGGTGTTGGTGTAGGAACTACCGTTACTATAACTATACCTGTTATGTCTGATTCCGACAAATAAATTTAGAAGGTATTTTTTATGAGTAAAACCAAAACAAAAAAGATTACCTCCATCGGAGGCAGTGCCCTTATTGAGGGCATTATGATGAGAGGTCCTAAAAAGACCACAGTTGCAGTAAGAACCGGCGAAAATGATATTTACACAGAAGATGTCACCATTAACTTTATCGGTGCTAAGCATAAAATTTGGAAGTTGCCATTTTTCCGTGGAGTTGCAGGACTTATCGACTCTATGCGTTTAAGCTACAAATGTCTTATGCTTTCTGCCGACAAGGCTATTGAAGCCGGGGAAATTGAGGAGGAGGAACCAAGCAAGTTTGAAAAATGGATTGACGAAAAGCTCGGAGAGAACTTTATGAAAGTTCTTATGATTATTTCTTCTGTTCTCGGCATAGGACTTGCGATACTGCTATTCTTTTTTCTGCCAACATGGATTTTTCAGCTGCTGGGTATGGCTTTCCCTGCCTTGACCGCAGGCTCTGCCGGCACTATTCCCCTATGGCAGTCAATTACAGAAGGTCTGCTGAAAATTCTTATATTCTTAAGCTACATATTAATTTGCTCACAAATGAGTGAAATGAAAAGAGTTTTTCAGTATCACGGTGCTGAACATAAAACAATTTTCTGCTACGAGAACGATTTGGAACTTACTGTTGAGAATGTTAAAAAAATGCATCGTTTTCATCCCAGATGCGGAACAAGCTTTATTCTGCTGATGCTTATTGTCGGTATTGTAATAGGATTGTTTATTCCGGCTTTTCCCGGAATCCCTTGGCTCAGGCCATTAATTAAAATTTTGCTGTTACCGTTAACCTGTGGTATAGGTTATGAGCTTATTAAAATCTGTGGTAAACACAATAATGTTGTTACCAGAATTATTGCAGCTCCCGGACTTTGGGCACAGAGAATTACAACAAAAGAGCCTGACGAAAAAATGTGTGAAGTTGCAATTAAAGCAATGAAAGCTGTTATTCCCGATGACGGATCGGATATTGTTACAAATTAATTTTGATATATTTAGTTCGGAGCAACGCTCCGAAAAGCCTGCTTGAAATGGAGCTTACGAAAGATTGCCGCTGCGAGGGGAGCGTTAGCTTCTCAGTGTTTCAGTGGGAGATTATAACTCCCACCTAAACAGTGTGAATTACATCCGCCGCTTTACAAGCGTTAAACACCATAACATAAGTTATAATAAACTCAAAATGATTGAAATTAAAATTGCCGAAAAAACAATTGAAAATATGCTTGAAAAGGCAGGGGTTGACTCTCCTGCCTTTAATTCACTGTGCCTTATTGAAAAGGTCTGCGGATTTACTCATACTGATTTAATAATCAATGGTAACAAGTCTATTGATGATGAAAAGCTTAACGAACTGAAAGCCCTTGCATATAGGAGAATACAGGGGGAGCCTTTGCAATATATTTTAGGTCAATGGGAATTTTACGGCTACAAATTTAAGGTTGGCAAGGGTGTTCTTATTCCACGGGATGACACAGAAGTTATACTGCATAATTGTCTGAATTTTTTGAAAGGAAAGAATAATGCAAAGGTTCTTGACCTTTGTAGCGGCAGCGGTACTTTGGCAATTGTTATTAGTCAGGAAACAAATGCTAAGGTTACAGCTGTGGAAAAATCCAAGAAAGCTCTCTCCTATCTTAAGGAAAATACAAGTCTTAACCATGCTACTATAAATATAGTACAAGGAGATATTTTTAATTGTATGAATAGTTTTCCGGACAACAGCTTTGACCTTATTGTATCAAATCCGCCATATGTTAAAACTGATGAAATAAAGGATTTACAAATTGAAATAAGTCACGAGCCTGAAATGGCGCTTGACGGTGGCAAGGACGGATTTGACTTTTACAAGCATATAATAAAATATTGGAGCAGCAAGCTGAAATCTAATGGTATGCTTGCTTTTGAAATAGGTGAAAATCAATTTGACACAATAAAACAGCTTATGATTGACTATGGCTATAAAAATATTGGAGGAGCTTATGATTTAGGAGGCATTCGGAGAACCATTTATGGGACTTTGATCTGATCCTAGAAAATTTGTTCGTAAAATTTAAGCTGAATATATTGATTTTTATTCCCTAATATTTTATAATATTGTTGTGAAAAAACAGGAATTTTTGCTCTTTTCAGGAGGTATATGAAATGGCAGTAGATAAAACAAAAGCACTGGAAACAGCTTTAGGACAAATTGAAAAACAATTTGGCAAAGGTGCAGTTATGCGTCTTGGTCAAAATCAGCATATGAATGTAGAGCATATTTCTACAGGATCTCTTTCCCTTGATATAGCCTTGGGAATCGGCGGCTTACCAAGAGGAAGAATTGTTGAAATTTACGGACCTGAATCATCAGGAAAAACCACGCTTTCGCTGCATTGTATTGCAGAAGGTCAAAAAAACGGCGGCAATGTTGCATTCATTGACGTTGAACATGCTCTTGACCCAACATATGCAGAAGCCTTAGGTGTAGATATTGATTCACTTTTAGTATCTCAGCCCGACACCGGTGAGGACGCACTTGAAATTGCTGAAGCTCTTATCCGAAGCGGTGCAATTGATGTTATTGTAGTTGATTCAGTTGCAGCTTTAGTGCCAAAAAGTGAAATTGAGGGCGAAATGGGTGACAGTCATGTGGGACTTCACGCAAGACTTATGTCACAGGCTTTAAGAAAGCTTGCAGGTGCTATTAACAAAAGCAACTGTGTTGCTATTTTTATTAACCAGCTTCGTGAAAAGGTTGGCGTTATATATGGTAATCCTGAGGTTACAACGGGAGGACGTGCTTTAAAATTCTATTCGTCTGTTCGTATTGATGTAAGACGGATTGAAACCCTGAAGATTGGCGGTGAAATGGTTGGTAACCGCACCAGAGCAAAGGTTGTTAAAAATAAAATTGCTCCTCCGTTCAAAGAAGCAGAGTTTGATATTATGTACGGCAAAGGTATCAGCCGTATAGGCGAACTTGTTGATCTTTCAGTTCAAGCAGATGTTATTCAGAAAGCAGGCGCATGGTTCAGCTATAACGGTGAACGTCTTGGGCAGGGGCGTGAAAATGTTAAGGAATTTCTAAAAAACAACGAAGAGATGGCTCAAAAAATTGAAAAGGACTTGTGGAATAACATTGATAAGCTAAAAACTAAAAAACTTGCTCCCAAAACGAAAGCTACCGCCATCAAAGCCGCTGCTGATAAAAAGTCTGCTGAATCTTCTAGTTCAAAAAATGCAAGTATTGACGTATTAGTTGAAGACTGATGACTATTACAGATGTTGTCCCGAAACGCAAGGGGCTTTCCGCTCTTTATATAGACAATGAATTTGCCCTGAAAATTGATACTGAAACCTTTTTAATAAGCAGATTATCAATCGGCGATGATATTACCGATGAAGAGCTTAAGGAGCTTATTGACAGTTCTAACGAAAAACGAGCAAAAGAAAAAGCTATGTGGCTTATTTCCTATCGTGACCACAGCAAAAAGGAACTTATTGAAAAGTTAAGAAAAACTGCTGACAACGAGTCTGCACAGAAAGCGGTCGAAAGACTTCAGGAGCTCGGTCTTGTAAATGATGAAAAGTTTGCACGCAGATATGCTGAACAGCTTTTGTTAAACAAAAAGCTATCCAAAAAAGCTACAAGGTACAAGCTTATTGAAAAAGGCATAGACCGACAGCTTGCTGATGAAATCCTCGAAGAATTTGAAGTTGACCCCAAAGAACAGATAAGGGATATTATTGAAAGCAAATATATATCTTCCTTTGATGACGAAAAAGGCAAGAAACGTGCTATTGCCGCTTTACAGAGAAGAGGCTTTAGCTGGGGTGACATAAAAGCCATATTGGAAGAATATACTGAGGATGAAAGCTATGAAATATAAAGTAGGAATTGTTTCCCTTGGATGTGCAAAAAACCGAGTGGATGCAGAAATGTTGCTTGCAAAGCTTAACAAGCAGGAGTTTACTCTTGTGGAAGACGTTGCAATGGCAGACGCCGCAATTATCAACACCTGTGCATTTATTGAATCAGCTAAACAAGAAAGCATTGAGGAAATCCTTGAGCTAGCAAAGCTTAAGGAAGAGGGTAAAATCAAATGCCTGATTGTTACGGGCTGTCTGTCTGAAAGATACAAAAAACAGGTTATGACAGAACTGCCTGAAATTGACGCCTGTGTAGGTATTGGTGCAAATGATAAAATTGCTCAGATTATTACAGATACTCTAAAAGGGAAAAAGGTAGAAATCTTTCCACCAAAGGAAAAACTTTTCCTTGAAGGTAAAAGAATACAAAGTACCCCTTCATACTATGCTTACTTAAAAATTGCCGATGGTTGCGACAATCATTGCACATACTGTGCTATTCCTATGATAAGAGGTAAATATCGAAGCCGCACTATAGAAAATCTTGTTAAAGAGTCTAAATGGCTTGCTGACGGCGGTGTTAAAGAGCTTATTGTTATTGCTCAGGACACTACATATTACGGCACGGATATTTATGGCAAACCTATGCTTGCACAGCTTTTAAAGGAGCTTTGCAAAGTTGAAAAGTTAAAATGGATTCGTGTGCTTTATTGCTATCCTGAGCGAATTACCGATGAGCTTATTGAAGTAATTGCAAATGAGGACAAAATAGTTAAATATATAGATTTACCTTTACAGCATTGTAACAAAGATATGCTGAAACTAATGAACCGCAAAGGCAGTGTTGAAGAATTAACTTCACTCCTTAACAAAATTAGGGAAAGAATCCCTGGCGTTGTACTTCGTTCGACATTTATTACCGGCTTTCCTTCCGAAACTGAGGAGCAATTTCAGGAGCTTGTACAATTTGCCAAGGATATGAAATTTCAGCGTTTAGGCTGTTTCCCATATTCACAGGAAGAAAACACCCCTGCTGCTAAATTTCCAAATCAAATTGACAATGATATAAAAAACAGACGTTCTGAAATTATTATGGAACAGCAGCAGAAAATTATGGAGGAATATGCAGAAGGGCTTATTGGCAAAGAAGTTTCCGTTTTGGTAGAAGGCTTTGACAAATATGCGGAATGTTTCTTTGGACGTACTAAAGGGGACTGTCCTGAGGTTGACGGAAACGTATTCTTTACAACCCGGGGAATCAATCCCAAAGAGGGCAATTTTGTAAAAGTCAGAATTACCGACTATATTGGCATTGACCCTATGGGAGAAATGTTATAAAATAGAAGCAGACTAATTTACGAGGTTTTCAAATGAACTTACCAAACAAACTAACCTTAACAAGAATCATTCTTACACCATTCTTTGTTTTGGCAATTCTTTTGGATTTTCCGTTTCATTATTTAGCTGCCCTTGTGATTTTTTCAATTGCCAGCATTACAGATATGATTGACGGAAAGATTGCCAGAAGCAAGAACTTAGTAACAAATTTTGGGAAATTCTGCGACCCCCTTGCTGACAAAATACTTGTGCTGTCTGCATTGCTTTGCTTTGTACAAAACAATCTTTGCAGCTGTATAATAGTAATAATTGTTATATTCAGAGAATTTGCAGTGTCCTCCATAAGGCTGCTTGCAGCTGCCGAGGGTAAGGTTGTTGCTGCAAATATCTGGGGTAAGGTTAAAACAGTTACACAAATTGTGGCTATTATCCTTATTTTTGTGTTGCAGTTTGTACTTGAGCTTATGACAATGGGCATTATCCCTATTAGCTTAGAAGGAATTGAAGTAAGCCGTACAATCTTTTACCTAATCGGCGATATTTCTCTTTGGATTTCCACATTATTCTGCATAATTTCCGGAATAATTTACTTTATTGATAACAAGGAATTTTTCAGCGAAAAATAATTTGCATTTTTTATAAAATCGTATATAATATAGTAGTATATTAATAGGCTTTGATTGGGAAAAGTATCAGGGAAACAATCATCAGAGAGGAACGCATTTGCTGGAAGTGTTCTTGATTTTAACCTTGAGAAATGCACCCATGAGCTTTCAGGGGGAACTATAGTATCTCTGAACGGTTAGTGCCGTTATACACTTAGAGGGTTACATTTTTTGTAACTGAAATTGGGTGGAACCACGACTGCGTCGTCCCTTTTGGGATGGCGTTATTTTTTTGAGGTGATATTGTGTTTAAGACATTTAAAGATGATTTGAATGCTTATCTTGAACGTGACCCTGCAGCCAGAAACAAACTTGAAATTTTCTTATTGTACTCAGGCTACAAGGCTGTAAGAAGCCACCGGCGTGCATATTGGTTTTATCATCATAATATGAAATTTATAGCAAGATATATTTCTCAACGCAGCAGACATAAAACAGGAATTGAAATTCACCCTGCCGCTAAAATCGGTAAGGGCCTTGTAATCGACCATGGTATGGGCGTTGTTATCGGTGAAACTGCTGAAATTGGTGACAACTGTACTATTTATCAGGGTGTCACCCTTGGCGGTACAGGTAAAGACACCGGAAAGCGTCACCCTACTATAGGAAACAACGTTCTTGTGGGAGCAGGTGCAAAGGTGCTTGGACCTTTCAAGGTTGGAGATAATGCACGAATTGCCGCCAATGCAGTTGTACTTTCTGAAATTCCCGACAACTCAACTGCTGTAGGTGTACCTGCAAGAGTGGTAAAAGTCAACGGTATCAGAAACGATTTGTTGGATCAGATTCATATTTCCGATCCGGTTTCACTTGCACTTTGCAAACTCGAAAGCAGAATTGATAATATTCAGAAAATAGTTAAGAAAAAGGACTGATAATATGATTATTTACAATACCTTGGGACAGAAAAAAACGGAATTTGTTCCACATAGTGATAAAAAGGTTAATATGTACACTTGCGGTCCTACTGTTTACCACTTTGCACACATTGGTAATCTCCGCACATACATTATGGAGGACGTTCTTGAAAGATACCTAAGATATGCAGGCTATGACGTAAAAAGAGTTATGAATATTACTGACGTGGGACACCTTACATCAGATGCTGATACAGGTGATGACAAAATGGTTGAGGGTGCTAAGCGTGAGCATAAAACTGTAATGGAAATTGCAAAGTTTTATACTGATGCATTTTTCAAGGATTGTGAAAAGCTGAACATTAAAAGACCTGATGTTGTAGAGCCTGCAACAAACTGTATTGACCAGTTTATCCAAATGATATCAGTTCTTATTAAAAAAGGCTATGCTTACCTTGCAGGGGGCAATGTTTACTTTGACACATCAAAACTTGACAGCTACTATGTTTTCGGCAATATGAATGCTGATGACCTTGAGGTAGGTGTCAGAGATGATGTCGATAATGATACCAATAAGAAAAACAAAACAGACTTTGTGCTGTGGTTTACAAAGTCAAAGTTTGAGGATCAGGCTCTTAAGTGGGACAGTCCATGGGGTGTAGGCTATCCGGGCTGGCACATTGAATGCTCAGCAATCAGTATTAAGCATAACGGTGAATATCTTGATATTCATTGCGGCGGTGTTGACAATGCTTTTCCACATCATACAAATGAAATTGCACAAAGCGAGGCTTACTTGGGTCACAAGTGGTGCAACTATTGGTTCCACGTGCTTCACCTTAATGACGCAAGAGGCAAAATGAGTAAATCAAAGGGTGACTTTCTAACAGTTTCGCTTCTTGAAGAAAAAGGCTACAATCCTATAGTTTACAGAATGTTTTGCCTGCAAAGTCACTACAGAAAGCCTCTTACATTTTCATACGAAAGCCTTGACAATACTGCAAAGGCTTATGAAAAGCTTACTAAGAGAATTTCCTCATTAACCAATGAAGGTGAAATTCAAGCTGACAAAGCTAAAGACCTTGAAGACTGCTTTAGATTGGCTATGGATAATGACCTTAACACTTCTCTTGGCTTAACTGCCGTTTATGATGTACTTAAAGCTGATATAAATGGTGCAACAAAGCTGTATCTTATTAAAAAATTTGATAAGGTTCTCTGTCTGGACCTTATTCAGAAAAATAATTACTCAGAGCAGAATCTCGACAAAGAAATTGAAGAATTAATTGCTCAAAGACAAGAAGCCAGAGCTAACAAGGACTGGGCAACAGCTGACAAAATCCGTAATGAGTTAGCTGCACGCCACATTAAGCTTATTGACACTCCGAACGGAATTAAGTGGGAAATTCAGGAATAATACTAAAATTTTTACAAATATTTTCCCTGATATTAGTATAAAATAAAACTGCCCCTCATACCTTTGTATGGGGGGATTTTTGTGAAATTTTTTATTCTTACAAAGCGGAGCCTGCTGTCAATTCTATTATGCGGAATATTAGGAATTTCTGCAGCAGCAATAGGTATTACCACAGCCGGCAAGGCTATAACAACAGCAACTACCGACAGAATAATACCAATATATAATGTTGATCGAACAAAAAAGGTTTGCTCAATTTCCTTTGACGCTGCATGGGGAAACGAACAAACCGATACATTGCTTGAAATCCTAGATAAATACAAGGTGAAAACCACCTTTTTCCTGGTAGGCAGTTGGGTAGAAAAATACCCCGACTCCGTTAAAAAAATAGCAAAAAAAGGTCACGATGTAGGAAACCACAGCAATAAACATGACCACCTTACACAAATGTCCGAAAGCTCAATAGTTGAAGATGTGCAAAGCTGTAATAAAAAAATTGAAAAACTTACAGGCAAGTCCCCTACTCTTTTCAGACCACCATACGGGGACTATAACAACAGTGTGGTAAGTTCCGTTATGGGACTTGATATGTACTGCGTCCAATGGAATATCGACAGTCTTGACTGGAAAGACCCAAGCGTTGACCAGATTGTTCAAAACTGTGTCAATAAGCTTGTACCGGGTTCAATAATTTTGCTCCATAACGGTGCAACAAACACTCCCGAGGCTCTTCCTAAAGTTATCGAGGCAATTCATGCAGAGGGCTATGAAATTGTACCGATTTCAAAAATTTTGTTAAGGGGAAAATATACAACTGACGTTCAGGGTAAAATGTGCAAAAGTGAATAAAATTTTGTAAGATACATATTCTATTATAAATACAAAATTAAAAATTATACAAAAAGTCTGCTGCGGTTATGCAGCAGACTTTAGTTTCTATATAGTTTCTCTGTCACTCCAGTTATGACGGTGAAGTTCCCCTTTTTCAAGGAGATTAGGATAATTCCATTGACGTAAAACCTCATAAGCTGCAATTGCTACAGAATTACTTAGGTTAAGACTTCTAGCATCATCAATCATAGGTATTCTTACTGTAGTTTCGTAGTTTTTCAGCAACAGACTTTCCGGAAGTCCTCGTGTTTCTTTACCAAATGTTATGTAGCAATTGTCCTCATACTGAATATCGCTGTGACGGTGGTGGGCTTTTGTTGAAAAATAGTAATATTTTCCGCCCTTTGTTTTTTCAAAAAAATCATCTAGGTTTTCATAATATGTTATATCAAGCATATTCCAGTAGTCAAGTCCTGCTCTTTTCAAATGCTTATCATCAACTGAAAAGCCAAGCGGCTTTACAAGGTGGAGCTTTGCTCCGGTTGCAGCACAGGTTCGCGCAACATTTCCCGTATTTGCCGGAATTTCAGGTTCTACCATTACAATATTTAATGTTGCCAAAAGTTATCACCTCTAAATATATTTTAAACGCAAATAATAATTTTGCAAGTATTTCTTGCAGAGCGGAGGTGTAATTATGGGAAAATCAGGAAGTATGATGAATGTTGTAAAAGGTGTTGCAGGTGGTATGCTTGCAGGAATGGCAGTAGGATATGCAGGTAAAAGAATCCTTGACGGCAAGCCGAAAATGAAGAAAAACGCAAACCGTGCTATCCATACTATGGGTCAATTCCTTGACACAGTATCTTATATGTTCAGATAAACAAAAGTCCCCGTAAGTTCGGGGACTTTTTGCAAAATGGTATTCTTGATAGCGTCATCATAGTATATATAATACCAACAGAACCAAAACCCCCAAAAATCGTCAGAATATAACCTAGAATCATTTTATCAAAACCTCTTTCTTTTAAATTAATATAATTATTATAACTCTTAAAAACTAAGAAGTCAACAATATATTCAAAAAAATTAAGAAATATACAATATTTCTACAATTTTGTACTAGTATTTAAGAAGTAATATGGGGTGATTTTTTGAAAAAAATCGGAGAAATTTTAAAAAATGCACGAGAAGATATGGACTTAACCCAATTAGAAGTTATGAAAAAAACAGGCATCAACAACAAAACACTTTCAGGATATGAAAATGGTGTTGCTGAGCCTGATATTGATACTTTGACTATTTTATTTAGCCTTTACGGAATTTCAGCTGATGAAGTATTAAAAATTAAGAATAATAAAAGTACGGAAAATATAATAAAACTATCTGATTCTGAATTTCTGCTAATTCAGGAATTCAGAAATTTAGAAAATTCACAAAAAGAAGATTTGTTACTGGTTTTAAAAGCCTTAAATAAATCAAAGCAAAATCAAACTAACAAAACAGGGTAATTCAATTATGAATTGCCCTGTTTTCTATAATTTCAGTCGTTAATCTATTAAACAAAATTCATTGGGTTAAGTCTTGAGCTGCCTGACCTTACTTCAAAATGAAGATGAGGTCCTGTTGAATATCCTGTTGAACCAACATAAGCAATTGTCTGTCCCTTGCTTACACTTTGACCTTTGCTTACTGCTAAGGAACTGCAATGTCCGTAAAGTGTTTGATAACCGTTGCCATGGTCAATAATCACATAGTTGCCGTAGCCTGAGCTGTCATAGCCTGCCCAAGTTACTACACCTGAGTCTGACGCTACAACCGACTGTCCGTAAACTCCTGCTGAAGAAATGTCAATACCTGTGTGCATACGTCCCCATCGCATTTCGTAGCCTGAGGTAATATTTCTTGTGTAAGGTAAAGGCCACATAAAGCTACCGCTTGCAGAGGTTTGGTATGAGGAATATGAAGTTGCCGTTGATGAAGTCTTTTTTGTACCTACCACAATAATCTTTTTCTGTGCAGCTTTTAATGTTTTAATTTCGGTTGTGACGCAGTCTGTCTGAACCTTATCAACATATGTAACTCTTAAAATAACCCTTTCTTTACCGTTTATGCCGTTCTGAGTTACCTTTTTATATGATGTTGGCTTTTTGCTGTCATATTTAACTTCTGTTGTGTAAGGTACTTTCTGATTATAAATTATATCTGTTGAAAGTGAATAGCTGAATTTATCGGCATTATTTGAAACCAGATTTTCAGCATCATCAAAATCTTTACTGTTGTAGCTGCCTGCTACAATTTCAACCTTGTTTGCATACATATCTGTTGTTTCATCATCATACTTTGCTTTGTAATTATTAAGATTATTTTGTAAAGCATTTTCCAATGACTCCTTGTCAACAGACACACCCACCAGCTTTTTATCAATATAAAGTCCGTAGCCTGAAGTAAGCACATCGTCCTCGCTCATAGATTTTGCAATACTGCTGTGGACAACCTTGGAAATTTCCGAATCCTTTACAGAAACCTCCTGTGTTTCAACCTGTACAGGCTTTTCATTTTCAAGAGCCAAAGCGTCAAAGGAAATCATACTCATTGATGTTAATGCACTAAGGGTTACTGCTACAAAAGAAGTAGCTACACCTAATACTACCTTTTTTCTTAAGAAATTTCTTGAATGTCTTTCAGACTTGCTTAAGTGCTTTGGAGCTTTTTTCTCTGCCTTTTTAACCTTTGAAAGTACAAGGGCTGACTTACTAAGTCTTTCTGTTCCTTGTTTTCTTTGGCTTTCATAGCATTTTTCGAGCCTTTTAGCCTTAGCCTTATTTTCCTTAAAATCCTTAAAGCAGTCAGATAATACAGTGCAACTGATTTTTACAAATTTCTTAACCCTTTTATTAAATGGTTGCTTTTTTACTTTACGTGGATTCCTAACCTGTTCAAGCTTAGAATATCCGTCAATAGTAATAAATTTTGTTTTCATAAAATACACCTTACAAATAAATTGTTACATTTTTGTAACCGACTTTGTAACTAATTATAACATTTTATTACAATTTTGCAACCTTTTATTAATAATTTAGGTGTATTATACAACGATTTCTATATTTATTTGCTGTTATTTGGTACTATTTACCAAAGTTGTAGTCCATTTGTTCAACTTTATAATCCTTAATTATATCAAAAAACTTTATTAACGCTTCGTTTGCACCCTGAACATTATGCTCGAGATAATTTCCGCACTCCTTTGGAGAGTTCCCCGGTATATCTCCCTTATGGTCAATACATCTTTTTATAATCTCTTTCATAAAATCCAATGCTGTGGCATTATCCACATTTCTTACAAGAAAATAAAAGCCTGTTCTACAGCCCATTGGTCCAAAATAAATAACCTTGTCAGCGTATTTGCTGTTGCGGGCATAGGTTGCAAATAAATGCTCAATTGTGTGCATTACCGGATTTGGCAAGAATGGCGGTGTATTGGGCTTAATAAATCTCATATCAAATGTTGTAATATCTCCGTCAATACGGCTGATATATATTCCCGGCTCAAGGGTATTGTGGTCAACTGTAAAGCTTGCAATCTTTTCCATAATTATCACGTCCTTTTAAAATTTTATTTCATTTTTATAAAATACTATCACAAAACATATTTTTAGTAAATAAAAAATACACAAAATTTGTTAAATTATGTATTGTAATTACCCTTATATTAATTTATAATATGGTATGATAATTACAATGGGGGTGTATAATTGAAAAAAGCTGTTATGAATAAAGCTGAGCTTATTACAGCAATTGATAAAGCAAAATCAATCAGTGAACTTTTCAATCTGGTTAAGTATCAGAAAATCAATATGCGTATGCACACCCTTCCCACAGCAAGCAATGTTCCTGCAAAACGTCTTGAAATCAGAGAATTTCCTGAAGGAACTACTTATCTTGATAAACTAAAGGCTGCAGTAAAACTTACAGTTGAAAACACAAGATAGAGTCATTTTTGTTATTTTTATAATAAAAATGACTCTTTTTTTATATTTATTTGTTGACAATTTACTCAAACAAGGGTAAAATTTAATTATATTGATAATGAAGGGGTTTTGTTTATGAAAAAAATAGTTTCCCTTGGATTAGCTTGTATGCTTATACTCTTAGCATTGCCGGTTGCAGCTTTTTCGACAGACGGATATACAAACGGTGATGTTAACCTTGACGGAAAGCTGAGCATATCTGACGCCACAAAAATTCAATACAGAATATTACAATTGATAACTTTTTCCGAAAAACAGGAAACTCTTGGTGATTTTGATTTAAACGGGGCAATAAATATAATGGATGCAACAAAAATTCAGAAGGTACTTGTGAAAATTGAAGACGCTCCTTTTGAACCTACAACAACAGAATCTAATCCCACATTTGAAACTAATCCAATATCAACTACAGCTTCTGAAACAACTCCTGTTACCACTACACCTGTAGCAACTGAACCAAAGGTAAAGAGCAATATTGATATTTACTTTACAAACAACAGAAACTGGTCAAATGTTTACTTCTACCTTTACAACTCCGCAACAGGTGAAGAGGCTGCTCAATGGCCCGGTGTAAAAGTTACAAACTACACTGCCAATGAATATGGCGAAAATATATATACCTCAAATGTTGATGTCACCAAGTGGGACAGAATTATTTTTAATGATAACAATACATCACAAACAGTAAACATTCCTTTAAATAAAGCAAGCTCAGGTTTCTTTATTCAAATGGGTACCGGTAAATTTATGGTACCGAGCACATATGCTGCTAATGGTGCTGACGAAGGAAAAATTGTAACAACTAACCTTGAATATTCCGCTGGTTATAACAAGAAAATCTGGATTTGGACTCCTGCTGATTACTCGGCTACTGACAGCAAAAAATACAAAACATTATACATTATGGACGGACAAAACCTCTTTGACGCTGACCATTCCGACAGCTATGGAGGCTGGCAGGTAACTGATGCAGTTGAATCACTTATGGCTAACGGCGGCAGAGGTATGATTATTGTAGGTATTGACAACGGCAATGCAAAGCGTGACAGCGAGCTTACTCCTGACATTGGTAATGTTAAGCCTATGTATGTGAATGAATTTAGCGACAGAACAGGTGATGCTTTCTCTAAGTTTGTAGTTAACAAGGTAATGCCTTACGTTCAGTCAAACTACAATTCAAGCACCGACGCAAAGGACAATGCTATTATAGGTTCAAGCTCAGGAGGACTTGAGTCATTCTACATTGGTATGGAAAATATGGATAAGTTCGGACATATCGGTGCACTTTCTCCTGCTTTTGCACTATTTGATGAAAATGTATGGGACACATACTTAAGCAAGTATGACCTTACATCTGAGAATATGCCACGACTTTACATCTATAACGGCAATAATGACAGTGTTGAACAAGAGCTTTATGCCGATACAGTTGCAATGTATAACAATCTTAAAAAAGACGGTTACAACTCAGACAAAATTACTCTTGTACTTGAAGACGCCGCAAAGCACAATGAAGGTTATTGGAGATTAATCTTCCCTGAAATGCTTTGTTGGTGCTATCAACCCTAATAAACAATAATAATGTAAATCGGAGCAACGCTCCGGCAAGCCTGATTGAAATGGAGCTTGTGACAGATTGCATCTGCGATGGGAGCGTTAGTTCATCGCATAAGTTATATAGAATTGGCGGTATAATCTTATTATGCTGCCAATTTTTGTACGTTTATATAAATTTTAACGAGAGTTTTCATTAAAAAGATTATAAAAGCCGTGTTTTTATCTGCTTTTTTGGTCACTATGATAAATTTTAAAAAAATTGTAAAATAGTACTTTTCAATCGAAGAAAATAGGTGTAAAATTATGTATATGAGTTACCATATATTATTACTTTTAATATTATAAGATAGAAAGGTGAATTTATGAAAAAACTAATTTCATTATTCTTAGTTGCAGTTACATTAATGACTATGGTACCTGTAGCTATGACTGCTTTTGCAAAGGAAAGCAATACAGCTTTGGCATCTGAAGATATATCTGCAGAAACACCGGCTATGGATACAACTGCCGAAACAACAGAAAGCACAACAGCGTTTGTAACAGAGGCAACTACAGAACCGACAGAAGAAACAACCGTAATAATTGAAACATCATCAGAAGCAGTTTCAGCATCTGAAGCAGAAGAAACTATTGCTACTGTTGAAACTACAGAATCAATTACACAGGAAGCAACTGAATCTCCGGAAAAAACTACAATAGCTTTTGAAACAACTGACCCTGCCATAACTGAATCAACAACTGAACAGCTTACAGAAGCTATGGAAACAACAAATCCAACTGATACTACAGAATTTGTTACAACTTCTCCTACTAAACCTGTTACAAAACCTACTGAAACTATTCAGCCAACTACTGTAAAGAAGATATATCCAAGTGCTGTTAAAGGCTTTAAGGTTGCAAAAAGGTCAACAAGTGCCATTAAGCTATCTTGGAAGAAAAGCAAAAAGAATACAACACACTATGCACTTTATCGTTCTGTTGAAAAATCAAACGGTAAATTCACATCATTCAAAAAATATAAAACTTTCAAAAATATAAGCAAAACAACTTTTACAGATAGAAAACTGAAAAGCGGATATGTCTATAAGTATAGGATGTATGCTTTTAACAAAACTAAAGCATACACAACTCACAGCTCCGGAGTTGCAGTAAAAACAGTTGTAAAAATGCTTGCTCCCAAGGTCGTAAAGGTTAAGAAAGCAACTACTACATATATAAGTATTAAGTGGAGCAAGGTTGCAGGAGCAAGAAAATACTGGATTTACAAAAAATCAGCCGGCGGCAATGAAGTTCTTATCGGCAAAACTAAAGGTAATACATATATTGACAAAAAGGTAACTACCGGCACAACTTACAAATACAGAATTAAAGGTTATCGTGTTGTCAGCAAAAAGACCTACAAAAGTCCAAGTGCTTCAGTAAGTGCGTCAGCCGGTGTAAAAGGAGTATCCGGTATTACTGTAAAGTCATATTTAAGACGTGCGTTAATTACATGGAATCCGGTAAACGGCGCTGACGGCTACGATGTATTTGTAATTAACGCTAAGGGCAAATATATTCTTAAGGAAACAAGATCATAT
The DNA here is from genome assembly GCA_964427365.1 of uncultured Ruminococcus sp. Taxonomy (GTDB): domain Bacteria; phylum Bacillota; class Clostridia; order Oscillospirales; family Acutalibacteraceae; genus Ruminococcoides. The sequence continues at coordinate 4,059 of CAYRTG010000025.1, read as the reverse complement.
CCAACATACCTTTCAGGTAAAGCTAAGGTTGACAAAACTTATAAATTTGCAATAAAAGCTTTTAAGAATGTAAACGGAGATAAATCCTACAGTAACACAAAAACCGTTAAGGTTACAATTACTGACAGTGCATACGGTAAAACTCCTTCAGGAACATGGGTTGAAATTTGTACAGAAACTCAGCAGATGTTTATGTATGTAAATAACAAACTATACTGCAAAACACCCGTTGTAACAGGTACAGGAGCTACAGGTCCGTTATCAACAAAACACGGCTATCACAAAGTCATCAGTAAAAAATCCCCTGCTCAGCTTAGTGGTTCTTACGGTTCAAGCTCATGGGATGTAAAGGTTAATTTCTGGTTAGGATTTACATCTGACGGACAGGGAATCCACGACAGCACATGGCGTACATCGGGCTACGGCGGAGAAATTTACAAGACTAACGGCTCTCACGGTTGTGTTAATACACCCTATGCGGCAGCCTCAAAGATTTACAACAAATCCTTTATGGGTATGCCTATAATCGTATTCTAAAAACTTTCATAAAAACGGCACGAGGTTTTATAATAAAACCTTGTGTCTGTTTGTCAAAAAAAGTCCGGTTTTTCCGGGCTTTTATTTTTCCTTATCCTCTTTTTTGATCAATTTTTCCTATAAAGTAAAGAGAAAGCCGGTGTGAAAAGCATTTCTGCCTTTCACGCCGGCTTTTGCCTTTGCAACGCCCATAAGATGTTTGTTTGTTGTTTTCAAATTCCTTCCTTATGTGGCCGTTAGCATTAAAGCACTTCTTTTGGTGGGCCATCAGGGACTCGAACCCCGGACCGATCGGTTATGAGCCGATAGCTCTAACCAGCTGAGCTAATGGCCCCAGCTTTTTACATCCTTGTTATTATATCAACTTTATTAGGTTCTGTCAATAATTTCGCATTAAATATTTTATGTAAATCTGTAGGAGCTTTTATAGAAGGCTCTTTAGTTTTTTTAGAACTTTAATATGGTTGTGGAAAAATAAATTCGCCTGAATTTTACAGGCGAATAAATATTTATTTAATTACTTTCTGACCGCCCATATATGGTTGCAGAGCTTTCGGAATACTTACTGTGCCGTCAGCATTTAAGTTGTTCTCAAGGAATGCAATCAACATTCTGGGAGGAGCAACAACTGTGTTATTAAGAGTGTGAGCAAAGTATTTGCCATCTTTACCCTTAACTCTGATTTTAAGTCTTCGAGCCTGTGCATCACCTAAGTTTGAGCAAGAACCAACCTCAAAATATTTTTTCTGACGTGGTGACCATGCTTCGACATCAATGGAACGAATCTTAAGATCTGCTAAATCTCCAGAACAGCACTCCAAAGTACGAACAGGAATATCAAGGGAACGGAACAAATCAACTGTGTTCTGCCATAGCTTGTCAAACCACATTTTGCTTTCCTCAGGTTTACATACAACAATCATTTCCTGTTTTTCAAACTGATGAATACGATAAACACCCCGTTCCTCGATACCGTGAGCGCCTTTTTCTTTTCTGAAGCAAGGTGAGTAGCTTGTGAGGGTTTTAGGAAGTTCCTCCTCTTTAATCATAGTATCAATGAATTTGCCAATCATGCTATGCTCTGATGTACCGATAAGGTATAAATCCTCCCCCTCAATTTTGTACATCATAGCATCCATTTCAGCAAAGCTCATAACACCGGTTACAACATTTGAACGAATCATAAATGGTGGTACGCAATAAGTGAATCCACGGTTAATCATAAAGTCACGGGCATAGGATATAACTGCGCTATGAAGTCTTGCAATATCACCCATTAGATAGTAGAAACCGTTACCTGCAACCTTTCTTGCGGCGTCCAGGTCAATACCATTAAATTTCTCCATAATTTCTGTGTGGTAAGGTACTTCAAAATCCGGCACAACAGGTTGACCGAAACGTTCAACTTCAACATTTTCAGTATCGTCTTTACCAATTGGAACCTGTGGGTCGATAATGTTAGGAATTACCATCATTATGTCGGTAACCTGTTTTGAAAGCTCTGCCTCTTGTTGTTCAAGCTTTGCAAGCTCCTCACCCTGAGCAGTGACCAAAGCCTTTAGTTGTTCAGCCTCATCCTTTTTACCCTGAACAAAAAGTCCGCCAATTTCCTTTGAAAGTCTGTTTCTTTTTGCACGCAGTTCATCAGCTTTGCCTTTAGCTGCCCTGCTTTTTTTGTCCAGATCAATTACCTTGTCAACAAGCTCAAGTTTGCTGTCCTGAAATTTCTTTTTAATATTTTCTTTAACTAAATCAGGATTTTCCCTTAAAAATTTAATATCAATCATTTTTGTACTCCTTACTTATCCTCAAGTTTATTTGCCAAATCCTTAAGCTCTTCATTTGAGTAAAACTCAATTTGCAAAATTCCGCCTTTTTTCCCTTTAAGTGGTGCAATAGTAACCTTTTTGCCTAAATACTCACTAAGTGTCTGTTCAACCATACTGAAATATGAGGCTTTTTGGGGGAAATTTACAGCCGGAGTTTTTGGCTTGTTCTTACTCTTCTTTGACAGATTTTCAACCTGCCTTACGGACAAGTCCTCGGCAACAATGCTTTCAGCAGTTTTTATCATTTTTTCCCTGTCCTCAAAGGCAAGCAATGCACGTCCGTGACCTGCGCTGATTTTTCCTTCTTTAACAAGTGCTGTAACTTCATCAGGAAGATTTAAAAGCCGGAGTATATTTGCAACTGCTGAGCGGGATTTTCCCACAGCTTTTGAAACTTGCTCTTGACTCATATTGTATTCGTTCATAAGACTTTTATAGCCCAAGGCTTCTTCAAGAGGATTCAGGTTTTCACGCTGTAGGTTTTCAATTAGGGCAAGCTCCATTGTTTCCTCGTCAGTAAGCTCTCTGATTGTAACAGGAACTTCTGTAAGACCTGCCATGCGGCTTGCACGATAACGTCTTTCACCTGCAACAATCTGATAGCCACCGCTGATCAGAGGACGTACAAGAATTGGCTGAATAAGCCCATGTTCTCTGATACTGTCAGCAAGCTCTGCCAAAGTCTTTTCGTCAAATTCACGTCTTGGTTGATTATGATTAGGTTCAATTTCCGCTATTTTAAGTGTAACTGTAGCATTGCTGTCCTCAGTTTCATTGTCAATAAAAATTGCACCGAGGCCTTTGCCCAGTCCGCCTCTTTTCTTTGCCATTATATCACTCCCTAACTGCTATTTCTTTTGCAAGCTCGGTGTAAGCTACAGAGCCTTTGCAGGATTTATCGTAGTAAATAACAGGCATACCGTAAGATGGAGCTTCTGAAAGTCTTACACCTCTTGGAATAACTGTTTTAAAAACTTTGCGCGGAAAGAATTTTTTTACTTCCTCAACAACCTGCTGAGTAAGGTTAAGTCTGCCGTCATACATTGTAAGCAGAACCCCCTCAAGCTCAAGGCTGTTATTGTACTGCCTTTTAACACGTCTGACCGTGTTCATAAGCTGTGACAATCCCTCAAGAGCGTAGTATTCACATTGAATAGGAACTAAAATTGTATCAGCAAAGGTAAGGGCATTTGCTGTAATAAGCCCTAAAGATGGAGGACAGTCAATGATAATGTAATCATAATTATATTTAATTGGCAGAACTGCATTTTTCAGTCTGGCTTCTCTGTGAGGAAGGTCTGCAATTTCCAGCTCTGCTGCAGCTAAGTCAAGAGAGCTTGGCAAAATATGCAGATTTGCATATTTAGTTTGAAAAAGACATTTTTCTGCTTTATCACCATCTACAAGGAGGCTGTAGGTGGATTTCTTTAGTTTCCTTTTATCTATAGCAACACCGCTTGTTGCATTGCCCTGAGGGTCAATGTCAATAATGAGAGTGCGCTTTCCCATTACTCCAAGGCAGGCAGCTAAATTTACTGATGTAGTAGTTTTGCCTACGCCGCCTTTCTGGTTTGCAACTGCAATTACTTTAGTCAAAAAATCACCTTAATATTACAAATTTACCTATACTAAGAAATTGTACCATAAATAGAGATGAAATTAAAGAGTTTTTTTTAAAAGATTTTTTAAAAAA
>CAYRTG010000024.1:0-25100 GCA_964427365.1 uncultured Ruminococcus sp. | reverse complement strand
TTATACATGCATGGTGGTAGTGGAAATCATGGTTGCGAGGCTTTAGTCCGGTCCACAACAGGGTTAATTAAATCATTGCTAAATAGCGATGTTATTCTTTGGTCTAATACGATGAGTGAAGAGTATAAATATGGTACAGACGGTTTAGTTGATAAAGTTGTAACTACTGATGAGATTAATAAAAAGAGCTTATCAGGAATAATGGCTTATTTTAAATATAGATTTTTGAAAGATAAAAATGCTATGCACAAGGCTTTTATTAGGAATACTTTTAAGGATTCTGTAGCTATTTCTATTGGAGGAGATAATTATTGTTATCCTTGGTCTGCAAAACAAGGTGTTGAGCTTGATAAAGAAATTCGCAAATACTGTAATAAGAATGTGTTTTGGGGTTGTTCAATTGAAGAAAAATTTATGACTACGGAAGTCATTGAAGACTTGAAAGGATTCGATTTAATTACAGTAAGAGAATCTCTGTCATATGAAGTGATGAAAAATCATGGTATTAACGCAGTTCAGGTTGCCGACCCTGCGTTTCTGCTAGATAAAAAAGAATTACCTTTACCTGAAGGTTTTATTGAAGGCAATACAGTTGGCGTTAATATCAGTCCTTTAATAAATGATTATGAAAACGGCGAAAGTATGGCATATAATAATTATGTGAGGTTAATTGAATACATAATTAATAAGACAGATATGAATATTTGTTTAATTCCTCATGTTGTATGGGAATATAACAATGATATGAAGCCTTTAGAAGCCTTATATAATAAATTTAAGGACACCGGACGAGTAGTGTTATTAAAGGATCATAACTGCGAAAAACTTAAAGGTTATATCAGTAGATGTAGATTTTTTGTTGGAGCAAGAACTCATGCCACTATAGCTGCATACTCAACTTGCGTGCCGACACTAGTTGCAGGATATTCAATCAAATCTAAGGGAATCGCAAAAGATTTATTTGGAACATATGAAAACTATGTTGTTTCTGTGCAAAACTTACAATCAGATAATGAATTAATAAATGCATTTAAATATATAATGGAAAATGAAAATGATATTAAGTCTGCACTTAAAAGTATTATCCCAAAAGTAAAAGAGAATGCAAAATCAGCCGGTTATGAATTAGCTAAATTAATAAAATGAGGAATGTAAAGTTGGCAATTAATCAGAGAAAAGCAGGTACGATTTTATCGTATGTATATATTTTTTTAAGTAATACTATATCATTGTTCTATACCCCAATATTCTTAAATATATTAGGGCAATCAGAGTATGGCTTAATAGGAACAGCTAATTCCATAACTTCATATTTGAGTTTGTTAAGCATGGGTGTTGGTGGTGCATATATTAGATTTAATGCTAAAGCTCGTGCTACGGGTAGTAAAGAGGAAGAATATAAAATCAATGGTATGTTTCAGACCATATATTTTGTTGTTTCTGCTGTAACATTAGTTGTAGGTGTAGTTTTAATTTTTTCTTCATCTTATATTTTTTCTGCACACTATGATGACGCCCAAAGAACTGAAATAAAACTTATTATGTTGTGCACAGTAATTCAATTTGTGGTTACATTTTTGTTTAATACTACGGCAATGGCTTTACAAGCTTATGAGCGCTTTTTCTTTATAAGAATGTGTTTGATTATTTCTTGCATAGTTCAACCTATAGTTAATTTGATTTTCCTATATTTCTTTAATGCTAATGCAGTAACAATTTCTTTAATTACGCTTGTAATTAGTACGTTAACATACATATCGTATTATATTTTTGCAAGGACACATATTGGACTTAAATTTGTTTTTGGAAACTTCGATAAATCACTACTTAAAAGCATTTTTGTTTTTTCTGGTTTTTTATTTTTAAATTCTATTACAGATCAGCTAACATTTACAACTGATAATATAGTTCTTGGTGTTACTGCCGGTGCGATACCGGTTGCAATATATACTGTTGGCTCTAACTTTAAAGGATATTTCATGTCTTTTTCAACTTCTATTTCAAGTGTTTTCGCTCCACAGGTTAATCAAATTATCGCAAATAAAGGTGATAAAAAATTTTTAGATGAAATTTTTATAAAAGTTGGTAGGGTTCAGTTTTATGTAGTTGCTCTAATATTAACCGGTTATTTGTTTTTTGGTCGTCAATTTGTATTACTTTGGGTTGGTGACAAGTATGGAGATGCATATTTAATTGGTTTGTTTTTGATGTTGGCAATTACGATTCCGTGTTTCCAAAATGTCGGTTTAGAAATACAGAAAGCCAAGAATATGCATAAGGCTAGGAGTATCGTATATTTTTTAATTGCTATTGTGAATGTTATAATTACAATACCTATGTCTATTGCCTGGGGCGGAAAAGGAGCCGCTTTAGCAACATTGATTTGTATGTTCTGTGGTACAGTAGTATTTATGAATATTTATAATCAAATAAAAGTTGGAATTGATATTATTGGTTTTTGGAAGAATATAATAAGAATTTTACCGGGACTAATTATTCCTTGTATTACAGGTGTTATAATTAATTCCTTTATTTATATCAATTCATATTTATCACTAATCTTTTTTATACTATTATATTGTATCGTTTTTGCTATTTCTATATGGTTTATTAGTATGAATCAATATGAAAAAGATTTGGTGTTAGGACCAATAAAAAAGCTATTTAGAAAAGAGTTTAAGGCTAAGGTGAAATAAATGAAAAAGAACTTTTCGAAATCTATACTTAGGGCTAAACAAAATGGTGTTAGAATAATCGGTGATAGATATTCTGTAATTAATGCATCTAAAAGTTCAAAAATCAATTTAAACGGACATCTTAATTTAAATGTTTCTTTACCGAAAGGCTCTAAACAGGAAACTTGTGTTACTTTATGTGAAAATGCTATACTGAATGTTAATGGCAATTTTTCTGCATTTTACAATACAGAAATATATTTGTTCAAAAATGCCTGTTTAGATCTTGGATGGTCTTACATAAATGCCGGTACACAAATACGATGTATGAATAACATAACAATTGGCAATCAGTGTGCAATAGGTAGAAATGTAATTATTATGGACTTTGATGCTCATGATATTATTTATGATGATGGCACATCTAATGATATATCAAAACCAATAGTAATAGGGAATCATGTATGGATTGGTGCAGGTGCAACTATTTTGAAGGGAGTGACTATTGGCACAGGAGCAATTATAGGTGCTGGATCAGTAGTTACAAGAGATGTATTGCCTAATACAATAGTTGCAGGCAATCCCGCAAAGTTGATAAAATCAGGGGTTAAGTGGAAATGAAAACAAATTATATAAAAGATCGTATGATTCACTATGATTTGATGAGAATAATAGCATGTTTTTGTGTAATAGTTATTCACATTGCTATATATGGACAATCAAAATCATGGGGAAATAGAAGTATATCTCTTATGTTTTTTAATTTTTATGGTATTTTATCTCGATGGGCTGTTCCATGCTTTGTTATGTTAAGTGGACTAATGTTTTTAAATAACAATAAAGAAGTACCAATTAAGAAATTGTATTTCAAATACATATTAAGATTATTCTTATCCTATGTTATATGGTCTTTTATTTATGCTCTTTATAATTCTTTTTATGAAGCGGGAGCATCACTACAAGAAAGATTTTTTTATTTTGCAAATAACTGTTTTTCCGGTGAAATACATATGTGGTATGTATTGATGTTGATTGGACTATATATTTCAGTTCCAATTATAAAATTTATTGTAAACAATGCATCGGAAAGAATAATTAATTATTGGATCATTTCAATGTTTGTTTTTTCTTCAATAATACCATTTGTTTCAGATATGAATATTCCGTATATTTCCGGTACTATATCTTATATAAACCGATATATAGACATTCAATTTTTATGTGGATATACTCTTTACTTTGTTTTGGGTTATTATGTATCACAGAAAAATTTCTCTAAAGAACAAAATATGTTGATTTATATTTTGGGATTGATTGGATTTTTATATTCGATTGCTATTTTATTACCCGGCAGATACTTCTTTAATATATCATTGGGAGCATTAAATTACTTTTACCCCAATATTATTTTTATGAGTCTGTCTGTTATGATTTTCTTTAAAGATGTTGTTTCAAAAATTAATTTTTCTGAAAAATTCAAAGTAATAATTTTTAGCTTATCAAAACTTACTTATGGAATATTTTTAATACATGTACTTGTACTAAAAGTACTGTATCATTTAGGATTTAATTTATCAATTTGTCCTGCTCCCATATCAATGGTTATTGTTTCATTTGTAACATTTATACTATCTACAATTATTGTATATATAATTTCCAAAATTCCATTTATTAATAAATATATATGTTAGGTTATTATTATGATTAATATTACAGATAAGACAAAATGTACCGGCTGTAGTGCTTGCAAAAATATTTGTTTTCAAAATGCAATTAAGTTTGAAGATGACTTCGCCGGATATAGATATCCCAAAGTTGATATTTCAAATTGTATAGATTGTTGTCTATGTGAAAAAATTTGCCCAATTATTAATCCGGTTAAGGTTGACAAGAATTATAAGAAGCCAATTGTAAAGGCTGCTTGGAATTTAGATGAAGAAGTCAGAATTAACAGTACCTCCGGTGGTGTCTTTTCTGCTTTAGCAGATAGGTTTATTAATGCAGGTGGATATGTAGTTGGTGCGATATATACAGATGATTTTAGAATTGAACATACTATTTCTTCAAGTAAAGAAAAAATAAAACAACTAAGACAATCAAAATATGCACAAAGTGAATTAGGCGATATTTTTTCTCAAATAAAAAGTATTTTAAATAACGGAGATAACTTGATGTTCTGTGGCTCTCCTTGTCAAGTTGCCGGATTAAAAAGCTATCTCAGAAAAGATTACGATAATCTTTTTTTAGTTGATTTTATTTGTAGGGGAATTATCAGCCAAAAAATATATAAAAATTATTTAGAGTCAGTTGAAAGACACTCTAAATCAACTATAACTAAGGTACATTTTAAAAATAAAGATTTTGGTTGGAATAAGTTTAGTACGAAACTCTCCCTAAAAAACGGTGATTCATATCACAAGGATAGATACACCGATGAATATATGGTTGGATACTTAAAACACAATTTATATCTACGACCTTGTTGTCATGATTGTCGCTTTAAAACATTACCAAGGGTATCAGATATTTCATTGGGGGACTTTTGGGGTATAGGTAATTACAATAAAATGCTTGATAATGATAAAGGTACTTCTGCTGTAATAATTAACTCTGAAAAAGGGGAAAGGCTTTTTAATACGGCAAAAGAAAAATTATACTATAGTGATAGTACAATTGAACAAGTTGCTAAAGGAAATGCATGTCTTTTTAATATTGCCCCAAGAGGAAAGTATAGCAATTATTTTTATAAACATTTCTTAAAGATGGACTTTATTGAGTTAATTCATAAAATAGAAGAAAAAGCATTGTGGGATAGAAAAGATTTATCTTTAAAAGATAGGTTGTATTTGTTAAAGAAAAAGATTTTTAATTAGGTGTACTATGAATAAGAAAGTGTCAATTGTTATTCCGGTATATAATGTAGAAAGATATTTAGGAGAATGTCTTGACAGTATTGTTAATCAAACATATAAAAATTTGCAGATTATTTTAGTTGATGATGGCTCAACGGATAATTCCGGCAAGATTTGTGATGAATATGCACAAAATGACAATAGAATAACAGTAGTGCATCAAGAAAATCAAGGTGCAGGAGCTGCAAAAAATACCGGTCTTGATTTAGTTGAGGGTGAGTATCTTTCCTTAATCGACAGTGATGATTATATAGAATATGATTTTTATGAGGTTTTAGTTTCCGGGATTGAAGAGCATAATGCCGATGTTGTTCAATGCCTTTTTAGAAAAACTTTTGTAAATAATAGTTACGATAGAAGATATAATTTTTCATCTACTGGCGATAGGGTGTTGACTTCTAAAAAATATTTGTTTGAAATGCTTTATGATTGGAAATATGCGGTTTTTTGGAATAAATTATTTAAAGCCTCATTATTAGGAGAAACAAGATTCCCTGTTGATAGAAAAATTGATGATGAATTTTTTACTTATAAATTAATTTGTAATGCTAAAAAAATAGTTAATATAGATGATGTATTATATAATTATAGAATGAGACAATCAAGTGTTATGAATGAAAATGATAACGAAAAGTTAATTAGAGATAGAATTGATAGCTTTGAGGAACGCTTGGGTTTTATAAAAAAAGTTTATCCGAATTTGAATAAGTTTTTTAATAAGCACATTTCCGAGTACCTCAATAATATTAGTTTAAGCAGCGATAAAAAATTTAATGAATTCATCAATTGTCAAAAGAATCAATTCCCATTAAAAAATGATAATATGGTAAGTAAGTTATATTTCAAAATTAAACTAAGAAATTTTAGCCCTAACACAAAAGTATTTAATCATAATGATGAGGAGTTTTTTGAATAATTATGAAAAAAATATTATCTTACATAAGATTTATTCCAATTTTAATATTTTATCCTATATTTAAAAAAAATCAGAGATTAAGAGAAGATGTTGATCGTTGGATAAAGCCATCTGATGAACCGTCTTTTGTTAAAAGAGTTGCTCTGTTACTATTTAGAAACAAAGAATTTCGTAATTTATTTGTTTATCGTAATAAATATCCTAAGAACCATAGACTTTTTTGTATTTGGATTAAGCTATGGTATTCACAGGAAAAAAACTTTATATATTGAATGTCCTGATATAGGTGGAGGCTTTTTTATTCAACACGGTTTTGCTACTTATATTGCTGCTCAAAAAATAGGAAAGAATTTTTCTGTAAACCAACAAGTGACAATAGGGTATAGAGGAACCGGAACACCAACAATTGGTAATAATTGTATGGTCACCTGTGGCGCTAAAGTTTTAGGCAATATCACAATTGGAGATAACACTCGAATTGGGGCGAACGCAGTTGTTCTTAAAGACTATAAAAGAGGGCATGAAATTCTGGTTGGCGTTCCTGCTGTACCTAAAAATGAATCCGGTAAAGAAAGGTTAAAATCTTTGGGAATAGAATTTGATGAGTCGTTATTTAACTAGGGTGAGATATGAATAGAATAAAAAACCTTTATTATACTTGGAGAAGAAGACTTTTGTCTAACATAGTAAAAAGAAAAACAGATTTATCAGATATTAGTATATTATCTATGAACTGTATTGGTGGAGTTTTGTATCACGATTGCGAGCAAAGGTTTTTATCTCCAACTATTAATTTATATTTTTTGCCAAGTGATTTCATTAAGTTTGTTAATAATTTAGATTATTATCTTTCGATAACACCATATGCAGAGATGGGTGACAAATACCCAATTGGAAAATTAGATGATATTAAAATTTTCTTTATGCATTATGACAATACTGAAATCGCTTTAGAGAAATGGGAAGAAAGGAAAAAGCGCATAAATAAAGATAAGATTTTTGTTATTATGGTAGAGCGAGATGGTTTTACAAAAGAAAATTTTGAAAGTTTTAAAAAGATAAAATACCCCAAACTTTTATTCACAAAAACCAAAGAGTATAAATGTGAAGATTCATTTTATATGAAAAAATACAAGGATTTAGAACAACTTCCTGATATAATACCAGGTCGTTATATGTACGACAAAATGAAATTAATAAATTCAATTAATAAGGCCTATAAATAATATGGACAAGATTAGTGTTGTAGTAGCGGTTTATAACGCTGAAAAGTTTTTAAAGAAATGCATAGAATCAATACTTAACCAAACCTATTCGAATATTGAGATTATTCTAGTTAACGATTTTTCCGCAGATAATAGTCTAAGTATTTGTAATGAGTATAGTTCTAAGTATGATAATATTATTACTATAAATAACAAAAGAAATTTTGGTGTATCTGCTGCTCGTAATGCAGGTATTGATGTATCAACAGGTGAGTATATATGTTTTGTTGATAGTGATGATTACGTTGAGGAAAACTATCTCGAAAGGTTGTATTCATATTATCAAAGATTTAATACTGTTCCAATTTGTGGTTTTGTTTATCACGATGAATATAATCATTGTAAGCCGGTTGACTATACTTGGAGTGGTGGCGATGAGTTAGTAAGCCTTGGCGAAGCATTTAGGCTTAATGACGAATTGTATCTTACAGCTTTGTGGAATAAGTTGTTTGATAATAGGTTAATTAAAAAGCATAATGTTAGATTTGATGAAGAAGTTTCTATGGGAGAAGATTTAAGATTTTCTGTCGAGTATTTTAAAAAAACTGAAACGGAATATGTTTTCGCTTTTTCAGATACACTATATCATTATACTAAACTTACAAATAATACCCTTATGTCTCAGTTTGCAAAAAATGGAATAGAAAACGGCTTACAAAATTTAGAAATTATAAAATCTTTAGTGGTTAGGTTTAATTCCAAAGGCAATGATATTTTTTTATCAAAGGTTGAATCTTTCAAAAACAATATCATTTATTTTATAATAAGGGATAGGGATTACACAAATAAAGAAAAATATTTGAAAATTTTAGAAATTAGATCGGATTTTACAAAAAAAGAGTTTATTATAGAAAAAATCAAGTATTTTAAAGAGAGAATAGCAAAGATGTTACATATCTGAGAACTTGTTTTATGAATACTTTAAATTGCAAATTTATAGATTTGTTAACTTAAATAATCATTTTGAATTTGATATTAAAATAACAAATATCATTATTGAAATAGTTGATAGCGTTTTAAGTAATTTATAGTTGAAAATTTCTAAGAACTGATAAACTAACGTATAAAACGATAATAGAACGATTTATTAAGTGAAACAGTTAGGAGTATTACATATGGCTACTTTGAGAGAAATACAACAATTTGAATTGCAAATGCTTAAAGATGTAGCAAAAGCCTGTGATGAAAATGGTATAGAATATTTATTGGATTCAGGTACTCTTTTGGGTGCTATACGTCATGGTGGATTTATTCCATGGGATGACGATATTGATCTTTATATGACCTTAGAGAATTACAAAAAATTCATTAAAATTGGACAAAGGATATTAGGTGATAAGTATTTTGTTCAAAATTATCGAACTGATAATGAGTATTGTGAGATGTGGATTCAAGTAAGAGCTAATGGAACAACTTCTATGCCTAAGAAACTAAAAAACTGGAATATACACTGGGGTATGTGCTTGGATATATTTCCAATAATCGGAGTAAGTGACGATTTAATTAAAAAAGAAAAGCAGAAAAAAGCACTTGCAATAAATAGAACATTACTTCGTGATAAGTATATGTTGGCAAAGGGAGAGCCTATTAACTCAAAATTAAAACTGATTTATAAGATTCCACGACCAATTCGAAAGTTTATTTGTAGATTAAATGAACATCGTTATATGCTTAATCCTGAAAAATATAACACTTGTGCTAACATTTGGTATGATATTACTGTTGAATATCCATATAAGGTGTTTTCTCCTTTAACTAAAGTTAAATTTGAGGATGCTGAATTTACAACCACATCCAAATATGACGAGTATCTCACTCTTCTTTATGGTGATTATATGACCATACCGGATGAATCACAGCGTGGTGGACATAGTGACGAATTAGGAAGTATTATTATGGATATAAACAAGGATTATAAGAAATATAAAATTGGAGTTTAGCTATGAAAGAGATTGGATTTGAAGAAAGAAGACAGCTATCATTTGATATTTTTAAAACTTTTGCAAAAATTTGTGAACGGTATAATCTTAGATATACTTTAGCTTTTGGCTCTTTATTAGGAGCAGTTAGGCATAAGGGTATGATTCCTTGGGATGATGATGTAGATGTATTTTTGTTTAGAGATGATTATAATAGGTTAATTAATGTGTTTAATGAAGAAGAATATCCAAATTTAAAATTACGTTGTTTTGAGACAGATAGCAATTATCCTCATGCAGTTATGAAACTATGTTTAAAAAATACAATAGCATTTGATAAAGATGGTGTTAATAGGGGTTATGGAGTCTTTTTAGATGTGTTTTGTTTGGATGGAATTGGACATAATTATAAAAAGGCACTAAAATTAAGGAAAAGACAAATTAATTATCTTGAGAATAGATTTAGCATTAGTAAAAATGCTTTTATTACTAAAATATGGCATAAGATATGTTCGTTGATAAGAGAAGGTTATGAGAAAGAATACTACATAAAACTGTGTACAAAATATAGTATAAATGAATCAAATTATCTTGCAATAACTTCATGGTATAATAAAGATGTGATACTAAAAAATGTTTTTGAAGAAAGGATATTGTTAGATTTTGAAGATGGTAAATATTATGGTCTTGAAAAGTTCCATGACTATTTAACATGGCAGTATGGAGATTATATGAAATTACCTCCTGAGGATCAAAGAACTCCTAAACATGAACATAGTTATTTTTGGATATAACATCTTATAGTTTATCTATTTTGTGAATTAATGATATTTTTTGATAAGATTTGTGGTATTATTCTAAGTAAGTATAGTTAATTTATCCAATGTGTATGCCATGAAGATAACCGTGTAAGTATTATGTATGCTTATATTTGTTGAATTGGCATATATGGTATAATACTCTTTAAAAATGGTTATTTATATTATGAAAGCTTTTTAAGGAGGCTTGATTATGAAAGGTATAGTTTTGGCGGGAGGGTCAGGTACGAGGCTCTATCCTTTGACAACGGTAACAAGTAAACAGCTTTTGCCGGTGTACGACAAGCCTATGATTTATTATCCTTTATCTGTGCTGATGAATGCCGGTATTCGTGAGATTTTGATTATCTCAACACCTGAGGACACACCTAGGTTTGAGGCACTTTTAGGTGACGGCCATCAGTTTGGAATTGAGCTTACATATGCTGTTCAGCCAAGTCCTGACGGACTTGCTCAGGCATTTATTATCGGTGCTGATTTTATAAGCGACGGCAGCGTTGCTATGGTATTAGGTGACAATATTTTTGCCGGACACGGCTTGAAAAAACGTCTTAAAGCAGCGGTACAGAATGCTGAAACAGGGCAGGGTGCCACCGTATTTGGATACTATGTTGATGATCCGGAGCGTTTTGGTATTGTTGAATTTGACAAATACGGAAAAGCTGTTTCCATTGAAGAAAAGCCACAGAAACCTAAGACAAATTACTGTGTAACAGGTCTTTATTTCTACGACAATAATGTTGTCGAATATGCTAAAAACCTGAAGCCGTCTCTTCGTGGAGAGCTTGAGATTACTGACCTTAACAAAATTTATCTTGAAAAGGGCAAGCTTAATGTTGAACTTTTAGGTCAGGGATTTACCTGGCTTGACACAGGTACACACGAAAGCCTTGTTGACGCTACAAACTTTGTATATACAGTTGAAAGGCATCAGCACAGAAAAATAGCCTGTCTTGAAGAAATCGCTTATCTCAATGGTTGGATTAGCAAGGAAGATGTACTGGAAAGATATGAAGTATTAAAGAAAAATCAGTACGGACAATACCTTAAAGATGTACTTGATGGTAAATATTTGGATAAATAGGAGTAATCATTATGACAATAATAGTAACCGGTGGTGCAGGATTTATCGGCTCAAACTTTGTATTCCATATGCTGAAAAAATATCCTGATTATCGTATCATTTGTTTAGACAAGCTTACATATGCAGGCAATCTTTCTACCTTAGAGCCTGTTATGGACAACCCAAATTTCAGGTTTATAAAGGCAGATATTTGTGACAGAGCTGCTGTAGACAAGCTGTTTGAAGAAGAACATCCTGATATGGTTGTAAACTTTGCAGCAGAAAGCCACGTTGATCGTTCCATTGAAAATCCGGGAATTTTCATTGAAACTAATATTATTGGTACTCAGACACTTATGGACGCTTGCCGTAAGTATGGGATTACTCGTTATCATCAGGTTTCTACAGATGAGGTTTACGGGGATTTACCTCTTGACAGACCTGACTTATTTTTTACAGAGGAAACTCCAATCCACACATCAAGCCCGTATTCATCATCAAAGGCAGGCGCTGATTTATTGGTTTTGGCTTATCACAGAACCTACGGACTTCCTGTAACAATCAGCCGTTGTTCTAACAACTATGGTCCATATCATTTTCCTGAAAAGCTTATTCCTCTTATGATTACAAATGCTCTTAATAATAAGCCGCTTCCTGTTTACGGAAAGGGCGAGAATGTACGTGACTGGTTATATGTTGAAGATCATTGCAAGGCTATTGACCTTATTATTCATAAGGGTAGAGTTGGTGAGGTTTACAACATTGGCGGTCACAATGAAATGAAAAACATTGACATTGTTAAGTTGATTTGTAAAGAGCTTGGTAAGTCAGAGAATTTAATCACATATGTAGCTGACCGTAAGGGTCACGATATGCGTTATGCTATTGACTCTACAAAAATCCACAACGAGCTTGGTTGGTTACCTGAAACTATGTTCAAAGACGGTATTAAAAAGACAATTAAATGGTACTTGGATAACAAGGAATGGTGGGGAACTATCATCAGCGGTGAGTATCAGAACTATTATGATAAAATGTATGGCAATCGTGGTGAAGTATAATTTATGAAAGTATTTGTAACCGGCGTTGGCGGTCAGCTGGGCTTTGACATTATAAATGAGCTTAATGAGCGTGGTTATGATGCAGTCGGCACGGATATTTTGGAATCTGTACAAAATGTTAAAAACTATAGTCAGCTTGATATTGTAGATAAAAATGCTGTAGAAAAGGTTATTACCAAAGTTAAGCCAGATGTGGTTATTCATTGTGCAGCATGGACTGCTGTTGACGCTGCTGAAGATGAAGAAAATACAGATAAGGTTTATGCAATTAATGCTCAGGGTACAAAAAATATTGCCGAGGCTTGCAAGGCTATTGATTGCAAAATGGTTTATATTTCTACTGACTATGTATTTGACGGTCAAGGTAAACAGCCTTGGAAACCTGACTGCAAGGATTATGCTCCACTTAATGTTTATGGTAAATCAAAGCTGGATGGCGAGCTTGCAGTAGCCGATATTCTTGAAAAGTACTTTATTGTTCGTATTGCTTGGGTATTTGGTAAAAACGGTAACAACTTTATAAAGACAATGCTTAAAGTTGGCAAAAGCCATAATAAAGTAACTGTAGTAAATGACCAGATTGGTACGCCAACTTACACATATGACCTTGCAAGACTTCTCGTTGATATGGCTGAAACTGAAAGGTATGGTTATTACCATGCTACTAATGAGGGCGGATATATCAGCTGGTACGATTTTACCTGTGAGATTTACAAACAGGCAGGTTTATCTACAGAGGTTGTACCTGTTACTACAGTTGAATACGGACTTAGCAAGGCAGTAAGACCATTTAACAGCAGACTTGATAAATCAAAATTAGCGGAAAATGGTTTTAAGCCGCTGCCAACATGGCAGGATGCACTTGCAAGATACTTGAAGGAGTTACAAAAAGATGAGTAATTTTAATTTTATTAAAACTGATATAGATGGAGTAATCATTGTTGAGCAAACAGTTTTCGGCGACAATAGAGGTTACTTTATGGAAACCTACGAGGAAAAAAAGTTTGCTGACGGAGGAATTACTGCTAAGTTTGTTCAGGATAATCAGTCCAAATCAACTAAGGGTGTTCTCCGTGGACTTCATTTTCAGAAAACTTATCCACAGGCTAAGCTTGTTAGAGTTATTAAGGGTGAGGTTTATGATGTTGCCGTTGATTTAAGAAAGTCAAGTCCAACCTATGGCAAGTATGTAGGAGTCCTTCTATCAGAAGAAAATAAAAGGCAGTTTTTTATTCCGAAGGGATTTGCCCACGGCTTTTTAGTAATGTCTGATGAGGCTGAGTTCGTGTATAAATGTGACGATTTTTACCATCCGGAGGACGAAGGCGGTCTTCAGTGGAATGATGAAACCATAGGAATTGACTGGCCCTTAGATAATATAGAAAACGTAAATCTTTCTGAAAAAGATAGGGTCAATCCTCCATTTGGCTCATTTACATTTAAATAAATTACTATTTAAATATATATTTATAGTTATTATTTTTTCTTTATAGAAAAATAATAGCGCTTTTTATTGACATTGTGCAAAAAATGCAATATAATCATTATAAGTGTATATTTTTTAACAAAAATTGACTATTTTTCGAAAGGCGGACTTTATTTGGGGAAGCTTAATTATAGAAAAATTATTTTGGCTTTTGCTGATATTTTCATTGTTGCTATAGGTACTCTTATTACAAATTATATATTTACGCTCTTTGCTCCCGCCTACTCTCAGGGAATCAGATACTTACTATATATAATAATCGTTGACGCAGTTATGTGTCTTTTGGTTCAGTATTCTATAGGCACATATTCAAAAGCTTGGAGATATTTCAGAATAAGAGATTATGTTACCTGTAGTGTAGGTATGCTTGTAGGTCAGTTTCTTGCAATTGTGATTTTCTATGCTTTTGGCAAGGATGCTTCTAAGCTGTTTTTTGCTATGAATTTTGTAGTTACAACTGTAGGAGTACTCTTATTCCGCTTGATTTTCAGAAAAGCTTTTCTTGAAATTTCAAAAGCCGGATGTCTAGAAAAAAATGAGCGTACATTAATTGTAGGTGCAGGACATGCAGCAAATATGATTCTCAGTGAGCTTCACAGCGCAAGGTTTGATGCTAATAATCCATGGAATAATATTGATCCTGTAGCTCTTGTTGACGATGATATTTCAAAAATTCATAATCGCATTCAGGGTGTACGTGTGCTGGGCACAACAAATGATATTGAAAATATTGTCGAAACATATTATATTACTCAGATTATTATTGCAATTCCTTCTTGCAGTGAAGAAGATCGCCGCAGAATTATTAATATTTGTTCAAAGACTGAGTGCAAAATCAAGGTTATCCCATATCTTGGAGATCTTCTTTTTGATGATGACCACACTCAGCTTATTTCTCAGGTTGAGGATATTAAGATTGAGGACTTACTTGGTCGTGAGCCTATAACTTTTGATAACAAAAAAATTGAAGAGCTTATTGAAGGAAAGGTTTGTATGGTAACAGGCGGTGGAGGCTCTATTGGTTCAGAGCTTGTTCGCCAGATTGCAAAGTACAATCCCAAGCAGGTTATTATTGTTGATATTTATGAAAATAATGCCTATGATATACAGCAGGAAATGTTCCTTGAATATGGCTCAGAGCTTAATCTTGTTACATTGATTTCCTCTGTTCGTGATTACGATAAGATGGATATTATATTTAAAAAATACAGACCAAACCTTGTATTCCATGCAGCAGCTCATAAGCACGTTCCCCTTATGGAAACTGTGCCTGAGGAGGCTGTTAAGAATAACATATTCGGTACATTTAATGTTGCTACCTTGGCAGAGTTTTATAATGCGGACAAGTTTGTAATGATTTCAACAGACAAGGCAGTAAATCCTACAAATGTAATGGGTTGCACAAAGCGTGTTTGTGAAATGATTGTCCAGTATAAGGCTCAGCACAGTACACATACTGAATTTGTATCAACAAGATTTGGTAATGTTCTTGGTTCAAATGGTTCGGTAATTCCGCTGTTCAGACGTCAGATTGAAAGCGGAAAGCCGGTTACTGTAACACACCCCGACATTATCCGCTATTTTATGACAATTCCGGAAGCTGTATCTCTTGTACTTGAAGCAGGTGCTATAGCTAAGGGCGGAGAGATATTTGTGCTTGATATGGGTGCGCCTGTAAAAATTACAACCCTTGCAGAGAACCTTATACGTATGTACGGCAAGGTGCCTTATAAAGACGTTGAGATTAAGTTTACGGGACTTCGTCCGGGAGAAAAGCTTTTTGAAGAGCTTTTAATGAGCGAGGAAGGCTTAAAATCAACTGAAAATAAAAAAATATTTATCGGAAATCAGATTGAAATTAACCCTGAAATATTTCTTGCAAAGCTTGAAAAAATTCAGGAATATGCAGAATTAAATGAAAGCGATAAGGTTGTGGAAATGTTAGCGGACATTGTGCCTACATTTAATCATCAGACAAATTCATAATCTGAATTATTACTAATAAATTAATTATATAGATTTTATTTTGGGGGATAAAATATGTGTGGAATAGTAGGATATGTAGGTCCACGTGACTGCAGCGAGGTTCTTGTAAGTGCCCTTGCAAAGCTTGAATATCGTGGATATGATTCCGCAGGTATAGCTGTTTTTGATGAAAACAATGTAATTAATACTATCAAAACAGAAGGTAAGCTTGAAAACTTGAGAAACAAACTTAAGGTTGTTGGAAAGCCTAACGGGCACGTTGGTATAGGACATACAAGATGGGCTACTCATGGAGAGCCTTCAGATGTAAATTCACACCCACACAGCGGTGCAAGAGTTACAATTGTACATAACGGTATTATTGAAAACTATCAGGAACTGAAGGCTTTTCTTATTAAGAAGGGCAGAATATTTTTGTCAGAAACTGATACAGAAGTAGTTGCCCAGCTTCTAGATTATTATTATGACGGAAATCCAATTGAAACTATAGATAAAGTAATGGGTGAGGTTACAGGTTCTTTTGCTCTTGGCATTATGTTCAAGGATTTTCCTGACAGGATTTTTGCAGTACGCAGAGAAAGTCCGTTAATTGTAGGTGTTGCAGAGGGTGAGTGCTTTATAGCCTCAGACGTTCCTGCCATTTTGCAGTACACTAAGGATTATTATCTTTTAGAGCATGACGAAATTGCAACATTAACGCAAGGTGGTAAAGTTTCATTTGTTGATAAATACTTAAATACAATTGAAAAAGAGATGAAAACTGCAGATTGGGATCAGGAGGCTGCTGAAAAGGGCGGCTATCCACACTTTATGATTAAGGAAATCAATGAGCAGCCGACTGCTATTAATACTACTATAGTTCCCAGAATCAAGGAGGGTATTCCCAACCTTGAGGAATGCGGTATTACTCACGAGGTGCTAAGACAGTTTAATTCTATTACTGTTGTTGCCTGTGGTACAGCTATGCACGCAGGTATGGTAGGCAAATATGTAATTGAAGATTTGGCACGGGTTTCTGTTAATGTTGATATTGCTTCAGAGTTTAGATACAGAAACCCAATCGTAGGAAAAGGCGACCTTGTAATTATAATTTCACAGTCAGGTGAAACTGCAGACTCTTTAGCTGCATTAAGACTTGCAAAACAGAAAGGTGCAAAGGTTCTTGCAATAGTAAATGCAAAAGGCAGTTCAATAGCAAGAGAAGCAGATATGCTGATTTATACTCTTGCAGGTCCTGAAATTGCAGTAGCTTCAACCAAGGCATATATTACACAAATTTCTGTAATGTATCTTTTTGCATTTGAGCTTGCACTTGCTAAAGGCACATTAAGCGAGGCAGAGTGTATGCACTTAACATCAGCATTGCAGAAAATGCCGGATGCTGTAAAATATGTTATTGAAAGCACAGATGAAATATGCAAATATATTGGCTCAAAGCTGATTACAGCAGACAGCTTACTGTATATAGGACGTGGACTTGACTATGCGCTTTCAATGGAAGGCTCACTAAAGCTAAAGGAAGTGTCATATATTCACTCGGAGTCCTATGCTGCCGGTGAATTAAAGCACGGCACAATTTCTCTGATTGATGAGGGTATGCCTGTAATTGCAGTAGCAACTCAAACAGATTTAATAGATAAAACCATTTCAAATGTTGTTGAGGTTAAGTCAAGAGGCGCAAAGGTAATATTGGTTTGTACTGATGCTTGTGCATCTAAATTAAAGGACGGAATTGCAGATTATATGGTTGTAATTCCAAACACTCACGAGCTTCTTATGCCTATAACAGCAGTAGTACCGCTACAGATTATTGCTTATTACACAGCTGTTAATAAGGGTAACAATCCTGACCAGCCCCGTAACCTTGCAAAATCCGTTACAGTTGAATAACAAAGCTAACGGGACATAATAAGGCAGTTTCGCTTTTTGCAGATGTATGAATTACTTTTGTTTATTTTCATTGTCGCTTTTTGAGGTGGCAGTAAGCAAACACATAAATATTACGCTGATTGATATGCCTATAAGCATACCTATTATAAATTCCGAATTCATAAACACCACTTCCTATGGGTAAGAATTCTTTTGTATCCCCAACCGTTAAGGGTATTCAATCCTATAAAATCACCGAAAAACATAAAAACACTCCTTTTCCTGTACCATATTATTGGCTTAAAGGAAAAGGAGTATTCATTAGTTTTATAATTGATTTATTGCCGATATTTAAATTATAGTGCCTGCCTTAATAATTTCAACCTTTTTGTTTAAGAATTTTCGTGCTTCATCAACGCTGCGAGCATTTTTTGATACGTCGAAAATTGCACTGCGGATTGCATCAAACAAAAGAAATACTACGCACTCAATATTTTCAGTAGATTTGTCTTTGAAATTTGATATGTCAACATAGTCCTTAAAATGCACAATGTAATTATTTTTGCGGTAACGGTACTGCATATAGTCGGAAATTAAAGCACTGTTTTGGTTCGATTCAGGAGACAGGGAAATAAAATTTTCTATTCCTTGACGCTCAACAGTTGAAAGGTCAAATATTCTTGTGGGCAGTTCGAAAATGTCTCCTCCATTTAACATAAGCTCATCCTGAATGAAGCTGATAATTTTAGCTATCATATCATCTGTTACAAGTTCAACTAAGTCAAGCTTATCATCAAAGTATTGATAAAAGCTGCCTCGGGAAATCCCGGCTTTTTCAATAACAGTATTAATTGTGATTTTGTGCTTATTTCCTTTCAAAAATTCTTTTTTTGTAACATCAATAATTTTGGCACGTTTTTCCGGCGGTAAGTTGTAGAATGTGTTTTTAATCATAAAAGTATCTCCTGTCTTAGCAATCTATGTAATGAATTTGAAATATATTAATTTTGTATTTTAACATATTATAATCTTTAATTTAAAAAAGTCAACTGAAAAAAGGTGGTAAACAGAAAGTTTCATAAAAATTTCCAAAAACATTCAAAATTTTCACAAAACCGTCACATTTATATATTAAAATAAAATTGACATAATTTTTGAAAAGTTATGTTTCATAAATTTTCCCTATTTTTAAATTAGCAAAACAGTACTTCGCAAGAGGTGCTGTTTTGCTTTGTAAAGATAAATATGTAAGTTGTACGATTTTTAAAATTGTTATTTGAAAAATTAAAAAGTTGATTTCCAGATGTTCATCATATTTATTATTGTTCCTGAATTAATTTCTTCTCTTCCAATTAATCATAAAAATTTTCTGCCCACTTTGGTATTTTAGGCGGTGCCATAGTTGGTAATCTTACCATCACTTGACAATTTAAGAAAAACAACCGTTGAATTTTCTGTTGGCATATTGGAATTATCTGTAATGTATGAATAATCAATTTTATAATAAATAACAAAAGCGCAGCAGTCTTTCAACTACTGCGCTTTTATATTTAACTCTAACTTTCGGGTGTCACATTAGAGCACTTCATTTCACAGCCTTTTTGTTAATTAAAAGCTATGTTTATTTGTATGGTTGCATAATTATCATGCAAGATTAGTCATCTATTTCGGAATCATGCTCAAGGATTTTTCCGTTTATTGCGTCAATAGTGTATTCATATTCTGTATGGTTTTTGAAAAACTCTATTTCATATACGGTTTCGCCGTCGTCATTATCAAGTTTTGCCTTCGTAAATGTTACCTGAGACAAGCTTAGTCCTGCGTGATTTACAGCAATGGATTTTGCCTTATCAACACCGATATATTTATTTTCGGCGGGAGAAGAATTGTTTGAAGTCTTAATTTTTTTTGTGCTTTTTTCAATTATTGCACCTGTTTTTCCGTTAATTTCATAATCGTACTCAGTTGTTGAGGAGTAAAAATCAATTTCATAAACATAAATGCCGTCATCTTTATCAAGCTTTGATTTAGTAAAGGTAACATCTGAAGCTGATAGTCCCGCATCATTTAAAGCCTTTTCTTTAGCAGATTTAAGACCAATCAAATTTGATGATGCAGCAGATGAGGAGGAACTGTTATTTGAACTGCTGTTTGAAGATTTTTTGTGGTTATAAATTTTTTCTGTGCTTTTTTCAATTATTGCACCTGTTTTTCCGTTTATTTCATAATCATACTCAGTTGTTGAAGTTTGAAAATCAATTTCATAAACATAAATACCGTCATCTTTGTCAAGCTTAACTTTTGTAAAAGTAACCTCTGAAGCTGAAAGTCCTGCGTCCTTTAATGCTTTTTCTTTTGCTAAGTTAGCAGAAATCAAGTTTGAATTTTCTGTTGCCTGTGAGGTATTAGTGTTTTCTGAGCTTTGATTGTCATTATTATTTTTATTATTAATTTTTTCTGTGCTTTTGCTGATAATGTCGCCTGTTATTGAATCAATCTCATATTCATATTCTAAAGTTGAAGTGCAAAAATCAATATCATAAATAAGCTCTCCGTCATCATTATCAAGCTTTGTCTTTTTAAATGTAACCTCTGAAGCTGAAAGTCCTGCGTCTTTCAATGCCTTTTCTTTTGCGTTTTCAAGAGTTATGCTGTCTTTAGTTTGTGAATTTTCTGCGTCGGCTGTTTCAACAGATGTTGTTTTCTTGTCAGAAATTTCAACATCCTTTGAAATAATTGTACCGTCATCAGATTTAATAATGTACTCATAATCTTTTCCGTTGGCAGTAAATTTAACTTCATAAACAAACTGACCATCTTCAAAGCAAAAATCTGTTTTAATAAAATTAGCGTCTTCCGGTGCAATACCTGCGTCAGCCAAAGCATAGTTTCGTGCAGTTGTTTTATCAATAGCGTTGCTTTCTGCAATAGTGTTTACTGCAAATACTGTACCTGTACTAATGATTGCCACAGCCGCAACAATTAAACAAATAGTAATAATCGCCTTTTTTGGTGTTGAAAATAAATTTTTAATCTTTTTCATAAAAATTCTCCTTTCTTTGTTATATTAATGATAAAACAGAAATATTAAAAAAAAATTAGAAATATTTTTAAAAATGCGAAAAGGAATTTTATATGTTATACATTTGAATTCAAAAGCAAAGTAAAAGTACTTCCTTTACCTATGGTGCTTTCCACTTTGATTTTTCCTTTGTGGAATTTTGCAATTTCCTGCGCCATAGACAATCCCAGCCCTGTTCCATTGTTACTGCGCTGAGGATCTGCCTGATAAAAACGGTCAAATATTTTACTTTGCTTTTCTTTAT
Organism: uncultured Ruminococcus sp.; assembly: GCA_964427365.1. Taxonomy (GTDB): domain Bacteria; phylum Bacillota; class Clostridia; order Oscillospirales; family Acutalibacteraceae; genus Ruminococcoides. The sequence goes on along the minus strand of CAYRTG010000024.1, from coordinate 3,804 downwards.
CAATTCCTATTCCGTCATCTGATACACTTAGAGAAATTTTGTTTCCGGTTTGCTTTAAACTTACATAAATATGACCGTTAGGTTTTCCGTAACGATATCCGTTGCTTATAAGATTGGTCAGCAGACGGCTAAGCAAGTTGTCATTACCGCTGAAATATATGCCTTCTTGAACGTCAAAGCTTAGCACTATTCCTTTTTCTCTGATCAGTGACATATCTTCACATATTGAGGTCACAAGGACTGATAAGTCAATTTTTTCACAAGTGTATTTTTCGGAATTCTGTTCAATTCTTTTAAAATCCAGAATATCAGTAATAAGATTAGTTATTTTTCGACCTTGTCTTTGAATTACTTTCATTGCTTCAATATATTCATTGTTGCTTCCTCCTTCTTCAAGAGAATATTCACATTGAGCCATAATTACGGACATTGGTGTTCTTAACTCATGAGAAATATCAGAAGTAAGCTGATGTTCCGCTTCAAAGGAGGAGTCAAGGCGTTGAAACATAGAGTTAAAGGTGTTTGCAAGCTGATGAAGCTCATCGTTTCCTTTGCCGATTTCAATACGTTTTTTAAGGTCGTTCCCTTGACTGATAAGTGACGCAACCTCTGAAATTTTGTGTACAGGATTAAGGGTATTTTTTGCAATGATATATCCTCCCAAAAGTGCAAACACAAGGAGAATAGGCAAAATAATCAGGGATAAATTAACCATTGATGAAAATTGTGTTGCTCCCTGATCTTCACATACTATCCCACGAAGCCATAACCCGGCTGTTCCGCTTTTTTCCAAATAACGGTCAAAAACGTAGTAGGTTTTACCGTTTACTGAAACTTTTTGAATTTCATTATCAGAGAAAGCCATATTATAAGTTTCTTTTAATATGGGATTTTCCCCATATAATAGAGTTTTATCATTTTGATAAAGAGCAGTGGTTATTCCGTTTACGCTGTTAAGATAGTCATCATCAATTTCAAGATAACCGTTCATATAATCAATATAAAGGTCAGCATCTCGATCATTTTCGGCGTCATAAAGATTGTTAGTATATTCAATTTCGTCCACGTTACTCTCAACAGCTTCAATAAGATTATCCTGAATTGTTTTTTGGATTACGGTATTGCCAACAGACAGTACAGCTACAAAGGTCAGACCTACAATGAGTATTATAAAGGCTGAAAACCAAAGTGTGATTTTAAGTCTTATGGATAAATTTTTCATAGTTCCTCCCTGAGAACATATCCAATTCCTCTAACAGTATGTATCAATTTATTTTTTTGTCCGCCGTCAATTTTTTTTCTTAGGTAGCTTACATATACATCTACAACATTTGTGCCGCCCTCATACTCAAAATTCCAGATGTGATTTTCTATTTTTTCTCGGGAAAGCACAACTCCACGATTGCGCATCATATATTCAAGAAGTGCATATTCCTTTGCAGACAGAGTTATGATTTTTTCTCCTCGTGTTACAATGTGAGAGGAGCAGTCTAAAGTTAAGTCTGCAACTGAAAGCACGTTGTCTGTCATACCAAACTGTTTTCTTGTCATAGCACGCAGACGTGCTGTAAGCTCCTCAAAAGAAAAAGGTTTTACAAGATAATCGTTTGCACCATTGTCCAGTCCTTTAACTTTATCTGAAATAGAATCCTTTGCAGTTAAAAATAGTACAGGAGTAGATTTTCCTTTATTACGAATATGCTTTAGCACTTGAAAACCATCAGCCTTAGGCATCATAATGTCTAAAATAACAGCATCGTAGTCTGCAAAATCAAGAAAGCTTATAGCTTCCTCTCCATCATAACAATTGTCAACAGAGTACCCCTCAGAGGTCAGTTTTTGCTTAATAATTCTGTTAAGGTCTTGTTCATCTTCAGCAATAAGTATTCTCATGTACATACGCCCCCTTTTTAATATTATTATGTATAAAAATATTAAAGAAATATTAGAGATTTAAATAATAAAATTGTTTCTGTTATTATGATAGCATTTATTAATAAAATCTGTAAAGAAAATATTTTATAATTTCTGCTATTATATATTCCCCGCTTGTAAAGCGGCGGGTGCCATTCACTGAAACACTGAGGAGCTAACTCTTTCATTGCGCAGTTGCAATCTGTCGCAAGCTCCATTTCAAGCAGGCTTGCCGGAGAGTGGCACCGATTTAAAATCTTTATACAACACCCACTCAACTTAACATGTTGAGAAAGCAGCGGAAAGTACGAAAAAAAGGGAATGAGAATTAAGGAAGCTAGGAGTGTCACCGAATATGGCGCACAAGGTTAGCTGAAAGGGTGACATATATATTGCTGTAGCCAACAACCGATGATTAAGTGAAAAAATCAAAAGAAAAAATGACTAAGCGTGGCTTAGTCAGTACTTTAGATTAATATATTAAACAGCATACTTTGAAATTAAATTGAACCGCTGCGTGTGCCGAACGGCGCATACAGCGGTATGAGAGGGTGGAGAAAATCCGCCCTACTCGATTATAATTTGTATTTAAATTATACGTTAAATCTGAACAGTACAACATCGCCGTCATTCATAACATATTCCTTACCTTCGCTGCGATATAAGCCTTTTTCCTTTGCAGCAGCAATAGAGCCGCATTTCATAAGGTCATCAAATGCAACAACCTCTGCACGGATAAAGCCACGTTCAAAGTCTGTGTGAATTTTACCGGCAGCCTGTGGAGCTTTTGTGCCTTTTTTTATAGTCCATGCTCTTACTTCAGGCTTGCCTGCTGTTAAGTAACTTATAAGACCAAGTAGGGAATAGCACTCCTTAATCAGTCTGTCAAGACCGCTTTCTTTAAGACCTAAATCCGAAAGAAACATTTCTTTTTCTTCCTTGTCCATATCAACGATTTCTTCTTCAATTTGGGCACAAATGGGAAGTACACCTGCGTGTTCTTCAGTAGCTAAATCTTTAATCAGCGCAAGATATTTGTTATCTTCAATACCATTAGTAAAATCTGCGTCACTCATATTTGCTGCGTAAATTATAGGCTTTGTTGTTAAGAGTGCAACCTCGTTTATAATTTTTTGCTCCTCCTCGTTCATTTCAACTGAACGTGCAGCCTTGCCCTCATCAAGAGCAGCTAATATTCTCTCAAACAAATCAATATCAACCTGATATTTCTTGTCGCCCTTTAACAGTTTTTTAGTTTTATCAAGGCGTTTTTCCAGCATTTCAACATCTGCAAGAATAAGCTCAAGGTTTATAGTTTCAATGTCACGTACAGGGTCAATACTGCCGTCAACATGGATAATGTCTGTGTCTTCAAAGCATCTTACAACGTGTACAATAGCGTCACATTCTCTGATGTTGGCAAGGAATTTGTTGCCTAAGCCTTCACCCTTAGAGGCGCCCTTTACAAGACCTGCAATGTCAACAAATTCAATGCTTGCCGGTGTGTATTTATCAGGGTCATACATTTCTGCAAGCTTGTCAAGCCTGCTGTCGGGAACTGCAACAACGCCTACGTTAGGCTCAATTGTGCAGAATGGATAGTTTGCCGATTGCGCCCCTGCATTGGTAATAGCATTGAAAAGTGTACTTTTTCCTACATTAGGAAGTCCAACAATACCAAGTTTCATATATATCTCCTTAATATCTTATTGTTTTGTATTTAGTCACATAATTGAAATTATTATAGCATATATTTTTACATTGTACAATATTTGGTAAAAAAAGAAAGACAGGTTTTATGCCTGTCTTAAATCTTTTTATCAGCAAATTTTAAATAATGTTAGAAATACTTTGCAAAGTATCAAAGGGGAGTTTTTTGAGTGCTTCGGT
>CAYRTG010000023.1:0-25122 GCA_964427365.1 uncultured Ruminococcus sp. | reverse complement strand
GTTACTATATTTTTTTACTAAAATGGGTCACATCTATTTACAACGCAGATTTTTTTACATTTACTTCATAAACATCTAATTGAATATTGTAAAAAAATGTTGTATAATAATCTTGTATTTTATTTTTAATGGTTAGGATGTGAATTTTGTGAAACTTTTAGAGGAGAAAATTCTTAAAGACGGTCACATCGGTAAAGGTAATGTACTAAAGGTAGACAGCTTTTTAAACCACCAAATTGACGTTAACTTTATTATTGAAATAGGCAAGGAATTTTACAGACTCTATAAAGATGAAAAAATCACAAAAATTCTTACTATTGAATCATCAGGTATAGGGATTGCCTGTTTAACAGCACAATTCTTTAATGTACCTGTTGTGTTTGCTAAAAAGACACCTACAATTAATATTTATGCAGATATATATACTTCAAAGGTAAATTCATTTACTCATAAAAAAGAATATGATATATATGTATCAAAGCAATTTCTTAATAAAGACGACCGTGTTCTTATTATTGACGACTTTCTTGCAAAGGGCAGTGCTCTTGCAGCATTAATCAAATTAATTGATGACTCCGGTGCTAAAACTGTTGGAGCCGGTATTGTTATTGAAAAGGCATATCAGAATGGAGGAAAAATCATTCGTGATATGGGTATCAGAGTTGAATCTCTTGCAAGAATTTCTGAAATGTCTGAAGAAAACGGTGTTGTTTTTTGTAAATAAGCTGTAGGCAAGGAGCAAAAGCTCTTTGACATATATTTTTGAGGAGGAATTCAAAATGTTCAAAAAAGTATTATCTATTGCACTGGTAGCACTCATGGTGCTTTCACTTGCTTCTGTAGTTACAGGATGTGGCTCTGGTTCAGGTGACGACATTCTCAAGGTTGGTTTTATCTATCTTCACGATGAAAACTCAACATATGACAACAACTTTCTAACAGCAGCTAAAGAGGCTTGCGAGAAGATGGGTGTTGAAATGGTTAACAAAACAAACATCGACGAAAGTGATGCTTGTAAAGAGGCTGCTCTTGATTTAGTTGACCAGGGTTGCGACATTGTATTTGCTGATAGCTTTGGTCATGAGGATTTTATGATTGAGGCTGCTAAGGCTAATCCCGATGTTCAGTTTTTACATGCTACTGGTACAAAAGCTCACACAGAAAATCTTGACAACTTTCACAATGCTTTTGCTTCAATTTATGAGGGCCGTTACCTTGCAGGTGTTGCAGCAGGTATGAAGATTAACGAAATGATTAAAGATGGCAAATTTAAAGAAAACGAAGCTAAAATGGGTTACGTAGGTGCTCACCCGTATGCTGAGGTAAAATCGGGCTACACTTCCTTTTATCTTGGTGCAAAATCAGTTTGCCCATCAGTTACCATGGAGGTATCTTTCACAGGCTCATGGTATGACGAAACTCTGGAAAAAGAGGCTGCTAACAAGCTTATTTCTGACGGTTGTGTTCTTATCAGTCAGCACGCTGATTCAATGGGTGCACCAACAGCCTGCGAGTCTGCTAATGTTCCAAACGTATCTTATAACGGTTCAACAGCTAAGGCTTGTCCAAACACATTTATTGTTTCTTCAAAAATTAACTGGGCTCCTTACTTCGAGTATGCAATCAAGTGCGTACAGGAGGGCAAAGCAATTGACACAGACTGGACAGGTACAGTTGCAACAGGTTCTGTAGAAATGACAGAAGTAAACGAAAAAGTTGCTGCTGAGGGTACTCAGGAAGCTATAGACGCTGCTAAGGCTGACTTAAAGGAAGGCAAAATTAACGTATTTGATACAGCTAACTTCACAGTTGACGGCAAGACTTTAAAATCATACAAGGCTGACGTAGATACTGATGCGAAGTTTAAAGGCGACACTGAGGTTATAAAGGACGGCGTATTTGAGGAATCAAAATATCGTTCAGCTCCATACTTTGACATTGATATTGACGGAATCACTGTAATTAAGTAATTTTTTTGAATATCAGGTCACCACTATTAGATTAACTATTAAACATATCGTGACCGTTATAAAACGGTCACGGTATATTTTTTATAGGAGAATAATTATGGCTGAAGCTTTGGCATTAGAATTAAAGGGAATAACCAAAACCTTTGGCAGTGTTGTTGCAAACAAGAATGTTGACCTAAAGGTAAAAAAAGGAGAAATTCTTTCTATTTTGGGAGAGAACGGCTCAGGTAAAACAACACTTATGAATATGGTATCAGGTATTTATTACCCTGATACGGGGGAAATTTATGTCAACGGACAGAATGTTGTAATCAGTTCCCCGAAGGATGCATTTAAATACAAAATCGGAATGATACACCAGCACTTTAAGCTTGTTGATGTGTTTACTGCTACAGAGAACATTGTGCTTGGTATTAAAGATGGCACAAAATTCAGTATCAAAAATGCAGAAAAAAAGGTTAAAGAAATTACAGAGAAATACGGCTTTACTATTGACCTTAACAAAAAAATTTATGAAATGTCTGTATCTGAAAAACAAACTGTAGAAATTATTAAAGTGTTGTACAGGGGTGCTGATGTACTTATACTTGACGAACCTACTGCTGTACTTACACCGCAGGAAACACGAAAGCTGTTTGATATTCTGCGGAAAATGAAAAGTAACGGGAAATCGATTATTATAATTACACATAAGCTCCACGAGGTTCTTGAAATTTCCGACAGAGTTACAACACTTAGAAAAGGTGAGTATGTTGGCACTGTTGAAACAAAAAACGCAACCGAGCAATCCCTTACTGAAATGATGATGGGTGCAAAGGTTGATTTGAACATTACTCGTGAAGAGCCTAAAAATCCTGTTGAAAGACTTGTCGTAGATCACCTTACAGTAATTAAGCGTGACGGAACAATTGCACTTGACAACGTGGAGTTCAACGCTTATGGTGGAGAAATTTTAGGTATTGCCGGTATTTCAGGCTGTGGACAAAAGGAACTTTTGGAATCTATAGCCGGACTTCAGGCTACTACTAAAAAATCGAGTATTCTATATAAGCCCGATGACTTAGGACCTCAACAGCTTGTTGGAAAAACTCCTAAGGAAATTAGAAAGCTGGGTGTTACACTTTCATTTGTCCCGGAGGATAGATTGGGAATGGGACTTGTTGGTAATATGGATATTATTGACAATATGATGCTCCGTTCCTATAAATCAGGCAGGAGTTCATTTCTAAACAGAAAAGAGCCTAAAACCCTTGCAAATAAAATTATTGACACTTTAGAGGTTGTTACTCCAAGTGCCACAACGCCTGTAAGAAGGTTATCAGGCGGTAATGTTCAAAAGGTACTTGTAGGCAGAGAAATTTCAAATGAACCAAAGGTACTTATGGTTGCATATCCGGTCAGAGGTCTTGATATTAATTCATCCTATACCATATATAACTTGCTTGCTGAACAAAAGAGAAACGGTACTGCGATTATCTTCGTTGGCGAGGATCTGGATGTACTAATTGAGCTTTGCGACAGGATTATGGTTATTAATTCAGGTAGAGTTACCGGTATTGTAGATGGCAAAACTGCTACCAAAGATGAAATTGGTTTGCTTATGACCAAAAACATAGAAAGGGAGAATGAAAATGCACAGTAAAACAAAAGATCACGAACCTCTTTTTCATATTGCAAAAAGAGACTCTCTTTCGATGTATAAGTCTTGGGCAATACGTGGGTTAGCTATTATTTTAGCATTGATAGTTGCCGGTATTGTTACAATGCTTTTAACAGGGCAAAATCCACTTAAGGTTTACTCAACTATGATAAGCGGTGCATTTGGCTCAAACAGGCGTATTTGGAGTTTGTTCCAAAGCCTTGCAATGCTACTTTGTATATCCCTTGCTGTTACTCCTGCATTTAAGATGCGATTTTGGAACATCGGTGCAGAGGGACAAGTCCTTATTGGAGGTCTTGCAACAGCAGCTTGCATGATTACACTTGGGGATAAGATTCCTAATTCTCTGCTTATTATTGTAATGATTTGTGCAAGTGTTGCCGGCGGTGCAATATGGGCGCTTATTCCTGCATTTTTTAAGGCTAAGTTTAACACCAATGAAACATTATTTACACTTATGATGAACTATGTTGCAATTCAACTTGTTTCCTACTTTGAAATGCTATGGGAAAATCCTAAAGGTTCAAGTAATATCGGCATTATCAATCAGTCAACTAACGCAGGCTGGCTTCCCAAAATCGGGAATTTTGACTATCTGCTGAATATTATTGTAGTTTTTGGCTTAACAATATTTATGTTTATTTACCTTAGATACAGCAAGCACGGATACGAGCTTACTGTTGTAGGTGAAAGTGAAAATACTGCCAGATATATTGGACTGAATGTTAAGAAGGTAATTATCAGAACAATGCTGCTATCAGGTGCAGTATGCGGTATTGCCGGTTTACTTCTTGTGGGCGGAACAAACCATACAATTACAACTACAACTGCAGGCGGCAGAGGATTTACAGCAATTATGGTTTCTTGGCTTGCAAAGTTCAATCCAATATATATGATTCTGACCGCATTTTTGATTGCATTTTTAGAATCCGGAGCAGGTGAAATTTCAACAGTATTTGGATTAAACGAATCCTTCTCAGATATTATCACAGGCATTATCCTGTTTTTTATTATCGGCTGTGAATTTTTTATCAACTATAAGATACACTTTCGTAGTTCTAATAAGGAGGTAAAGTAAGATGATTGCAACATTTATTCAACGTGCTGTAATGCAAGGTATTCCTCTGTTATTCGGCTCAACAGGTGAAATTTTGACAGAAAAATCCGGCAACCTTAACTTAGGTATTCCCGGTATTATGTATGTAGGCGGAATCAGTGGTGTAATTGGTGCTTTTCTTTATGAAAATTCTCTTGCTACTCCTGATGACGCTAACGCTTTTTTAGCTATTTTCATTCCTTTGATTTGCAGTATTTTAGGTTCTCTTATTGTAGGTTTAATATACTGCTTTCTGACAGTTACATTAAGAGCTAACCAAAATGTAACCGGTCTTGCAATTACAACATTTGGTGTAGGGTTTGGTAACTTTTTCGGCGGCTCACTTATTAAGCTTGTTGACTCTGACGTTCCGTCAATTGCTTTAACAACAACTAGTAACTTCTTTAGGACAACGCTTCCATTTGCAGACTCAACAGGCTGGTTTGGAAAAATCTTTTTATCTTACGGATTTTTGGCATATGCAGCAATTATTATTGCTTTGGCTTGTTCATTCTTTCTGAACAGAACTCGCGGAGGTCTTCATTTAAGAGCAGTTGGTGAAAACCCTGCAACTGCTGATGCGGCAGGTATTAATGTTGAAAAATCGAAGTACCTTGCAACCTGTATAGGAAGCATAATTGCAGGCTTTGGCGGTCTGTATTATGTTATGGATTATGCTAACGGTGTGTGGTCAAACGATGGCTTTGGTGATAGAGGATGGCTCGCTATTGCCCTTGTAATCTTTGCTATATGGAAACCAAAGTTGGGCATTTTAGGTTCAATTCTCTTTGGCGGACTTTATATTATTTACCTGTTTATTCCGGGACTTGCTCTTAGAACACAAGAACTGTTCAAGATGCTGCCATATGTAGTTACAATTATTGTACTTGTTTTTGTCAGCATCAGAAATAAAAAGGAAAACCAAGGACCGCAGTCCCTTGGACTTTCATACTTCAGGGAAGAACGATAGACAATTTTAATGAAAAATTGAAAATTTTGGTCGAGAATAAAAGTTGTTCTGTAAAACACTTCTGTTCCCGACCATATTTTAATTTCGCCTTTTGCGGAATTTTCTAATAATAAAATCTTGCTTAAAAAGAAACTATCACCATAATTGTATATCAATATTTTTCAATATCAATTATTAAATAGAATAGGAGGTTACCCATTAGTTGAGTAACCTCCTACTTGATTATTTTAATTAAACTCTAATTAATATTTATTTCTTGGTACATATGTTGTGTGTAACAGCTCGTGAGCCTTATGAGCACCCGGCTCTTCAAAATACTCATCATAAAGCATCTTGATAACAGGACTTTCGTGGCACTTACGATACTTATTGTTTTTATCATATGTATAAAGAGCTTTACTTCTAAGGGATTTGAGATCCACATAGTTTTTAATGCTGTCGCTTTGAATAGGCTGACCTCCGCCGTTAATGCAACCGCCCGGACAAGCCATAACCTCAATCATTTGATAGTCAGCTTCACCGCTTTTAATTTTCTCGAGCAATGTTCTTGCATTACCTAAGCCTGATGTAACGGCAACCTTAACAGTAACTCCGCCGACTGTATATTCAGCTTCTCTAATAATCTCAGGACCTCTTACTTCCTTAAACTCAACAATATCACAGCTACCGTCAAGCATATATGCAGCAGTACGAAGTGCAGCCTCAAGCACACCGCCTGTAGTGCCAAAGAGAGCGCCGCCGCCTGTTGCAATTTCAAAGGGGTTATCAAAATTCTCGTCATCTAGGTCAGTAAACTGAATACCTGCTTCCTTAATCATTCTTGAAAGCTCTCTTGTTGTAAGAGCAATGTCAACATCTGTGAAATTGCCGGAGTTAAGCTCTTCACGAGTATTTTCAAACTTCTTTGCAGTACAAGGAATAACACTTACTACAAATAGCTTATCAGGGTCAATATTATTCTTTTGACAATAATAGCTCTTAAGAACAGCACCAAACATACCCTGAGGTGATTTACAAGTAGATAAATTTGGAATGAACTCAGGATAATAATGTTCCACAAATTTAACCCAGCCCGGGCAACAGGATGTAAACATTGGCAGAGTGTCGCCACTTTTAACACGATTAATAAGCTCTGTAGCTTCCTCTAAAATTGTAAGGTCAGCAGTAACGTCCATATTAAATACGTTGTCAGCACCTAACTTGCGTATAGCAGAAACCATTTTTCCTTCAACATTTGTGCCGGGTTCCATACCAAAAGCCTCACCAAGTGTTGCACGGATAGAAGGAGCTGTAAAAAATACTACTTCCTTCTCAGGATCGGCAATAGCGTCCCAAACCTTTTCTGTGTGGTCAACTTCTCTTAAAGCACCAACAGGACAAGCAACTACACACTGACCACAACCAACGCAAGGAGCTTCACCCATACTCTTATCAAATGCACAACCGATATGTGAAGCAAATCCACGCTCGGTAGCGCCGATAACAGCAATGCCCTGTTTCTTACAAGCAGCAACACAACGACGGCAGTTAATACACTTGTTGTTGTCACGAATGATGTAAGCTGATTTGTCGTCAATTTCAAATCTTGCCTTTTCAGTCCGGAATTTATCCTCGTCAGCCTTGTACTCTCGGCTTAATCTCTGTAGTTCACAGTTGTCACTTCTTACACAAGATAAGCACTTTTTGCTGTGAGTAGAAAGCAAAAGTTCAAGAGTAGTCTTTCTTGACTTACGAACTCTTGGAGTATTGGTTAATACCTCCATACCTTCCTCAACAGGATATACACAAGATGCAACAAGGTTTGGTCTGCCTTTTAATTCAACTACACATACACGGCAAGCACCGATACAGTTAATATTCTTAAGATAACAAAGTGTAGGAATTTCGATGTTAGCAACCTTAGCAGCATCTAAAATAGTTGAACCTTTTGGGACTTCAACAGGAATTGAGTTAATTTTTAAATGTACAGTTTCCATTTTAAGCCCTCCTTACTTATTAACGATTGCGCCGAACTTACAGTTTCTGGCACACAATCCACATTTAACACATTTCTCCTGGTCGATGACATGAGGATTTTTAACAGTACCCTGAATAGCACCAACAGGACATTTTCTTGCACATAAAGTACAGCCCCTGCACTTGTCAGCAATAATCTCATATTTAATAAGTGACTTACAAACTCCCGAAGGACAATTTTTATCCTTGATATGAGCTATGTATTCATCCTTAAAGTATTTGAGAGTAGAGAGAACAGGGTTTGGAGCACTCTGACCCAAAGCGCAAAGTGACGAACTCTTCATATGTTTAGCAAGCTCGTCAATCATCTCAAGGTCTTCCATAGTTCCTTCTCCACGTGTAATTTTGTTTAGGAACTGTAAAAGACGCTTTGTACCAACGCGACAAGGAGTACATTTACCGCAGCTTTCGTCAACAGTAAACTCAAGGTAGAACTTAGAAATATCTACCATACAAGTATCCTCGTCAAGAATGATAAGTCCGCCTGAACCCATCATTGAACCTAACGCAATAAGGCTGTCATAGTCAATAGGCGTGTCAATATGTTCAGCAGGAATACAACCGCCTGAAGGACCGCCTGTCTGAGCAGCCTTGAATTTTTTACCGTTAGGAATACCGCCGCCGATTTCTTCAACTATTTCTCTAAGTGTTGTACCCATAGGAACTTCAACAAGACCTACGTTAGTAATCTTACCTCCGAGAGCAAACACCTTAGTACCCTTACTCTTTTCAGTACCGATTGAGCTGTACCAATCACTGCCCTTTAAAATAATTTGAGCAATGTTAGAATATGTTTCAACATTATTAAGTACAGTTGGCTTACCGAATAATCCTTTAACAGCAGGGAATGGAGGACGTGGACGAGGTTCACCTCTGTTACCTTCAATAGAAGTCATAAGAGCAGTTTCCTCACCACATACGAATGCACCGGCACCAAGTCTGATTTCAATATCAAAATCAAAGCCCGTGCCTAAAATATCTTTACCTAATAAGCCGTGTTTTCTTGCGTCATCAAGAGCAATTGTAAGACGCTGTACGGCAATAGGATATTCAGCGCGAATATAAACGTAACCCTGATGTGCGCCGATTGCATAACCTGCAATTGTCATTGCTTCAATAAGACAATGCGGGTCACCCTCAAGAATAGAACGATCCATAAATGCGCCCGGGTCGCCTTCATCAGCATTACAGCAAACATATTTAACTTCATTCTGGCTTGCTTTAGCAAAAGCCCATTTTCTGCCTGTAGGGAAACCGCCGCCGCCTCGACCGCGAAGACCTGACTTTGTAATTTCATCGATAACATCATCAGGTGTCATAGATGTAAGCACCTTGTGAAGAGCCTGATAACCGTCGACAGCTATATATTCTTCAATCTGCTCAGGGTCAATAACACCGCAGTTTCTAAGAGCAATACGCATCTGCTTTTTATAAAAGTTTGTTTCACTAAGTGAAATAATAGAGCCGTCCTCGTGAACAGTCTCTTTGTATAGTAAATCTTTTACTACATTACCTTCTTTAAGATGTTCCTTAACAATACGCTCAACACCATCAGGAGTTGTCTGAGAATAGAAAGCGCCTTCAGGATAAACAATCATAATAGGACCTAAAGCACAAAGACCGAAGCAACCGGTTCTGACAACAAGAATTTCATCCTCAATGCCGTTATCCTTAAGTGATTTGTCAAGAGCTTCAATAACCTTTTTGCTGCCGGAAGAAGTACAACCGGTACCGCCGCAAACCAATACCTGCTTGCGATAGCCGGTTTTCTTAGCAAGGATTTCACCCTGTTCGGCAACAACTTTACGAACCTTAACTAATTCCTCTTTGTCTTCTTTAATTTTACATAATTCTTTGTATGTCACAGCAACTTAACCTCCTACAGTATATTTTGCAAGGATTGAATCAATGTCTTCGGGAACAAGCTTTCCGTAAACGTCATCATCAACCATAACTACAGGAGCAAGACCGCAAGCTCCTACACATCTGCAAGAATCAATTGAGAATAAACCGTCAGGAGTACATTCGCCACTCTTTATGCCAAGCTTTTCTTCAATTTTTTCAAGTACTTTGTCAGCACCTTTTACATAGCAAGCTGTACCAAGGCATACGCTGATTTTGTGTTCACCCTTAGGTGTAAGGCTGAACTGTGAGTAAAAAGTAGCTACACCGTAAACCTCACTTGTAGAGATGTCAAGACCGTCAGCAATAATCTGCTGAACCTCTTCAGGTAGATAGCCATAAATATCCTGAGCTTTCTGAAGCACAGGCATCAAAGCTCCGGGAATATGCTTATGTTCAGCAATAAACTGCCTTAGCTCTTCTTCCTGAGCTTTAGTTCCCTTAAATGGTAGGGTACTACTCATATAAAAACCTCCTTAAAGAAATGTTGAATTCAAAAAAAGAACACAACTCTAATCATACTATATTATAGTATATTGTTAAATAATTTGCAATTCATTTATTAGTTAAAAATATGACCATTTTTTGTTCAATTTACCTAAAAAACAACAAAATATAAATAAAAGCATTAGTTAGTTATGACTAACTCACGGAATTTTATGGTTATTTTGTAAAAATATGTCGTAATACACAACTGAAGCAAGGTATTCGTTTGTTAACGACCTATGCAGTACATAGCTATCAGATAATCTCCAATTTCTTTCTTGCTGTTTGCCCTCTTCCAAACTGTAGTGGACTCTCTCTCAACGCCAAGTTTACTGCCCGTTCCGGCCAAACTTAAAAAATCCTAAACCTAGCTTGAGATTTAGGGCTTTTCTACATTAATAGCACCAAGACTTTTACAAATTGGTGTTAAATTGCTTCTTTTATTAACAGAAAAGCAACTTTATGTGTTGCCCCTCCCTGTTGTTTATATTGCATTTATAATTCTTGTACAGAATAATTTGAATCGTAGCTACGCTCCGGCAATCCTGCTTGAAATGAAGCTTGCGACAGATTGCAGCTTCGATGGGAGCAGTTAGCTCCTCGGTGTTCCAGTGGGAGATTATAACTCCCACTGAAACAGTGAATGACACCCGTTGCTTTACAAGCGGAGGACATAATCGCACAAGTTATAAACTTTCTGATACTAATGCTTTTACTGTTGCCAAAGCCTCGGAAATCTTTGACATATCCTTAGCGCCTGCCATAGCCATATCAGGCTTACCGCCGCCGTTGCCTCCGGTTATCTGTGCAACTGCCTTAACTATTGTACCTGCATTTAGCCCCAGTTCTCTCGGCTCTTTACCTACACGGCAGGCAAATGTACCTTTAGAGCCGTTTACACCGCAAATAACTACTACAGATTTTGAATTTTTGCTTATACACATATCACAAATTTTTCTAAGTTGCTCGCCCTGAACATCACTAAGCTCTGCTGTAATAACATTAACTCCCTTAACATCCTCGCCGCCGGATATAATGCCGCTAACCTTTGACGCTGAAAGTTTATCCTTAAGGGCTGAAATTTCTTTATCCTTATTCTTTAAATCCTCAGCAATTTTAGCTGCACCCTCTGCTAAAGCTTTGGGGTCAGTAATCTTAAGTTCAGCAGCGGTTGTACCAATGAGTCCAATCAT
Organism: uncultured Ruminococcus sp.; assembly: GCA_964427365.1. Taxonomy (GTDB): domain Bacteria; phylum Bacillota; class Clostridia; order Oscillospirales; family Acutalibacteraceae; genus Ruminococcoides. Next base: position 13,829 of record CAYRTG010000023.1, on the reverse strand, counting down.
TTTGTTAGCATATTTAAGTACATTCCAGCCCGTAAAAGCCTCAATGCGTCTTATGCCTGCTGCGACAGAGCCTTCCTGACGAATTTTAAATAATCCAAGCTTTGCGGAGTTTTCAACGTGTGTGCCGCCACAGAACTCTACTGAAAAATCCCCTGCTTTTACAACTCTTACAATATCGCCGTATTTCTCACCAAATAAAGCCATAGCACCAAGCTTTTTAGCTTCTTCTATAGGCATTTCAAATGTTTCTACAGGAATATCCTGAAGAATTACCTTATTTACAAGCTCTTCAACTTGAATAAGCTGCTTTGCCGTCATAGCCTCAAAATGTGTAAAGTCAAAACGGAAATAGCTGTCTGTTACTAACTGACCTGCCTGTTCAACGTGTGTACCCAGGACTTCTCTTAGGGCTGCCTGTAAAAGATGAGCGGCAGTATGGTTACGTCTGATACTAAGTCTGCGCTGAACATCTATTGCAAGATTGACCTTATCGCCTACAGACACTGTGCCTTGTTCAATTGAACAAGCATGGAGATAAACCGAGTTGTGATCTTTTGTAGTATTATCAACAGTCATAACACAGTTTTCAGTTTTAATTATACCTGTGTCACCAACCTGTCCGCCTGATTCAGCATAAAAAGGGGTCTGTTCAGTTACGATAACGGCACTCTGTCCCTCTGATACCATATCAACTCTTTTGCCGCCGATAATAATAGCCTTAACTACTCCTTCTGATGTGTAATCGTCATACCCCACAAATCTTGTGGGCTCAATATCAGAAAGATCAGTAGCTTCTGAAATCCATGCGTCTGTACCTGCGTTCTTTCTTGCATTACGGCTTCTTTCTTTCTGTTCTTTTAACAGCTCATTAAAGCGTTTTACATCAACTTTAATTCCTGACTCACCAAGAATTTCCTTAGTAAGATCAATTGGGAAGCCAAATGTATCATTAAGCTTGAATGCATCTTCACCTGATAAGGTCTTAACAGTACGCTTTTCAATAATTTCTCTCAGCATTGAAAGGCCCTGGTCAATTGTACCGGCGAAGTTTTCTTCCTCAACTTTAATCAGCTTTTTAATAAAGTCCTGTTTTTCCGCAAGTTCAGGATAAGCTGACATATTTTCCTTAATTACCGTGTCACAGATTTTATAAAGAAACGGCTCATTATAATTTAGCAATCTTCCGTGACGTGCCGCACGTCTGAGAAGTCTTCTAAGTACATAGCCTCTGCCTTCGTTAGAAGGCATTACACCATCTGAAATCATAAATGTTGTACTGCGGATATGGTCCGTAATTACGCGAAGAGAAATATCTGTCTTTTCACTTTCGCCATACTCAACACCTACAATACTTGAAATATGCTTAGTAATATTTTGAACAGTATCTACAAGGAAAAGATTATCAACACCCTGCATTACGCACGCAAGGCGCTCAAGCCCCATACCTGTATCAATATTAGGGTGGTCAAGAGGAGTATAGTTATTGTTGCCGTCATTGTCAAACTGGGTGAAAACTAAATTCCATACTTCCATATATCTGTCACAATCACAGCCAACCTTACAGTCAGGCTTGCCGCAGCCGTGCTCAGGTCCACGGTCATAGTAAATCTCTGAACAAGGACCGCAAGGACCGCTGCCATGCTCCCAAAAGTTATCCGCTTTTCCAAGGCGAACCATATGGTCCTCTTCAACGCCAACTTCCTTTGTCCAAATGTCATATGCTTCATCATCATCATTATATACTGAAATGTATAGCTTTTTCTTTGGAATCTCAAGTACTTCTGTAAAAAATTCCCAAGCCCATGCAATAGCTTCTCTTTTAAAGTAATCACCGAAGGAAAAGTTACCAAGCATTTCAAAATATGTGCCGTGGCGGTCAGTAATACCGACCTCGTCAATATCAGGTGTACGAATACACTTCTGACAGGTTGTAACTCTCTTATTTGGGGGTGTTACTTCTCCTGTAAAGTATTTTTTCATTGGTGCCATACCGCTGTTAATAAGCAGCAGGCTTTTGTCATTTTTAGGAACAAGCGGAAATGACGGCAAGCGCAGGCATCCTTTTGACTCCATAAAAGACAAGAATTTTTCTCTAAGCTCGTTAAGTCCTGTCCACTCCATAATTATCTCTCCTCGTATAATATTAATAATTTAAATCGGAGCAACGCCCCGGCAAGTCTGCTTGAAATTGAGCTTGTGACAGATTGCAACCGGGACGGAAGCGTTAGCTCCTCAGTGTTCCGGCGGGAGATTATAACCTCCACTGAAACAGCGGAGGACATCATCGCATAAGTTATATGCTAAAAATAAAACTCCTGCCCCAAAATGGGACAAGAGCAATTCTCCTGTGGTACCACCCAAATTGACAGCATAAGCTGTCCACTCCATTGCCTTTAACGCAGGCTTACGTTGTGCTTTGTCACACAAGGCTCGAGAGTAGCTGTAAGACAGCTATTAAAGTCTTGCACCAAACCGACTTTTCTCTTTAAAACAACTTATTCTTACTCATTCTGTCATAGCCGTAATATAACAATTTGCAGTATTTATTTTGTAAAATACAATTACCTGTTAATTATAAAACTGATTTATCAGGTTGTCAAGTTCTTTTTCTTCGTATTACCGAGCCTGCCGGGATAGACCTATCGGTTGTCATTGTAAGTTTCTCCATTGGGTGAGGTGCGCTTTCTACTTCAATACCGTACTTGTTTACAAGCCTAAGGCATTTAGTCTGAAAAGGAATTCCATTTGTTGGAAGAACATCCAGTTTATCACCTACAAGAAATTTGTTGCGCTGAGTTATTTCAGTTTCTTCTCCGTTGCTTTTTACGGCAAAGGCTACAACATCGTATTGACGTATATATCCTCCGTTATCAGTAACCTGACCCGGCTCTCCGCCAAAATAAAAACCTGTGCTATAATCACGGTGGCTGATTTTTTCTGTTTCTTCCTTTATCCAATCGGGAAGTACAAAGCCCTCGGGATTTTTCATATATTTATTTACTGCCTGGCAGTAAGCGTTTGTTATAACTGCAACGTAGTAGCTGGACTTTGCTCTGCCCTCAATTTTAAAGCTTGAAATACCTGCTTTTACCAGCTCAGGAATATGCTCAATCATACACAAATCTCTTGAATTATACAGAAATGTACCTTGATTGGTTTCTTCTACAGGAAAATACTGTCCGTCCCTGTTCTCTTCAAAAAGATGGTATTTCCATCTGCAAGGCTGAGCGCAATCTCCACGGTTTGCGTCCCTTCCTGTCATATAGCTTGAAATTAAACATCTGCCTGAAAAAGATACGCACATTGCACCGTGGACAAAGGTTTCAATTTCGAGATCTTTCGGAGTTTTATCACGAATTGCTGCAATTTCTGTTAATGACAATTCTCTTGCCAAAACCACTCTTGATGCACCCATATTGTACAGTGTGTTTGCTGTAATGTGGTTTGTAACACCTGCCTGTGTAGAAACATGCAGACTAACTTTAGGAGTGTACTTTTTAGCAAGCTTCATTACTCCCACATCTGCAATAATAAATGCATCAACACCTGAATCCTGCGCCATCATTAAAAACTCGGGAAGCCTTTCCACCTGGTTAACTCTCGGCAAAGTATTACAGGTCAAATGAACCTTTACATTGTTTTCGTGGGCAAATGTGCAGGCCTTTTTCAATTGTTCATTATCAAAGTTTGCTGATGCTGTTCTCATTCCAAACTCTGTTCCTGCAAGGAATACTGCGTCTGCACCAAATTTTATTGCTGACTCAAGACATTCAAAATCACCTGCAGGAGCTAATATTTCAGGTTTTATCATTATCTGTTACCACTGGCATATAAGTTTATATTATGCTGATAAAGTGTGCTTGCATAGTATGGAGTACCTTCCTCTGAATGGCAGAAGTACATATAGGATGTATTGTTTGGATATAACGCAGCACAAATTGCCAGCATACCGGGATTGCATATTGAACCTGCAGGCAGACCCTTAATGGTGTAAGTATCGTACTTGCTCTTATAGTTTTTGCCTTTACTTTCCGGAACATTTTTCTTAGTACGATATGGATAATATGTTGTTGAGTCACAATCAAGAGTGGCAATATCATAAGTCATGCCGTTTTCAAGTCGGTTATGAAGTACTGAACTGATATTGTACATATCTTCAACATTTGCTGCTTCAGCCTGAATAATGGAAGCCATTATTAGTATCTCACTCATAGAATATTTGCTTTTTTTAACTGCCTTTGCAACATTCACTTCATTTTGGTAGCCTTCAACTACCTGGTCGGTGTACATTCTAAGCTCGTAAACATTTAACATTCTTTTAATAGTAATTTCAGGGTCTTCATTTACATAGCACTCGTATGTATCAGGAAACAAATATCCCTCAAGCTTATAGTAACGCTTGTCAGAATTTTTGATTTTTCCGATAAAGTCAAAGCTTTCGTCGAATCTATCAGAATTGCAAAGTTTTAAAAATTCATCAACATCATCAAGAACCTTAGCTTTTTTAAGTCTTTTTGCAATTTCTATTACATTTTCTCCCTCAGGAATTGTTACCTTAACTGTATCCTTACGGTTTGCCATTGACTGTAGATAGTTAATAATTGCCTCATAGTCCATATTGGTTTGCATTTCATAAACGCCTTGTGTAAAGCTGTCAGTATTTTTTGTAATAGAAGCATATATTGAAAAATATGTAGGTTCTTTAATAACACCTTTTTCTGTTAGCACCTGACAAACGTCATTAATAGTCGGATCTTTCGGGATTTTCACAGTTACAGTATTATCGCCCGTTCTGTTGATAGCAAGCATATCGTTGACACCAATTATTATAAATACAGCGAACATTATCCCCACAAGTACTACCGAAAGCCACCATATTAATCCGAAAGTTCTGCGGTTTTTGCGGTCTATAAATTTCTTTTCCTCTTTACGTTTTTTTTCTTGTTTTTTGCGGATGCTTTTTGAATTTCGCTCCATCTGAACCTTTACATCCTCGTCAGAATATGAACTTATAGACTCCCGGGTTAAACCTATTCCTTTATTATGCCGATACTGCTCACCTACTGCCAAATCCTCCTGGTTTATACTAAGTTTAAAATCCTGTACCTTTTTCTTTCTTTGTTCGTTAATGGAGGTGCTGTTGTTTAAATTTTCGTTATCCATATGAGTCTCCCAATTAATCGATTTTTACAAATGTACTGCTATGTTAACTACATATTTCTAGTATCCACTGTATATTTTTCTGTTACTAATAAATCTATAGGCTTGTCATAAAAGCCTCTTGGCAATTCCTGCTCCACACATCGGGAATAGCAAACTCCTATTGTTACGCCTGTAAAGTTTATCAGAAAACGGTCATAATAGCCTTTGCCAAATCCCAGGCGGTAGCCCTCTCTGTCATATACAAGCCCGGGTACCATACATACCCCTGATGTTAAATCAGTTACCTTTTCGCATTTACTAATATCCGGCTCCATCAAGTCATATGAGCCTTTTTGAAGGTCATTATATGAAGAAATGTAGTAATAATCCATTAGCTTGTCCTCAGTATTACAACGAGGTGCAGCAACCTTTTTTCCGTCAGCAAAAGCCTGATTTACAATTCCTGATGTATCTACCTCAATATCCTTTGAAATAAACACAAATATTGTATCAGCGTCTTTATATGCCTGATTTGATAGGAAATTTTTTGTTATGGCTTTATCAAGATCTGCTTTCTTTTCCGGTGAAAAAGTACTTCTGATTTTTTTGTGCTTAGAACGGAATTCTATTTTCTTCTGCTTGAGATTTCTTACGGGCATTGCATAGCCTCACTAACATTGTCAGCTATTTCTTTTGAAGCAAGTTTTTCTGAAATTAAAAGTCCAAACTGAATTGTACAACCTGCGCCCTTTCCTGTAATAACCATATCTGTACATACAGCAGGCTCACCTGTGTAATTAACCTTATCGGGATTAACTTCAAATCCTGGATAACAGGTAGCATTTTTATTATCAAGAATACCCTTGTGGCCAAGAATAGATGGGGCTGCGCAAATTGCACATATATATTTATTATTAGAAGATGCATAATCAAGAGTTGCCTGTACAAAATCTGACCTTTCCAGATTGCGGGTGCCGTCAAGTCCGCCGGGCAGAATTACTGCATCCATATTGTTATAATCCACTTCATCAGGTGTAATATCAGCTTCGACCTTAATATTACAGGAGGACTCAACAGTTTTTGAATATACACCAACTGTTTTAACCTGTAGCTTTGCTCTGCGCAAAACGTCAACTGTCGTTAACGCTTCGGTAATTTCAAAACCGTCGGCTAACATTAAATAAATCATAATAAACTTCCTTTCATTCTGTAAAGTTAGTCAAGGAGCAGCCTTGCATATATATAATCAGGTTTATAATCTGTTAAATATTTTACCATTCCGTAATTTATTTCAAAACCGGTTTTATCAGGAATAATAGAATTTTGATTTTCTGATAAACAGAACACAAATGTACTGCACTCCGTATTTTCTAGAATATCGGTTATCATATATGGCATATTCTTTTCATCACATATTATTTCCAAAACCCTACAAGTTTTATCTTCACTTAAAATCGCATAACCAAAATTGTTTTTGATAATCTTTGAGCCGTAGCTTTCTTCATAATTGAGGGCATAATCAATATGATTATTATTCCAAAAAAGGAAATTATTTTTCAGCACTCTGTTTCGTATTCCACAGTAGCTGTTAACAAAGATTTCTTCTTGCTCATAAGGTTTTGCAATTTGTGTAAGCTCTTCACGTGAATATACAGTTTCAGTTTGTTTAAGGGGTTGAAATCCCAGTTTTTCATAATAGTGATATAAAGAAGATGTTGCAGGCATAGTAATACATAATTCTATATTAGAATTATTGATTGCATAATCTACAAGGTTAGTCATTATGCCTTGTCCCTGATACTCTTTCTTTGTGGCAGCGGCGTAAAGGTATGCGGCTTTTCTGCTGTTTACCATAGTATCAAGCATATATACCATTGCAACAAGACTTTCATTATCTTTTGCTACATATGCAATTTGCGAAGAAAAAATAGTTTCAAAAAAACAATTTAGCTGTTCTTCGTTTTCTTTAAATGCTTCAAACCATAATTCTTTTAAAGAACTAATGTCTTCTGTTACAGCCTGCTTAAATTCAATCATTTCTCTCACCGCTGAAACGCTGTAAAATTGCAACAGGATGGTAGGAAAGCTTAGATTTTCTAAGACTTTCAATATCCATATCCTCTTCCCTGTTAATAAACTCAAAGCCTACAAGGGTTTTTGCAAACTCATTGTTAATCTTTGCATAAGAGCCTTCATACTCAACAAGGGCTTTTTCAAAAGCAACATCAAAGGTTGAAAGATTTATTTCTGAGCCCATGGTCATTGCCACAGGGGTATTATCCACATATAGAATACCTCCGTGAATTCTAAGTAATTCGTAATTCTTAAAGGTTTCTTTAATAGAATAGTATTCCTCAAAGGTTTTTGTATCAATATTATTATTCTTACACCATTTATCTACTACTTCCATAGCATCGGTAAAATTATCCTTATTCATAACCTTGAACTGCCAATTAGGATATAGTTTGTTAAATTTTGAAATATGGTTACGCTTACTGTGATATTTTTTCCCCGGTAAGACTGCAAGGTCATAGTTTGTATAAATATAATCCTCATCGCCTTTTAATTCTTTAAAGGAATAATGATTATCAGTAAGCTCAATTAGCTTTTCCTTTTGTGAAGATGTAAGCATTACAAAATTCAGCTTACATTTTCTTTGCTTTGCATCTTCAAAAATATCATAGATTGCTGATTTAATATCGCCGTCACCTATAGGGAAGCAGTAGCCCCAAGGCGTTTTATCATCTTTTTTGAAATAGGCTTTTACCAAAAATCCATTGGTCGTACTAATCTTTATATTATATTTTTTACGCCAGATAAAGATATTCGCCGGATTGCAGTCGCAACCCATTGTACCGTATTTTTCATATAGCTTTCTTAGAGTTGGAATATCCTCCTTGCGCGGCTCTCTAAAATTAAGCATAAATCTATCCTTCTACTATATTTATAATATCCTTGGAAATTTCTTCTATTGTTCTCATTTTACCATTTTTTGTGCAGGTTATCTTTTTCCAGTTAAGCTTATCGGCAGCGTATAGTGCTGACTTTCTGCAATTAAGGAGAAAGTCAAGGTTCTTTTCGTGCAAGTCCTTTTTATTTTCATTTCCTTTGTATCTGCCTAAAAGAAGCTTTTGGGATACATCAGGCTCAACGTCAAGATAAATTATCAAATCAGGTTTTGGTACTTTTAATTTGTTGTACTCAAAATCCTCCTGAAATTTTATAAAAGAGTCCCATTCTTCCTTGGAAAGTTTAGACATCTGATAAATTATATTTGATGTGGCATAACGATCAGCTAAAATTACAGCGCCGGTTTCATAATCATTTTTCCAAAATTTCAGATAACTTGCCACTCTGTCAACTGAATAGAATGCAGAAGCTGCATAAGCGTTTACATCATATGGCTTGTCTCCCAACTCACCACCGAGATACATTTTTACCAAAGATGAGCTTGGATTGTCATAATCGGGAAAAGTAAGCTTTGTTACTCTATTGCCTTTTGACTGAAGTTTTTCTCTGAGAATTTCAGTCTGAGTTGCTTTACCGGAACCGTCAAGTCCCTCAATAACAATAAACTTACCTTCCATATTTAACCCTCATTTCCTTTTGCTTGCCACAGCTCATCTTGCCCTCAGGACAAGGTCCGAAAAGACAGCTTGGGCCGCACTTTGAAAACAAGTTAGGCGCAACCTCTAAACACTGCAAAAGCATCTGCTCTGCTACCATTCTGATTTCCCACTGAGCACGATTACAACAACGGTGTGCAAAGAAATTTTCAAGACTTCGGGTATTAAATGTACAGATAATTTTTGTAGTACAAGCATTTGGCAATACAAATCTTGCATCCTCATTTGCTTTTTTTAAGAAAGCAGAATATTGAGATTTATTCTCTGCTTTAAACCATTCCATTATTTCTGCGTCAGTTCCATTTAATTCCTTATCAGAATATTCTTTAATATATCCTGCAACCAGGGCATCACGTATTTCTTTATATGCTTCTGACTGCATATCAATTACCTTTTTATAGGCATTATAAGCTTTTTCGTTCTTTTCAATTTCCGGCGGAGTTACAAACTCGAATTTTGTTCCATCAACATAACGCTGGGACTGCTGACTATATGATGCAATTCTATGACGCACAAGCTGATGTGAGCAGGCCCTGCTTATACCCTCAATTCCAAAGGTAAATGAAGCATGCTCAATCGGACTGCCATGTCCCATATTTGAAAGCATTTCAATAAAGTCAGCAGTCTTTTTTTCGTCTAATCCATCTTTTATATTTTCAACATCGGAAGCTGAGTAACAAAGCTTTGCTGCCATTGCTACTACCTGCTGAGGATTAGGTGTGTATGCAAGTAATTTAACCTTAGGTATCATAAAACAGCCTCATTTCATTTTAATTTACATACTATTAATTATAACATTATGTAATGTAAAAAGCAATAAAAATATAAGCTCAAATATAGACAAAGCATTGTGATTTTATTTTATTAATAAAATTCATTGTAAATAAAAATACAACAACTAATTAATTGACTTTATACGTTTTCAGTGATAGAATAAACTTGTAATCATCTCCACTGAGAAAAAGGTGAAAAAATGTACAAAACAGCTATATATCCCGGTTCTTTTGACCCCTTTACAAACGGACATCTTGATATAGTGAAAAAAGCGTCTCCCCTGTTTGATAAAGTTTATATTCTTATAGGTGTAAATACGACAAAGCAAAGAAGTTATGACGCTGATAAAATTAAAACTGCTATTGAGTTTGCTTTAATTGACAATAATATTACTAACTGTGAGGTTTGTATTTTTTGCGGACTGACTGCTCAATATACCAAGGATAACAATATTGGCTATATGATTCGTGGCTTGAGAAATAATATGGACTATAATTATGAGGAAAACATTGCTGAAGTAAATAGGCTTATTAATCCTGAGCTTGAATACATATACTTCAGAGCTAAGAATGCTGCTGTATCTTCTTCTATGGTAAAAGAACTTGCCTCATACGGTCAGGATATTTCAAAATATGTTCCTAAAAGCGTTATGAAAATAATAAATAATATTTGATTTACTATTTTAGCATAAAAATCCACTCTGTTATGAAGTAATCCAAAGGTTAGACCCCTTTGGAGATACGTATCATTACAGGGAGTGGATTTTTCTTTTATAGAAATATTTTTTAAAATGATATAATAAGCTCCATTTTGAATTTCTCTTCACCATATACTGCGTGGGGAATACCCTTGGGCATAATAATTGTTTCTCCTTCATTAAGAATATATATTTCCCCTCCGATTGTAAATCTGCCTATACCCTCAAGGACTGTTACCATTGCATCCCCGCCGGAAGCGTGGGTGGAAATTTCTTCGCCTTTATCAAATGAAAAAATTGTTACACTCACTGCATCGTTCTGAACTAACGTTCTGCTGACAATCTGTCCTTGCTGATAATACACCAAATCTTTTAGATATAGTTTAGTTTGTTTTTCAATATTTTTATACACAATATGCCTCCTGTTTTGTTACAAATATTTTACATTATAATACATTTCCGTATAATAAATACTTTTACAATTTTAATTAAACTTTAACAGCCTTAACGTGTATTTGAAACATAGGGATTATCTTTAATATAAAACCTCCACATTAAATTTTTTGCTTCTTCGGCATAATCAATATTAATACGCTTGGTAATAACTATATTTTCTTTTGTAACAGGCTCTGCATCTTCTAAATAAAAGCTATCTGAACACAGGTCGTCACCATAGTTATTCATATTAATTCCCATAGCTTTACAAAGCTTGCCCGGACCATTAGTAAGCTGTTTAACATTTGAAATTCCACGTCTTTTTTTCATAAGTTCAATACCCTGAACAGGCTCTAATGCCCTTATAAGCAAGGATTCGGGAATATTCTCTTTATTTACCACAATATTCATACAGGTATGAATTCCGTAAATAAGATATGTGTATACATACCCGCCCTGTGAAAACTGCACTTCTGTCCTTTTTGTACGAAGATTATTATAGGAATGTGCCGCTTTATCACATAGTCCCGAATAAGCTTCAACCTCAACAATTTTAGCCTTTGCAATTCCCTCAGGTGTAATATAAACCATAGTTTTTCCAAGTATATCCACCGCAACATCAAGAACATAACGGTTATAGAATTTACGGCTAAGTTTCATAATTCACCACCTTATAACAGTATTAACTATAGGTTTATTATATCATTATTTACAATAAATAAAAGCCCTTCTGTTACAAAAACAAAAGGGCTTACTTATATTTGCTAAATCAAATAATGAAAATTACTGTCCGAAAATATCCCATGGAGAATCAATGTTGTTGTCGCTATCATTTTCCTTATTGTCAGAGTCTGAGGAAATTGAAGGTGAATATTCCTCAAGTGTCATTTTTAAAGTACCGCTTTGTCTGCCGCGATAAACCTTGAAAGAAACCTCATCTCCAACCTTGAGCTTATCAATTATCTCATTAAGCTCTGCTGTTGACTCAACTTTTTTTCCGTTGACTTCGGTAATGGTATCTCCTGCATTAAAGCCGGCTTTGGCTGCATTACTGCCATTATTTACACTTGTAACATAAACACCTGTTTGGCTTGTGCCATACATCCAAGCCTGCGCAGTAGAGCTAATATCAGAAAGAGACATACCAAGGTCAATCTGTCCCTTAACATATCCATATTCCTTAAGGTCTGAAAGCACATCAACGACATCGTTAATCGGGATTGCAAATCCCAATCCTTCTGCTGTTTCTGAAGCGTTCTTTGCATTAACTATACCTATAAGCTCACCGTTGCCGTCAAACAATCCGCCGCCTGAGTTTCCGGGACTTATTTCCGCATTTGTCTGCAACAAGTTCATAGTTTCGTTGTCAATGGTTACCTTGCGGTCAAGAGCACTGATAATGCCGTCAGTTACTGTTCCCCCAAGCTGTCCTAAAGGATTACCTATTGCTATAGCATAATCTCCCACTTTAAGATTGTCAGAATTTCCAAATGTTGCAGCTTTAAGGTCGCTTTTCGGTGAAATTTTTAGCAAAGCAATATCTCCGTCTTCATAAACACCTACAACCTTTACGTCCGTATAGGCTGTTTGATCTCTTAAAGTTACTGATATTTCTGAAGCATCTTCTATCACGTGATAGTTAGTAATAATATATCCGTCTGAGGAAATAACCACGCCGGAGCCTGCTCCCTGCTGAATATATTGTTGTGAAAAAGTACCCGTTACAACTTCCTCTGTTGTGATTTCTACAACAGTATCCGCTGCTTTCTCAACAATTTCTTTTGTTGTAAGCGATGCACCTGTAGATACATAAGATGTTCCCTGTCCATCACTTTTATTAATTGTTAAGCCGGTGTTGTTTCCTTTTGATGCAAAATATCCTCCAAAAGCACCTAAAACTGATGAGCATAAAATACTCACAATAAGTATTGCTACTAAAGAACCTTTTGTTACCGGTTTTTTCTCTTTTTTCTCTTTTTTCTTTTTAGACTTTTTCTGCGGTACAGTATAAGGCTGTTGTCCGTAAGAATGGTAATAATTCGGATATGAAGCGTAGCTTGTGTTATGAGTATTGCTGCTATAAATATTCTGAGATGAATATGCAGATTGTTCAGGTGCCTGATGTTCACTGACAGGAATCTCACCGGAAGTTGAATCATGGTTGTCTATAGCAGGCTCTTCCTGACTTAAAGATCGTTGGTAGTATTCATCAGGTGTAAAATCGGGTTCATTGTTTACCGGACTATTGTTGTTAACATTATCATTTAAATATGGATTATCAGACATATAATCGCCTCCGTTTTTTATGTTGCACATATATAATAATTTTCTAAAGTGAAAAATATATGAAATAATACTGAAATGCTTATGAAAATTATTTTAAACAATTCTTCAAACTTATTCATATTTTTCATAAAATATTAACCTTGTCCTTGCAATCCGCATAATATATATTGAAGATTTATACTGGTTATTCAAAGTCAGTATCTTCAATTCACTAAATTAAAGGAGTGGAATTTTGGAGATTTTAGATACAATTATGGCTGATTACGGATTGTCTCCTTTGCCAAAAGATACTGTAGAAACTATGGCATATGTTCCATATCAGCAGTTTAACTCAAAAATATATTCCCCTGCACAAGCATTAGAAGCCGGCACAGCATACCCTGTGCTTGATAAACCTTTCTATGGCAGCAAATGCCGAGGAGGAAAAAATGACTGAACGAGAAATATTAATGAAAAAGCTGGCTTCATACCAGTTTATTATTTATGATTTGCAACTGTACCTTGATACTCACCCAAATGATAAAGCAACTATTGCAAGAATTGAGGAATTCACAGAAAAACTAAAGCCAATCAAAAAATCCTTTGAAGAGAAGTATGGTCCTCTCTTTGCAAAAAACAATAATAAAAATAAATGGAAATGGATAAAATCTCCGTGGCCATGGGAAAACGAGGAGGACAACTGATGTTTGTATATGAAAAAAAATTACAATACCCTGTAAATATCAAAAATCCAAACCCCAAGCTGGCAAAAATAATTATCACACAATATGGAGGTCCGGACGGAGAACTGGGTGCGTCACTGCGTTATCTCAGTCAAAGATTTACCATGCCTTTACCGGAATTAAAAGCAACATTAACTGATATAGGTA